>JAFRDL010000086.1 GCA_017411265.1 Oscillospiraceae bacterium | reverse complement strand
TTGCCTCGAACAGGCTTCCCCTTGAGGTGAAGCTGTCGAGCGCAAGCGAGACGGATGAGGTGTTCTCCCACCTTTGCATGACCTTCCACCTCATCCGCCCTTCGGGCACCTTCCCCTCAAGGGGAAGGCATAGAACAGCCGCTACGGAGCTATTTCCGCAGCGGCATTTTTGCTTTTTCGGGTGTTCCCGGCACCCCTCTCCCGGACAAATCGTTCTCACAGAGGGGGATCGTTCAATTTGAGTCCGTATCCAGCGTCACAGGTATGTAAACCATCTTCAGAGGGATCATTAATTTCCAGTTTGTAGAGATGAATCATTGATCTTTCTCCCTCGAAGGCTTTCGCCTTCGAGGGCTTTTCGTGGTCCCACGGTCGGGGGAGCGTGCACTCGAAAACAAATTGCCACGCTTTTGATTCTGTGGTATGATGCAGACAAATCGGAATTGCATGAACCGAAACATGGAAAACGCAGGAAAAGAGTGAATGTATTTTGGAAAAGAAAAGTGCATTGAGAAAATTTACGGACAAGCTATATGGCGGAATCAACCTGACCTGGCCCGGCGTCATCCTGTATGCTGTCGGAGCGGCGGTTTTAACCACTGTTTTTCTGGTTCTTCCGATCTTTCAGGGCACGTCCTTTGCGAGGATGGGCGAGACCTTGGAGGCATGGGTCTTTTTTGCTGTCATTATCATCGCGAACGCCAAAAGCCCCCTTGACTCGGCACTTAAGACTTTTGCATTTTTCCTGATCAGTCAGCCGCTGATCTATCTGCTGCAGGTTCCGTTTACCTGGCAGGGCTGGGGGATCTTTCAGTACTATAAGCATTGGTTTATTCTGACGCTGTGCACATTTCCTGCCGCGTATATCGGCTGGTACATCCGGAAAAAGAACTGGCTCAGTCTTCTCATCCTGATGCCGGTGCTGATTCTTTTGGCCTATCTCTGCGAAGACGGCCTGAAGCACGTGATCCATCAGTTCCCGAGCCTGCTGATCATGGTCGTGTTCTGCATCCTCCAGATTCTGATTTATCTGTATGCATTTACGGAGAAGCTGCCGCAAAGGCTCGTTGGAGTGCTGGTACCGATCGCAGTCATTGCGGTCATGCTGCTGCTCCCCAAGAACGTTGACTTTTCTTCGAGTCAGTTTCTCCCCGATAACCCCGTATTGACAGAATATGCAGAAGTGACGGTCTATGATTCCGGGATCGCTGACATTTCGGTATCGGGTACAGGGGAAGACAGTACGGTTTTGGTTCAGGCGCACGCTTACGGTGACACCTCTTTTATCATAAAAGACGGAGACAAGGAGTACCAGTACAACATCCGTATTTATGAGGATGATTTAGGCACCAGCCAGATCGATATTACATCTAAATAGGTTGCGCTCTACCCCTCGAAGGCTTTCGCTTTCGACGGAAAGCATAATCCCATTCTTCGTATGCGATAATGTATGCGATAATCTGTTGCTGTCATTCCGGCTTATTGAAGTGTTTTCCTCCTCGCTTAAGCTTTTTTTGTCCACTCGTCGAACGAGTGGCCTTCTGTATACAAAAGGGCCTGTCCCATACTCCGGGACAGGCCCTTTATAATGATCCCTGTTTTTCACTCCTGCGGCTTTTTGTCCTTTCGGTCCCAGAGCCTGCCCGTGAGCTTGAAGAGCATGGGATATACGCCGATGACCACAAAGATCACCGCGGCGTAGCGCAGCGTGCGGATCAGATAGGCGGTAAAGTCCCCCGCGGCCAGCATCTCCTTGGGGAATGGCAGCTTCAGCGCCTCGTTAAGCGCAAAGTAGATCACCGCGCCGCCCGCCGTGCGCAGGACGCAGCGGAGGAGGTTGGAGGTGTTTTCGAACTTCACATACTTTTCCTCAAAGGGCTCGGCGAGAACGAAGCCCAGGAGCATGCCGAAGGCGCTGTAATAGTCGTTGCTGGTGCAGAAGAAAAAGCCCGGCAGAACGGAGAGCAGCAGCACCGCGTAGAACAGCCAGCGGTTCCGGATCTTCCGGCGCAGCCAGGGGATCAGCGCCACGATCACCGCGCCCAGCAGCCAGCCGCAGAGCACGTCCGTGGGGAAGTGCGCGCCCACGTATACCCGGGAAAAGCCCACCAGCAGCGGCAGCACGACGGCCAGCACCCACAGCAGCTTTTTCTTTTTCTCGTGGGCGGCCAGGGAGCCGTAGGCCGCCACGGCGCTGGCGGAATGGCCGCTGGGGAAGGAATATCCCTGGGCGGCCACGTCCATGGCGTCCGCGCCGCTGTCCACCAGCCGGAGCAGCTTTACGTCATACCCGGGGACGAAATACGGCCGCAGGCGGAGGACCATGTTCTTGATCAGCGGGTTCCAGACGTTGGCCATGAGTACGTTCAGGCCCACATATTTGCCGAATTCCTTGTCCAGGCCCCAGTAGAGGAAGCCCATGATGGCCACCAGCAGCAGCTGCTCGCCGAAGGCGGACAGGTTGGACAGCAGCGAAAATGCGAAGCCGCTGCTGCCGATGCGGGCCTGCAGCCACTCCATGAGCCGCATCTCCCAGTCAAAATAGAGGATGGCGCCCGCGGTCGCTGTCATAGGAAAAGACCTCCTTTTCGGATCGCTTTCGCCGCTATTATACTTCCATCTCCCCTGTTTTGCAATCGTGACTCCGCAAAAACGTCCGGCTCCGGGCCGGATAAAGCGGCGGCAGACGGGATCTTTCCCCTCGCGGCCGATTGACACGCCCGGAGTCGGGATGGTATGCTGAGATCAAGAAAAAAGGGGGATTCAATGTATGGAAAGAAAATGGTGGCACGGAAAGACCGCTTATCAGATCTACCCCAAGAGCTTTATGGATTCCAACGGGGACGGCATCGGCGACCTGCCCGGCGTGATCTCGAAGCTGGACTACCTCCGGGAGCTGGGCGCGGACATCGTATGGCTCTCCCCCATCTACTGCTCCCCGCTGGCGGACCAGGGTTACGACATCTCCGACTACTTCGCCATCGACCCCCGCTTCGGCACGATGGAGGACCTGGACCGGCTGATCGCGGAGGCAAAAGCGCGGGGCATCGGGGTCGTCATGGACCTGGTGGTCAACCACTGCTCCGACGAGCACGAATGGTTTAAAAAGGCCTGCGCCGACCCGGACGGGCGGTACGGACAGTTCTTCTACATCCGGGACTGGCACGAGGGCGAGCCGCTGCCCTGCAACTGGCGCAGCTATTTCGGCGGCTCCGTCTGGGACAAGCTGCCCGGCCACGAGGACAAGATCTATCTGCACCTGTTCCACAAAAAGCAGCCGGACCTGAACTGGGAAAACCCGGACCTGCGCCGGGAGATCTACCGTATGATCAACTGGTGGCTGGACAAGGGCCTGGCCGGGTTCCGGATCGACGCCATCATCAACATCAAAAAGCTGCTCCCCTTCCGGGATTTCCCGGCGGACCGGGCCGACGGCATGTGCTCCATCTCCCGGATGCTGGAGGAGGCCAAGGGCGTGGGGGATCTGCTCCACGAGATGGCGGAGGAGACCTTCTACCGCTACGACGCCTTCACCGCCGGGGAGGTGTTCAACGACAAGCCGGAGGAGCTGCCCCGGTTCATCGGTGACACGGGCTGCTTCTCCACCATGTTCGACTTCTCCGGTCATCTGCTGAACCACTCGGAGCGGGGCTGGTACGACCAGGCTCCCGTGACGCTGGATCAGTGGAAGCACGCCGTATTCGGCAGCCAGCGCCGGACCGCCGAGGTGGGATTTCTCTCCAACATTCTGGAAAACCACGACGAACCCCGGGGCGTATCCTATTACCTCCCGCCGGAGGGCCGCTGCGAGGCCGGGAAAAAGCTGCTGGGCGGCTTGAGCTTTATGCTCCGCGGTCTGCCCTTCCTTTACCAGGGGCAGGAGCTGGGGATGGAGAACGTCCGCCACCGGGACATCTCCGAGATCGACGACATCTCCAGCCGGGACCAGTACAAGGTGGCGCTGGAGGCGGGGCTCTCCCCGGCGGAGGCGCTGGCGGTGGTGGACCGCTTTTCCCGGGACAACGCCCGCACCCCCTTCCAGTGGGACGACAGCCCCAACGCCGGCTTCACCGCGGGGACGCCCTGGCTGCCGGCAAATCCCAACTACCGCACGCTCAACCTTGCCGAGCAGCGCCGGAGGCCGGATTCGGTGTGGCGCTTCTACCGGGCTCTCATCGAGCTGCGGCGGGACCCGGTCTGGGCGGAAACAGTGGTCTACGGGCGGCTGGAGCCCTGGCTGGAGGAACGGGACGGCCTGATGGCCTACTTCCGCCGGGGAGACCGGACGCTGCTGGTGCTGGGCAACCTCCGGGGAGAGACGCAGGCCTGCCCACTGCCGGGAAAGATCCGACAGACGCTGCTGGACAATCTGTCCGGCTTCTCCGTGGAGAACGGGGCGGCGCTGCTGGCCCCCTGGCAGTTCGTCATACTGGAAATGGAGGACTGAGGGATGGAAAAGCGGGCTTGGTGGAAGGAGAGCGTAGTCTATCAGATCTATCCCCGCAGCTTTTGCGACAGCAACGGCGACGGGATCGGAGATCTGCCGGGGATCCTGAGCAAGCTGGATTACGTCCGGGACCTGGGCGTGAACGTGATCTGGCTCAGCCCGGTCTACCGCTCCCCCAACGACGACAACGGCTACGACATCTCCGATTACCGGGCGATCATGGACGAGTTCGGCACCATGGAGGATTTCGATGCCCTGCTGGCGGCGGCCCATGAGCGGGGTCTCCGCATCGTCATGGACCTGGTGGTCAACCACACCTCCGACGAGCACCCCTGGTTCATCGAGAGCCGCGCCTCCCGCAGCAGCGAAAAGCGGGACTGGTACATCTGGCGGGAGGGAAAGGACGGACGCCCTCCCAACAACTGGGGCAGCGCCTTCTCCGGCTCGGCCTGGGAATGGGACGAGACCACGCGGATGTACTACCTCCACTGCTTCAGCAAAAAGCAGCCCGATCTGAACTGGGACGAGCCCGCCGTCCGGGACGCGGTGTTCGACATGATGACCTGGTGGTGCGAAAAGGGCATCGACGGCTTCCGGATGGACGTGATCTCCATGATCTCCAAGCGCGCCGACATGCCCGACGCCCCGCTGGAGCCGGGCATGCTCTACGGCAGCGTCATGGCCCCCGGCGGCGTGTGCAACGGTCCCCACGTCCACGAGTATCTCCGGGAGATGAACCGGCGGGTCCTGTCCCGATACGACCTCCTGACGGTGGGCGAAACGGCGGGCGTCACCCTGGAGGAGGCCCGGCGCTACGCCAATGCCGACGGCACGGAGCTGAGCATGGTCTTCCAGTTCGAGCACGTGGGGCTGGACGCCTCCCCCGCCGACAAGTGGAGCACCGCCCGGGTCCCCCTGCCGGCGCTGAAGAAAAACCTCGCCAAATGGCAGACCGGTCTGGAAGGGCAGGCCTGGAACAGTCTCTTTTTCTGCAACCACGACCAGCCCCGGGTGGTCTCCCGCTGGGGAGACGGCTCTCCCCAGGCGGCCAAGTGCCTTGCCACGGCGCTGCATATGATGCAGGGCACTCCCTACGTCTACCAGGGGGAGGAGCTGGGTATGACCAACTGCCCCTTCGGCCCCATCGGGAACTACCGGGATCTGGAGGCCATCAACGCCTACCGGGAGCTGACGGAGGCGGGGCTTCGGGAGCCGGAGGAGCTGCTGGAGGCCATCGCCTTCAAGGCCAGGGACAACGCCCGCACGCCGATGCAGTGGGACGACAGCCCCAACGCAGGCTTCACCTCCGGCACGCCCTGGATCATGGTCAATCCCAATTATCCCACCCTCAACGCGGCGGCGCAGGAGGCCGATCCGGACTCTGTCCTGCAGTACTTCCGCCGTCTGATCCGGCTCCGCCGGGAGAGCCGCTGGAAAGACGCGGTGGTTTACAACCGCTTCACGCTGCTGGATCCGGAGGACGAACACATTTTCGCCTATCTCCGCCCCGGGGAGACGCCGCTTCTGGTCGTGTGCAATATGACCCCGGAGGCCCGCCTCTACCGGCTTCCGCCGGAGGTCCCCGCAGGGCGGGCGGAGCTGCTGCTGTCCAACGGGGCGCCCCTTTCTCTCGGGCCGGAGCTTGCCCTCGCTCCCTGGCAGGCCGCCGTGTGGGCCGTGGTTTCCTGAAAAAATGCACAAAAACTCCATTTGTCCGTGGCGTGTTTATGTTATTCTTGATTTTCCCCTGCGGGTGTGATACCATATTCGCAGGGTTTAAAGGAAAGAACCCAACTTGAAATGAAGGAAGGAAAAAGAATGAAAGGGAAGAAACTCCTCGCGCTGGTTCTGGCGCTCGTCCTCATGCTCTCCCTGGTCGCCTGCGGCGGCGCCGCGAGCACCACGACCACTACCAGCAGCTCCAACAGCAACACCATCCGCCTCGTCAACGGCAAGATCGAAGTCGACGCCATGCTGAAAAAGCTGGCCCAGATGTACAAGGAAAAGACCGGCGTCAACGTGGAGATCGAGTCCATGGGCGGCGGCATCGACATTCAGGGCACCCTGAAGGGCTACTATCAGGCCAAGAACATGCCTGATATCTTCGTCAACGGCGGCGCGACCGACTTCGCCAACTGGACCGGTCTGCTGGCCGACATGAGCGGAGAGGCCTGGGTCTCGGATACCGACGCTGCTTACGTGGATGAGAACGGCGCTGTGATCGGCTTCCCCTACACCGTGGAGGCCATCGGCCTGGCTTACAACAAGGACATCCTTGCCAAGGCCGGCATCGACGTCGCCACTCTGACCAGCCCCGCCGCTTACGAGGCCGCCTTCGCCACTCTGGATGCCCAGAAGGACGACCTGGGTCTGACCGCGGTCATCGGCTACTACACCGAGCCCGTCAACCTCTACTGGTCCAGCGGCAACCACATCTTCGGCCAGTATCTGGACGCCGGCCTGGCCCGTGACGACACCACCTACTCCGACCTTCTGGCCGACGGCGGCAAGCTGGACGTCGCCCGGTACACCGACTTCGCCAAGTTCATCGGCCTGATGCAGAAGTACGCCGACCAGAGCATGATGATCTCCGGCACCTATGACCAGGAAGTGCTGAACTTTGCCTCCGGCAAGTACGCCTTCGTGACCCAGGGCAACTGGATCGGCGCCACCATGACCTCTGACGACGCCGACGCCTATGCCGCTGCCGGCAGCTTCCAGGCGGGCTTTGCTCCCTACGCCTTCCAGGACGGCATCGACACCATCCTGACCAACTCCCCCTCCTGGTGGTCCGTCTACAAGGACGGCAACGTGGACGCCGCCAAGGCGTTCCTGCAGTGGCTGACCACGGACGAGGCCCAGGAAGTGCTGGTCAATGAGGCCGGCTTCATCAGCCCGTTCAAGTCCTGCAAGTTCGTCGCCACCGACCCGTTCGCCCAGAGCGTGTCTGACTACATCGCCGCCGGCAAGACCTCCAACTGGCATTGGCAGAGCAACAAGGAGGGCCTCGCGCAGAACTACCTCGGCCAGGTCTTCAATGACTACGCCCAGGGCAAGCTGGACACCGACAAGTTCGTCGAGGTCTGCCAGCAGGTCTGCGCCGCGTGCTACGCCTCCTGATCCATTTCCCGAATCTCCGTTCATAGTTATGGAGAATGAACGGGCAGCAGCTCAGTATTCAACTGCTGCCCGTTTTTTTTTCAAACGCACCGCCGGGGCGGCCCTCTGAAACCCCGGCGGACAACAATCAAGAGGAAAGGAGCCTGGTTCGAATATGGAATCTGCACCCCCTGCGAAAAAAGTCCTGTCCCTCGTGCTGCTGATCGGCGGCGTCGCGCTGCTTGCCGCTTCCATCGCCATGGACGTCGCCAGGAGCAGCTCCGGTCTGCGCGGGCCCATGCTGATCGTCGGGATCCTCGCCGTGCTGGCCGGCCTTTACTTCTTCCCGTCCCAGCGCCGCCACCGTGATCTGGTGAACGTGATCTTCCTGTTCCCCCTGCTGTTCACCTTCGCCGTGACGGTCATCATCCCCCTGGTCCTCGGTATCTTTTACTCACTGACCAACTGGACCGGCATCCAGTATACCCAGTTCGTCGGTCTGGCCAACTACGCGGCCATGTTCAAGGAGACCAGCTTCCTCTGGTCCCTGCTCATCACCATCCTGTTCGTGGTGGTCAACATGATTCTGGTGAACGTGGTGGGCTTCCTGCTGGCCCTGCTGTGCACCAGCAAGCTGAAGGGCATCGGCTTCTTCCGCGCCGCCTACTTCCTGCCCAACCTGATCGGCGGCATCGTCCTCGGCTACGTGTGGCAGTTCGTTTTCAACAACGTGCTGATCCAGCTGGCCGGAGACGGCATCTCCCTGCTGAGCAATACCAACACGGCCTTCATGGCGATCATCGTCGTGTACATCTGGCAGTACGCCGGCTACATCATGCTGATCTACGTCAACGGCCTTGTCACGGTTCCCGGCGAGGTGCTGGAGGCCGCCGCCATCGACGGGTCCAGCCCCGTCACCACCCTGTTCCGGATCAAGATCCCCATGATCGCCTCCACCATTACCATCTGCACCTTCCTGACGCTGACCAGCGCGTTCAAACAGTTCGACGTGAACATGGCGTTGACCAACGGCACCGGCTCGGTGCAGAACTTCATGGGCAATTACCTGACCAACGGCACCCAGATGCTGGCGCTGAACATTTACAACACCGCCATCTCCAAGAACAACTACGCGCTTGGCCAGGCCAAGGCCGTGCTGTTCTTCATCATTCTGGCGATCGTCTCGCTGGTTCAGGTGCGTATCTCCAATAAGAAGGAGGTCGAGCTGTAATGAAAACGAAAATGCGGACCGGCCCCTTCATCATCCTGATGATCCTGGCCATCGCGGTCGCGATCTACACGCTGATGCCCTTCTTCCTGGTGGTCATCAACGTATTCAAGGTCAACACGTCCATCGTGTCCAACCCCGTCAGTCTGGACGGGACCTCCTTTGCGCAGCTCCGGCAGAACCTGAGCAACGTCATCAACAACTCCAACTTCAGCTTCTGGACCGCCTTCGGCACCTCGCTGGTCATCACCATCGTCTCGCTGGTGCTCCTGGCCGTGTTCGGCGGTATGGCCGCGTGGGTCATCTGCCGGAACAAGACGAAATGGTCCACCGCGATCTACATGGTATTCATCGCCTCCATGATCATCCCGTTCCAGGTGGTCATGCTGCCCCTGATCTCCACCTTCCGGGATGTGGGCGAGTTCGTGGGCCTGCCCATGCTCCAGAGCATCCCCGGCATCGTGTTCGCTTACCTGGGATTCGGCGGCGCCATGACCGTATTCATCCTCACCGGCATGGTCAAAACCGTCCCCTTCGATCTGGAAGAGGCCGCCTCCATCGACGGCTGCTCCTATGAGGGGATCTACTTCCGGATCATCTTCCCCCTGCTCAAGCCGTCCATCGTCACCGTGACGATCCTCAACGGCATGTGGATCTGGAACGACTACCTGCTGCCCTCCCTGATGCTGGGCCAGAACGGTCGCGTCAAGACCCTCCCCGTGGCCGTACAGGCCTTCGTGGGCAGCTACGTGAAGCAGTGGGATCTGATCCTGACCGCCGCCCTGCTGGCGATGGTCCCGATGATCATCATCTTCCTGATCGCTCAGAAACAGATCATGAGCGGCATGGTCGAAGGCGCCGTCAAGTAACGCGATGAAGCTCAACGATCCCGATGGCCCGGTGATGGTCGCGCTGGGAAAGCTGGCGGATCTGGTGTTCTGCAACATCCTGTTCTGTCTCTGTTCCCTCCCCGTCTTCACCATCGGCGCGGCGCTGACGGCGCTGTTCGACTGTACGCTGAGCATCACGGAGGATCTGGAGGAACAGCTCATCATCAAGCAGTTCTGGAACGCCTTTAAAAGACACTTTCGGAAGGCGACCGTGCTGTGGCTGATCTGTCTGGCCATGATCCTGGTGCTGGCGGGCTACTCCGTGGCGGTCAACAGTCTGACCGGGCCGCTGTTCCAGACCTATCGGGTCACGTTCTACATTCTGGCTTTTCTGTTCCTGGCAGGCTTCCAGTACGTCTTCCCCCTGCTCAGCCGGTATTCCATGAGCGTCAAGGCGACGCTGAAGACAGCCTGGCTGCTGAGCGTGGCGGCGCTCCCCTGGACGCTGCTGGCCCTGGCGGTGACCGCCGCGGCGGTCTACATCTCGTTTTTCATGTCCCCCCGCGCCGTTAACATCTTCTTTTTCCTATGGGCTTTCGTGATCATCGCCGTCATCGCCTATCTGAACAGCTTTTTCTATCGACGGGCGTTCCGGAAGCTGCCGAAGCAGTCAGAATGAATCGCGCCGGTTCAATATTCTAAAAGGAGGTTTGCTTCTTCTATGGCAACTGTATCGATCCGAGGACTGAAAAAGATCTATGACAATAAAGTGACCGCCGTCCATGACGTCAACCTGGAGATCGCCGACAAGGAGTTCATCGTGCTGGTCGGCCCCTCCGGCTGCGGCAAGTCCACCACCCTGCGCATGGTGGCTGGGCTGGAGGACATCTCCGGCGGCGAGCTTTACATCGGAGACCGTCTGTGCAACAACATTCCCGCCAAAGACCGGGATATTGCCATGGTCTTCCAGAGCTACGCTCTGTATCCCCATATGTCCGTACGTGAGAACCTCGCCTTCCCGCTGAGACTGCGGAAAATGTCCAAGGAGGAGATCGACCGCCGGGTCAACCAGGCAGCGGAGATCCTGGGCATCACCCAGTACCTGGACCGCAAGCCCCGGGCGCTGTCCGGCGGCCAGCGGCAGCGTGTGGCCATCGGCCGCGCCATCGTGCGCGAGCCCGCCGTGCTGATGATGGACGAGCCCCTCTCCAACCTGGACGCCAAGCTCCGCAACCAGATGCGCGCCGAGATCATCAAGCTGCGCAAGCGCATCAATACCACCTTTATGTACGTCACCCACGACCAGACCGAGGCCATGACCCTGGGCGACCGGATCGTCATCATGAAGGACGGCTACGTCAATCAGATCGGCACCCCCAAGGAGCTGTTCAACAAGCCCGTCAACATCTTCGTGGCCGGCTTTATCGGCATGCCCGTGATGAACTTCTTCGACAACTGCCAGCTGCTGCTGGAGGACGGGAAGTACATCGCCGTGATCCGGGGCGTCAAGTTCGAGCTGGATGAGTTCCAGCAGAAGGCCCTGGCCCAGAACGGACAGCAGCCCTGCGAGATCGTCTGCGGCATCCGGCCTCAGCACATCCAGATCGGCAAGGGCGATCTGACCGCCGAGATCGAGGTCAACGAGATGCTGGGCAGCGAGGTCAACCTCCACGCCCGCAGCAACGATGACGAGGTCGTCATGGTGATCCCCACCGTGGGCCTGACCACGGACGTTTCCATGGGCGCCACCGTGAACTTCACCACCCAGCCCGAGCTGATCCAGCTCTTTGACAAGGCCAGCGGCAACAACCTGATCTGGTATGACCAGGCCTCCGCCGAAGCCGACGCCCCCGTCTGCAAGAACTACGAGTTCTGAGACAGGCGCGTCGCACATACAAGCTCCCGCACCGCGGCCTCGCGCCGCGGGGCGGGAACTTTCTTTGCCTTGCCGAAAACCGCCCGGCCCCGGCCGGACAACGAGAAAAAAGTGAGGGATCCCATGGAAGAGAGACTGCAGAGCTGTTATGCGGAGATCGCGGCGCTGTTTGAGGAGCTGTACCCCTCTGACGGCGGCACGGCTCTGAACTATTTTCTGGATATGCTCCGCCGGAGCTACGCCCAGCGCAAGGAGGCTCTGCGCGCCCAGGACGAAAAGCGGCTGCTCGATCCGGATTGGTACCGGTCCAACGGTCTGCTGGGCATGATGCTGTACGTGGACGCCTTTGCCGGCAGCCTCCGGGGCGTCCGGGACAAGCTGGCGTATCTGGAGGAGTGCGGGGTGAATTACCTGCACCTGATGCCGCTGCTGAAGACCGTGAAGGACCGGAGCGACGGCGGCTACGCCGTGGCGGATTTCCGCCAGGTCCAGCCGGAGCTGGGGACTATGGAGGAGCTGGAGGCGCTGGCGGACGAGTGCCGGGCCCGCGGCATCTGTCTGTGCCTGGATTTCGTGATTAACCACACCAGCGAGGACCATCCCTGGGCCCGGGCTGCCCGGGCCGGCGACCCCGTGTGCCGGAGCCGGTACTTCTTCTTCGACGATCGGGAGATCCCCGATCAGTATGAAAAAAGCCTGCCCCAGGTGTTCCCCACCACCGCGCCGGGGAATTTCACCTACCTGCCCGACTGCGGTCAGACCGTGATGACGTTTTTCTACCCGTACCAATGGGATCTCAACTACCGCAATCCCATGGTGCTCAACGACATGACCGAAAACCTGCTGTTTCTGGCCAACCGCGGCATGGACGTGCTGCGGCTGGACGCCATTCCGTATATATGGAAAGAACTGGGCACGGACTGCCGCAATCGTCCGGAGGTCCATAAGCTGGCCCGGCTGCTGAATCTGGCCTGCTACGTAGTCTGTCCGGGAGTGCTGCTGCTGGGCGAGGTGGTCATGGAGCCGGAAAAGGTGGCTCCGTATTTCGGCACGCCGGAGAAGCCCGAGTGCCAGATCCTCTACAACGTCACCACCATGTGCACCACCTGGCACACCCTGGCCACCCGGGATGTGGGACTTCTGCGGCGGCAGGTGGACCAGCTGGGCCGCCTGCCCGGAAACGCCCTGTTTCAGAACTACCTCCGCTGCCACGACGATATCGGCTGGGGCCTGGACTATCCCTGGCTGGGCAGCCGGGGGTACGGGGAGGCCGCCCACAAGAAATATCTCAACGACTGGTTCACCGGCGTCTGGCCGGGCAGCTGGTCCCGAGGCGAGCTCTACAACGACGACCCGCGGCTCCAGGACGCCCGGCTGTGCGGCACCACCGCATCCCTGGTGGGGATGGAGTCGGAGGATCCGGAGATCCGCCGGCAGGCCATCCGCTGCGACGAGATGCTCCACGCCTGGATGCTGACCCAGAGCGGGATACCCGTGCTGTACAGCGGCGATGAGATCGGCCAGTTCAACGACTACTCCTACCACGAGGATCCGGACAAGCGGCAGGACAGCCGATACCTCCATCGGGGCCGATTCGACTGGGATCTGGCAGCGCTGCGCCATGACCCGTCCACGCTGCAGGGAGAGCTGTTCCAGGCACTCCGAAGGATGGAGCGCCGCCGGGCGGAGCTGGCGCTGTTCCGCTCCGACGCGGAAATGACCGCCTTCGACACCGGCTCGGACCGGGTACTGGGCATCCGCCGGACGCGGGACGGAAAAGCGCTCACGGCCCTGTTCAACTTCTCCGAGATCCCCCAAAGCGTGGAAAACCCCGCTCCGGGAGGCACGGACGCTCTGAACGGGCAAAAATACGACGCGCCGCGGCTGGATCTTCCCGGCTACGGCTTCGCATGGATCCTCACGGAGGAACGATCGGAATGAAAGGGAGGAATTCCGCGATGGAACGACCTTTTGACGTGGTGGCGCTGGGTGAGCTCCTGATCGATTTCACCGAAAACGGCGTCAGCGGCCAGGGCAACCCCCTCTTCGAGGCCAACCCCGGCGGGGCGCCGTGCAACGTGCTGGCCATGCTCTGCTCGCTGGGCCGCCGCTGTGCTTTTATCGGAAAGGTGGGAGACGACCTCTTCGGCCGCCAGCTCCGGACCGCCGCGGCGGAGGTGGGTATCGACACCGGCGCGTTGATCCTGGACGGCGCGGCCCATACCACGCTGGCCTTTGTGAAGACCCTTCCCAACGGCGACCGGGATTTCTCCTTCTACCGGGATCCCGGAGCGGACATGCTCCTCCGGGCGGACGAGCTGCCCGAGGAGAGGATCCGCCGCGCGCGGATCTTCCATTTCGGCACCCTGTCCATGACCCATCCCGGGGTCCGGGAGGCCACCCGGCGGGCGGCGGCGCTGGCCAGGGAAGGCGGCGCTCTCCTTTCCTTTGACCCCAACCTGCGGCCCCCGCTGTGGGAAAGCCTGGAGCTGGCCCGGGAGCAGATCCTCTGGGGCCTGGGGCAGAGCGATATCGTAAAGATCTCCGACAACGAGCTGGAGTTCCTCACCGGGGAAACGGATCTGGACGCCGGTGCCGCCGTCCTCCGTCGGCAGTTCCCCCGCATCCGGCTGCTGAACGTCACCAACGGCCCCGGCGGAAGTCTCCGCTTCGCCGGCGACGCCCGGGCCTTCGTCCCCGCGTTCCTCCTGGGCGGCACCATCGAGACCACCGGGGCGGGCGACACCTTCTGCGCCTGCGTGCTCAGCCATGTGCTGGAGTATGGGCTGGACGCGATGGACGGGGAGCGGCTCGCCGGGATGCTTCGCTTTGCCAACGCCGCGGCCTATCTCGTGACCACGAGGAAGGGCGCGCTTCGCGTGATGCCCTCCCGGGCGGAGGTGGAGGCGCTGCTGGCCTCCTGTCCGGAGAAGTAAGCGTCCGGGATCTTTTTATACCGTGCAAACGCATCGGCCCCCTGCCGAACGGCAGGGGGCCGATGCGTTTTTCCCTCAGGTCTCCTTTCCCAAAGCGTCAGGGTCGTACTCCAGGATGTCCCCGGGCTGGCAGTCCAGCGCATCACAGATAGCCTCCAGGGTGGAGAAGCGGATGGCGCTGATCTTCCCGGTCTTCATCTTGGAGAGATTGACGTTGGATACTCCCACGCGGTCGGAGAGCTCCTTCTTTAATAAATTGTTTACAATTTATTTAGCACTCTTCTATTGACAGTGCTAAATCCTGTGGTATAATCCGAGGTGTAAAGAGAACAGGGACAGGACGGTCTCTGCGGAAGCTCGGACGACAGACGACGTGCGAAAAGCAAAAGGAGGAATGACTTATGTTGCCGAGTATTTTTGGTTCGGGTTTGTTTGACGACTGGATGGGGTTCCCCTTTCGGAGCTTTGAGTCCGATGCGGACAAAAAGCTGTACGGCCGCCACGCGGCCCATGTGATGAAGACGGATCTGAAGGAGGACGAGACCGGCTATGAGCTGAGCGTCGACCTGCCCGGCTCCAAGAAGGACCAGATCCAGCTCCATCTGGAAAACGGCTACCTTACCGTCCAGGCGGAAAAGAGTCTGGAGGAGGACGAGAAGGACAAGAACGGTCGGATCGTCCATCAGGAGCGCTACTGCGGCTCCATGCAGCGCAGCTACTACATCGGCCAGTCCCTCACCGAGGAGGACGTAAAGGCAAAATTTGAGGACGGCGTGCTCACCCTGACCTTCCCCAAGGAGGAGCAGAAGAAGCTCGCCCAGCGCAAGGTCATCCAGATCGAGGACTGAGCTCCCCTCCCCCGCCCCTCTGCCCATCGGGCAGAGGGGCTTTTTTGTTGACAGGGCGGGGCGCCGTCAGTATAATAAAGCACATCGATACGGCAGGAAAGCGCGCCTTTCCAAAGGAGAGATGAGCATGAGCGACAGACACATCGACACCGTATGCGTTCAGGGCGGGTACACCCCCGGCAACGGAGAGCCCCGGCAGATCCCCATCGTGTATTCCACCACTTTCAAATACGATACCAGCGAGGACATGGGAAAGCTGTTCGATCTGGAGGCCAGCGGATATTTTTACAGCCGCCTGCAAAACCCCACCAACGACATGGTGGCGGCCAAGATCTGCGCTCTGGAGGGCGGGACCGCCGCCATGCTCACCGGCTCCGGCCAGGCCGCCAACTTCTTTGCCCTGTTCAACATCGTCAACTGCGGGGACCATATCGTGTCCTCCTCCAGCATTTACGGCGGCACCTTCAATCTCATCCAGACCACCATGGCGAAAATGGGCGTCGAGGCCACGTTCGTCTCCCCCGACTGTTCGGAGGAGGAGCTGAACGCCGCTTTCCGGCCCAACACCCGGGCGGTATTCGGGGAGACCATCGCCAATCCGGCCCTGACGGTGCTGGACATTGAGCTCTTCGCCAGGGCCGCCCACGCCCACGGGGTGCCCCTCATCGTGGACAACACCTTTGCCACCCCGGTGAACTGCCGCCCCATCGAGTGGGGTGCGGACATCGTCACCCACTCCACCACCAAATATATGGACGGCCACGGCGTGGCCGTGGGCGGGGTCATCGTGGACAGCGGCAAATTCGACTGGATGGCCAACGCAGAGCGTTTCCCCGGTCTGTGCACCCCGGACGAGAGCTATCACGGCATCGTGTACGCGGAGAAGTTCGGCAAGGAGGGCGCCTTTATCACCAAGTGCACCTCCCAGCTGATGCGGGATCTGGGCTCCGTCCAGTCCCCCCAGAGCGCCTTCTATCTGAACCTGGGTCTGGAGAGCCTCCACGTTCGCATGGCCCGGCACTGCGAGAACGGCCAGGCGGTGGTGGAGTTCCTGTCCGCCCATCCCAAGGTGAAAAGCGTGAGCTACTGCGGGCTGCCCGGAGACAAATACCACGAGAGGGCCAAAAAATATCTGCCCAACGGCTCCTGCGGCGTGGTGAGCTTTGACCTAAAGGGCGGAAGGGCCGCGGCGGAGACCTTTATGAAGCACCTCCGGCTGGGCGCCATCGAGACCCATGTGGCCGACGCCCGGACCTGCTGCCTCAATCCCGCCACCTCCACCCACCGGCAGATGACCGACGAGCAGCTCGCCGCCGCCGGGATCCCGGCGGGACTGGTGCGGATCTCCTGCGGGCTGGAAAACGCGGAGGACCTCATCGCGGATCTCCGGCAGGCGCTGGATAAAGTGGAATAAACGGCAAAAGGGCCGGAGGAAAAACCTCCGGCCCTTTTTATTCCAGGATACGATACATGTCCTCCGGCAGGGGCGACGTGAGCTCCAGCCGCTCCCCGGTCACCGGGTGGCGCAGGGCGATCCGGGCGGCGTGGAGGGCGGGACGGTCCAGGTCCCCTTCCCCGCCGTACAGCCGGTCCCCCAGCAGGGGGTGACCCAGGGCCGCCATGTGGACCCGAAGCTGATGCGTCCGCCCCGTCAGGGGCCGGAGGCGGAGCAGCGTCCCCCCGGGAAACACGCCCTCCACGGCATATTCCGTCCGGGCGCTCTGTCCCTGCGGGTCGACCCGCCGGCGGGTGGAGTGGCCCGGCTCCCGGCCGATGGGCAGGTCCACCGTCCCCCGCTCCGGCTCCACCGTGCCGGAGACCAGGGCCAGGTATTCCCGCCGGAAATCCTCCGTGTGAAGGATGCGGCGCAGCCGCTCCTGCACATACGCGCTTTTGGCGATCACCAGCAGCCCGGAGGTTCCCCGGTCCAGCCGGTGCACCGGGTGAAAAGGCTGTTCCGGTCCCCAGAGGGCCGCCAGGGCGTTGGCCACGGTGGGCGCCCCGCCCGCCGTGCCGTGGACCACCATCCCGGCGCTCTTGTCCAGCACTGCCAGATCCTCGTCCTCCCAGACGAAGCGCAGCGGCACGGCTATGGGCTCGGCGGTGTTCCGCGCCTCCGGGCCGTCCCCTACCTCTGCGGCGAGGACGTCCCCCGCCCTTACCCGGTCCACGGTCCGGCACCGCTCCCCGTTCCGGCGGAGGCCTGTCTCCCGGAGCTTCACCCGGGCGACAAGGCCCTCAGTCATGCCCAGCTTCTTTCGCAGCAGGCTTTTTACGGTGCGACCCTCCCATTCCGGGCGGACGATCAGAGTGAGAACGCGGGGAGCGGGCATCATTTTCATTTCCTTTCTTCCGGATCTGTGGTACACTGACAAAAGAACGATCGAGAGGAGGATCGCCATGGGCTGTCTCGGCCGGTTCGCCCCCACTCCCAGCGGGCGGATGCATCTGGGCAATGTGTTTTCCGCCATGATGGCCTGGCTGTCGGCCCGGAGCCGGGGCGGGGAGATGCTGCTCCGGATCGAGGATCTGGACACGCTCCGCTGTCCGAAGGAGAACGCCGACGTCCTTCGGGACGACCTCCGGTGGCTGGGACTGGACTGGGACCATGAGCAGCCCTGCCAGAGCAGCCGGAGTGAATACTACGAGGAGATCCTCGCCCGCCTGGGAGAGACCGGAACGGTGTTTCCCTGCTGGTGCACAAGGGGCGATCTGAAAAACGCGCCCAACGCCCCCCACGCCTCCGACGGGCATCCCATCTACCCCGGCACCTGCCGGGAACTTACGGCGGAGGAGCGGGCGGCGCGGCTGGCCCTCCGTCCCCCGCTCTGGCGGCTCCGGGTCCCGGACGAAGTGATCGCCTTTACCGACGGACATTACGGACATTATGAGGAAAACCTGGCCAGGGAGTGCGGGGATTTCATTCTCCGCCGGGCAGACGGGGTGTTTGCCTACCAGCTGGCAGTAACGGCGGACGACATCGCCGCCGGGGTCACGGAGGTGGTGCGGGGCCGGGATCTCCTGTCCTCCACACCGAGACAGATCTACCTCTACCGGCTGCTGGGGGCAGAGACGCCGGACTATTTCCACGTCCCTCTGCTCACCGCCCCGGACGGCCGGCGGCTGTCCAAGCGGGACCGGGATCTGGATCTGGGGGTGCTGCGGCAGCGGTATACGGCCGAGGAGCTGCTGGGGCTCCTGGCCCACGCCGCCGGGCTGCTGGAACGGCGGGAGAGCGCTTCCCTCCGGGAGCTGCTTCCCCTCTTCGCCTGGGACAGGATCCCCCAAGAGGATATCACGCTGGATCCGTTCGGATCATGACAACGGGCTCCCCGCCGGGGAGCCCGTTTTTTATTGTTTCCGTTGTTTATCCTCCTCGCTCTTTCGGTGCAGCGTCTCCAGCATGGCCGGGATGAACTGCTTTTTCCGGGACACCACCCCGGGCAGCCGGAGGACGCCCTCCTCGTCCGGCACGCCGAAGGCCTGCCGGATCAGGGGCTCCGCCCCCTCCCCGGCGCACAGGACGTAGCTGGTCTCGCTGGTGATGTCCGTGAGGAGATAGTATACATACGCCAGATCGTCCGTCCGGCGCAGCGCGTCCATCGCGTCCCGGACCATGGCGGTGGCCTTTTTCCGGGCCTTGACGCTGAGGAAATTGGACTGGCTGACGCCAAACTTCACCTCGTCGGCCGCGAAGATCTTGTAGTCTCGCTTCAGGAGCTGCTCCGGGGTCTTGTGTGTCAGGTCCTCCCCCGCCTCAAACATGGCCTCGCCCAGGCCCTCCAGGTCCTCTCCGGCCTGCTCCGCCAGCCATTGGGCGGCCTCCCGGTCCGCCTGGGTGCAGGTGGGAGACCGGAACAGCAGCGTATCCGACAGGATGGCACAGCACAGAGCCCCCGCCGCCGCCGGGGAGGGCGCCGCTCCGTTTTCCCGGAACATGGCCGCGACGATGGCGGCGGTGCTGCCCACAGGCTGGTTGCGGAAAAAGATGGGCGTGATGGTCTGAAGCCCGCCGATCCGGTGATGATCCACGATCTCCCGGATATCCGCCTGCTCCCAGCCGGGAACGCACTGGGACTTCTCGTTGTGGTCCACCAGGATCAGCTGCTTCCGGCGGCGGTTGATCAGATTCCGGCGGGAGATGACGCCGTAGTACCGCCCCTTGTCGTCCAGCACGGGGAAATACTCGTGACGGACGGCGCCCATGATCCGCGCCGCGTCCTCCAGGGGCGTGGAGAGAGTGAAGGTCTGGAGTCCCTTTTTCATCATATAATGGTGCACCGGCACGCTCTGGTTGAGAAAATAGGCGGCCTTGTATGTATCAAAGGGCGTGGAGATCACCACGCAGCGGCGATCCTTTGCCAGGGCTTCCAGCTCCGGGGTCAGCGCGGCGGAAAGGCAGAGCACCACGCAGCCGGCGCCGCTCTCCCGCGCCGCGCGCTGAGCGGTCACGCGGTTGGCAACCAGCACCAGGTCCCCGGGATGCACTGCCTCCCGGATGGCCTCCACATCCCCGGCTCCCACCAGGATGTAGCCCTGGGACATGACCGCGTTCTCGTCCCCCAGGACCACGGCTCCGTTCAGAACCCGGGCAATGCTCCGGAAAGGGGTGTTGGCCCTGGCCAGGGCGTGGGCGTCCAGACTGTCCATCTGGGCCACCGCCAGATCCTTCAGGGTGATGATCCCCTCCAGCCGGCCGCTCCGGTCCACGATGGGCAGGGTGGAAATGTCCCCGTCCCGCATGATCTCCCAGGCTTCCTTCACCGGGATGTCCCGGCGGATGCCGGCCACCCGGCGGATCTCCACGTCCCGGACCGTAGGCGCCGCGTCCTCCAGCAGCCGGGGCGGCTCCAGCCCGTAGCGCCTGAGCACCCAGGCCGTCTCCTCCCCCACGTTCCCCGCCCGGCAGGGCGTATACCGGTTGGCAGGATCGATTTTCTCCTTGAGCTCCGCGTAAGCTATGGCGGAGCAGATGGAATCGGTGTCCGGATTCAGATGTCCGACGATCAGTATCTCGTCGACGGGCCGATCTCGCGTCGAGGCCATGTTCCGCACCTCTCTCTTTCGTCCATTTACGTTTTTTCGGATCCCCGGCGGAGCGTGCGGAGATACGCCTTGTGCTCCTCCGTCACCCGAAAGCTCTCCACCGCCTTCTGGATGGCCCGGCTGCGGACCCAGGGATCCAGGCGCTTTCCCTCCAAAAAGGGGATCACCGCATCGTACTGCTTGGCCAGGGCCGTAGCAAAATACCAGGCGGCCATCATGTTTACATAATAATTATTATTGTTAATATCCGCAACCCATTCCGGATACTCGGGCCGGAAGTCCTGATCCAGAAAATGGGTCATGAGCATCCCCATGCCGAAGCGGACGGTAAAGGGACGGTCCGACGCCATCCAGCGGCGGGCGTCCTCCCGGAGGCGGGGACGGTTTTTCCGAAAGGCCGCGGGGCGCAGGATATCGCAGGTGGCCCAGTTGTCCACATAGGGCAGAAAGGCGTCCAGCCCCGCCACGGCGGCGTCATAATCCCGCTCCTCCGACAGGAGCAGGGCGTGGAGGTTGTCCTCGTCATAGTAAGCGTGGGGCAACGATGCGAAAAAGCCTTCGATCTCCTCCCGCCCGGCCAGCTCCATTGCCAGCTTCCGCAGCGCCGGGACGCGCACGCCCAGCACCCGCTCCGGCGCCACGCCGGGGGTCAGCTTGATCTGAAAGGTCCGGTACTCCCCGTCCCCCAGCTCCACGAGCCGGGCGCGGATCTCCTCAGTGATCCCCATGGACATGCTCCGTGGGACAGGAGATCCGGGCGACCTCCTCAAAGGTGCGGTGCAGCGCGTCCACGATTTCCGTGTCCGCGGCACGATAGTACATCTCCTTCCCCTCCCGGCGGGACACCAGGAGGCCGCTGTCCTTCAGCAGGCGGAGATGGTGGGAGACGGCGGGGCTGCTCATCTCCGTGAGGGCGGCGATGTTGATGACGCACTCCTCGCAGTGGCACAGCAGCCAGAAGATCCGCAGCCGGCTGGGGTCGGCCAGATGGCGCAGGACCTGGGCGATCCGCTCGATTTCCGGGGCACCGGGCATGGAGCGGATGATCTCCTCCCCCCGACCGCCGTGGTCGTGGGGGGCGTGGATGACGTTGTCGGACATGGGCGGGACCTCCCGGCAGTTTTCTCCATTGTACCGGAAATCGGGAAAAAGCGCAAGCTGTCGGCCGGCTGCCGACAGCTTGAGGCCGTCCGCCGAAAAGCGGACGGCCTCTTTGCCTGAAGGATATGGATCAGATCTTCATGCAGACGTCCCAGGCGCCCCAGACCACGTCCCGCAGGTTGCCCCACTTGGCCGCGGTGCCCACGCGGTGGACCTTCTTGTCGTCCGGCGCGATGGGGGCGGGCAGGAAGCCGATGCCGTTGACCACGTTGTCGCACTCCAGCTTGAAGGGCTCGCCGCCGTTCCGGGGCTTCACCATGACGTAGCCGTCGCCGATCTCGGTGATGGTGTGCTCCAGATACACGGGGACCTTCTTGAAGGCCAGCATCTCCCGCAGGAAGGAGGCGTTGGCCAGGCAGGTGCCCGGCGTGACGATCAGGTCGTTGGCGTACTCCACGATCATGGGATGCTTGCCCTGGAGCACCAGCTCGTAGGCCGCCTCGCAGGCGGACTGGCCGCCGCCGAAGAACACGATCTTGTCGCCGGGGTCCTTGCCGCTGTCCAGCAGCTCCGTAAAGGTGATGGTCTTGCCGAAGCCGGGCACCGGCAGGGTCTTGGGCATGGAGCCCGTGCAGACGATGATCTCGTCGAATTCCCGGCGCAGGGTGTTGGGGGCGTTGATCTCCATGTTGAAGCGGATCTCGATGTCATGCTCCTTCAGTTCCCGCTCGTACCAGGCCAGGAGCTTCTTGTCCGCCTCCTTGAAGGACATGGCCGCGGCGGTGTTGTACAGGCCGCCCAGCCGGTCGGACTTCTCGAAGATCACCGGGGTGTGGCCCCGCTTCTTCAGCACCAGGGCGCATTCCATGCCGCCCACGCCGCCGCCGATGATGGCGACCTTCTTGGGGTGCTTGGTGGGGATGAGCTTGTACTTGTTGTGCTGCATGGTGGGCGGGGTCAGGGCGCAGCGGGCCAGGTGCAGAGCGTCGTCCATGGGCTGCAGGTTGGGCATGCCCTTGGAGCGGTTGAAGTTGAAGCAGGCGTTGTGGCAGTTGATGCAGGGCTTGATCTCGTCCTCCCGGCCCTCCAGGATCTTGTTGATCCACTCGGGATCCACCAGGTTCTGACGGCCGGTGCCCATGCCGTCCAGACGGCCGGCGGCGATCTCCTGCGCGGCGGTGACGGGATCCATCTTGCCGGCGCACACCACGGGCTTGGTGGTGAACTTCTTGATGTGCTCCACGTCCTCCAGGTTGCAGTTGGGGGGCATGTATACCGGCGGATGGGCCCAGTACCAGGCGTCATAGGTGCCGTTGTCGCAGTTGAACATGTCGTACCCGGCTTCCTCCAGGTACTTGATGGCCCGCTCGGACTCCTCCATATCCCGGCCGAATTCCACGAATTCCTCGCCGGGGACGGCGCCCTCGCCGAAGCCCTTGGTCTTGGAGACCACGGAGTACCGCAGGGACACGGGGAAGTCCTGGCCGCACTGCTTCTTGATCTCCTGGACGATCTCCACCGGGAAACGGTAGCGGTTCTCGAAGGAGCCGCCGTACTCGTCCGTCCGGTAGTTCATGTTGGCGATGGTGAACTGGTCCAGCAGATAGCCCTCGTGCACCGCGTGGATCTCCACGCCGTCCACGCCCGCGTCCATGCACATCTTGGCGGTCTTGCCGAAGGCCTCCACCATCTCGTGGATCTCCTCGATGGTGAGAGGACGGGATTTCAGCTCCGGGTACCAGCGGTTGGGCGTCTCGGAGGCGGAGGCGCAGGCGTATTCCACGTCCACCACGCCCTTGGCCAGCTTGCCCAGGGTCTTGTTCTTCAGCAGGTCCACCATCATCTGGTTGATGGCCATGCTGCGGCCGAAGCCCGCCGCCAGCTGGATGAACAGCTTGGCGCCGGTCTTGTGGAATTCCGGCATCCACGCCGCCAGTTCCTTGAACATCTGCTTGTTCTGATAGAGCCAGTGACGGCCGGGGATGCCCATGGTGTCCCGGACGCACTGCATGCCGGGGAGCACCAGTCCCACGTTGTTCTGGGCCCGGTTGAGGATGTGGTAGGCCGCTTCCTTGTCAAAATGGCAGGGCTCCAGCCAGCCGAACAAAGACGTGCCGCCCATGGAGACCTGCACGATGCGGTTTTTGATCTCCACATTGCCGATCTTCCAGGGGGTGAACAGAGGGCTGTACTTTTCGTTCATAAAAATGATTTCCTCCTTTGTTGTCTGCATCCATATGTATGTGAACGCCGTTTTTGCCGGGTAATATTATACAGATTTTCCGCGTATTTTGCAACCCGTTTTTGTGCGGATTTTCCCCTCTTTCTTTTTCCTTCCTTTCGTTGTATGCTGATGACAGCAAACGAAGGAGGTCCGGGATGACCGATCGACTCCGCCGCTTCGCCGCGGCTCTGCTGGCGGCGGCGCTGCTGACAACACTCTCCGGCTGCAGCGCACCGGCGCGGCACAGCCGGACCTGGTATACCTATTTCGACACCGTCACCACCGTCACGGGCTACGGCAGCGAGAAGGAGTTCGACGCCGCCTGCGCGCTGGCGGCGGACGTTTTCGACACCGATCACCGGCTGTGCGACATCTACCATGAGTACGGCGGTGTGAACAACGTCTGCACCGTCAACCTGGCCGCGGGAGAGGCCCCGGTGGAGATCCCCGCCGAGCTGCGGGAGGTCCTCGCCTGGGGCAAGGAGGTCCACGCGCTCACCGGCGGCATGTGCAACATCGCCATGGGGGCGGTGCTCTCCCTGTGGCACGAGTGCCGGGAGGAGGCGCTGAACGGCGGCCCGGCCCGGATCCCGACGGAGGACGAGCTCCGGGCCGCCGCGGCCCACTGTGAGATCGGCGACGTGGTGATCGACGAAGAAGCAGGCACCGTGTCCCTCGCGGACCCCCTGCTGTCCCTGGATCTGGGAGCCGTGGCCAAGGGCTGGGCCGCTGAGCGGGCCGCCCGGGCGCTGGAGGCGGCGGGCTACACCGGCTACGCCCTCAGCGTGGGCGGGAACGTGCGCACCGTCGGCAGCAAGGCCGACGGGACCGCCTGGATCGCAGGCGTGCAGGATCCGGAGGGAGAGAGCGAGAGCGCCTACGTGCTGCGCGTGGGCCTCGCCGACGCCTCTCTGGTCACCAGCGGCTCTTATCAGCGGTATTTCGAGGCGGATGGGAAGCGGTACCATCATATCATCTCCCCGGAGACCCTCTTCCCCCGGAACGAGTTTTTGTCCGTGTCCATCCTCTGCGCCGATTCCGCCCTGGCCGACGCCTTGTCCACGGCCGTGTTCAAGATGGATCAGCCGGACGGCATGCGGTTTATCGACGGGATGGACGGCGTGGAAGCCTGCTGGATCCTGGCGGACGGGACGATCCGATTCTCTGCGGGATTTGAGAAATATATTTTACCGTAAATATTTTATGTTAACTTATTATGGCCATACCCCCGAACGGAGTATCCGTTCGGGGGTATGGCGTTATACAGGCGGGATACGCTTTACCAGCAGCGCGCCGCAGAGGCCCACCAGGATGCCGCCCCCCAGGCCGGAGAGGACCAGCACCGGAAGATACCAGATGAGACGCTCCGTCTCCAGCAGCGCCATGGCCATGAGGATCTGGCCCAGGTTGTGGGCCACGCCCCCGGCCACGCTCACCCCCACCGCGGAAAACACATCCAGCCGCCGGAGGAGGGTCATCACCGCGAGACTCAGCACCGCCCCGGCCACGCTGTAAAAGAGAGCCCCCACGCTGCCGAACAGGACGCTCACCATGCCCACCCGGACCAGGGAGACAGCTGCAGCCTCTTTCCACCCCAGACGGTACAGGGCAAAGATCACCGCGATATTGGCAAGGCCCAGCTTTATCCCGGGGATCCCCGGCGAGGGCAGCAGGGACTCCACGTAGGAGAGGATCATGGCCGCGGCGGTGAGCATGGCCATGACGGTGAGACGGCGGGTCTTCTTCATCCGAGGTCCACCTCCGCCTTTTCCCTGCCCTCGATCTGGATCATGGTGCGGTTGGGCAGACAGGTGATGGTCTCCCCCGCGTAGCGGATGGCGTGCATCCGGACACAGATCTTGTCCGGGCAGGAGGCATCCCTCACGTCGGCGGCGCCGTTTTCGATCACCAGGACGTTGGTGCCTCCCTCCGGACTGATAAGGGTGACGGTGATGTCCTCAGAGAGCGGGTAGGCGGCGGTGCGCGTTCCGTTCACGTAGACCACGGCCATATTCCCTCCCGTCCGGCGGAGCTGGCGGATCAGAAGGAACGCTCCGCTCAGGAGAAGGAGCGCGGCGATGAGCAGCACGTCCGCCCGGACGCGCCGTTTTTTCTCCTCCATATCCTCACCGCCTTTTCCTTGAAATGAAAAGCTCCGCCCGGATTTGCCGGGCGGAGCCGATGCCTGGTCTCGGTATCAGAGCCGCTGGATCACGCCCACCGGGCAGTTCTCCGAGCAGGCCACGCAGCCGACGCATTTATCGTAGTCGATGCGGGCCAGGTTGTCAACCACCGTGATGGCCCCGGTGGGACAGACCTTCTCACACTTCTTGCAGCCGATGCAGCCGTTGCCGCAGGCCACCCGGGTCTGGGCGCCCTTCTGGGTGTTGCTGCAGCGGACGATGGTGGGATCCACCTCCCGGCGCAGGGCGATGAGCTTGTTGGGGCACTGACGGGTGCAGATGCCGCAGCCGGTGCACTTCCAGGGCTGCACCCGGGCGACGCCGTTTTCCACATGGATGGCGTCGGAGGGGCAGGCCTTCTCGCAGTCGCCGTAGCCCAGGCAGGAGCTGGGGCAGGCCCACTCGCCCTGGAACAGGATGTTGGCGGCGTTGCAGTTGGTGATGCCGGCGTACTCGTACTTGTGCTTGGCCTTCTCGCAGTTGCCGTTGCACTTGACGTAGGCCTTCATCTCCACCACGTCCTCGGCCTCTACGCCCATCACCTCGGCGATCGCCTTGGCGGCGCCGTCGGCGCCGGGGATGCAGAGGTTGGTCTTGGTCTCGGAGCCGTCCGCCAGAGCCTGGGCATAGCCGTCGCAGCCGGCGTAGCCGCAGGCGCCGCAGTTGGCGCCGGGCAGGCACTCCCGGATGGCGGGGAACCGCTCATCCACGGGAACGCTCATGAACTTGGAGGCAAGAACGAGCATCAGGGCGCAGACCGCGCCGATGGCGCCCAGCGCCAGAACAGCAGTTACTACCGGATTCATGTCTCGCCCTCCTTAATGGAACAGGTTTTCCGCCATGCCGGTGAAGCCCATGAAGGTGACGCTGGTGAGCGCCGCCGCCACCATGGTGATGGGCAGACCTTCAAAGCACTTGGGGGGCTTGGCGTTTTCCAGGGCCGCGCGCACACCGCAGAAAATGATCAGGGCCACGCCGAAGCCGATGCCGGCGGAGAGGCCGTTGACACAGCTCTGCAGGAACGTATAGCTGTTGTCGATGTTCTGGATGGTGGCAGCCAGCACGATGCAGTTGGTGGTGATCAGAGGCAGGTAGATGCCTAGCGCCTGGTAGAGGCCCTTGGCGTACTTCTTCAGGAAGATCTCCACGAACTGTACCAGAGCCGCGATGACCAGGATGAACACGATGGTCTGGAGGTAGCCCAGGCCGGCGGGCGCCATCACGTAGGTGTAGATCAGCCACGTGACCGCGCTGGCCAGGGTCATGACGAAGACCACGGCGCCGGTCATGCCGATGGCGGAGTCGAACTTCTTGGATACGCCCAGGAACGGGCAGATGCCCAGGAACTGGACCAGAACGTAGTTCTCGGTGAAGATCATGAGGAACATGATCGAGAGGAGCTTTGTCATACGTTCTTCGCCTCCTTTTCAGAGCAGTTGTCCGCGCTGCCGCAGCCGCCGCAGTCGCCGTCGCAGCCCATCTTGGGCTCGAACTTTTTGCCGTGCTTGGCCAGGCCCCATACCAGGATGGCCATGACCAGACCGAACATGAAGAATCCGCCGGGAGTCTGGGCCAGGATGCGGACGGTGTACTCCTCGGGGATGATCTGCTTGCCGAACAGGCTGCCGGCACCGAAGAGCTCCCGGACGATGGCCATGGCGGTGAGCACCATGGTGTAGCCGATGCCCATGCCGATGCCGTCGAACAGCGCGTCGCCGATGGTGTTCTTGTTGGCGAACATCTCGGCACGGCCCAGCACGATGCAGTTCACGACGATCAGGGGGAGGAAGATGCCCAGGGACTTGTGCAGCGTGGGGACGTAGGCCTCCACCACCATCTGCACCAGGGTGACGAAGGTGGCCACCACGATGATGTAGCAGGGGATGCGGACCTTGTCGGGGATGACCTTCCGCAGAGCGGAAATAACGATGTTGGAGCCCACCAGCACGAAGGTCAGCGCCGCGCCCATGCCCAGGGAGCCAAGCACCGTGACGGAGATGGCCAGGGCGGAGCAGCAGCCCAGCACCAGGATCAGAACGGGGTTCTCCTTAAAGATGCCGTTGAGGAGGATCTGCATTTTCCGTTTCATATTCTCTCCCCTCCCTTACTTTACGGACTCGACCGCCGCGATGGCGGCGTTGACGCCGGCACGGACCGCTTTGCTGGTGTAGGTGGCGCCGGAAACCAGGTTCACGTCGTCGGCGCTGCCACTGACGCCCTTGAACCGGGCCAGAACGTCGGCCGCGCCGACCTTGCTGCCGACGCCGGTGGTCTCGGTGCCCACGTCGGCCAGGACGTTGAGGATCTTGCCGTCCGCGTCAAAGCCGACGGTGACGGTCACGTCGCCGCCGTAGCCCTTGCTGGAAGCCGTGGCCACATAGCCGGAGCCGTTGTCGCCTTTGTAGAGGCCGGTAACGCCCAGGTCGGCCAGATCGGCGCTGACGTCCAGCTTTTCAAAGGAGGAAGCGTCGGGCAGCGCAGCCTGCCGGGTCAGGGCGGCGGTCTTTTCCCGGTTCGCCTCGATCACCGGCTTGGTGGTGGCGTTCACCACGCCAAGGAGGGCGGCGGCCACCAGGCAGATGACGACCAGGACCACCAGGGGCCGGGCCATGTCCTGCCAGAAGGAGTTGGATTTCTTCGTCTTTTCCATTACGCGTTGACACCTCCCAGCGGTTTGGTCTTGGTCCCGTTGTTGATGTAAGGCACCAGCAGGTTCATCAGCAGGATGGCGAAGGACACGCCCTCGGCGCTGTTGGCGAACAGCCGGATCATGGTAGTAAGGAAGCCGCAGCCCAACGCGTAGATCAGCTGGCCCTTGAAGGTCAAAGGACTGGTGACGTAATCGGTGGCCATGAAGATGGCGCCCAGCATCAGTCCGCCGGAGAACACGCTCAGCACCGCCTGGGTGCCGTTGAAGCCGGAGAAGAGGAACGTGAACACCAGCACGCTTCCGATGTAGATGCAGGGGATGGTGGGCTTGATGACCTGGCGCACGCACAGATACACGCCGCCGATGAGCAGCGCCAGGGCGCAGGTCTCACCCAGCACGCCGCCGTGCCGGCCCAGGAACAGGGTCATGAAGTGGGAGAAGTTCAGATTGCCCATGGCCGCCAGGGGCGTGGCGGAGGAGAGCACGTCCACCTTCGCCGCCGCGGTGCCGTAGTTGGTCATGTTGGAGGTGAAGGAGAGCATCATCGCCACACGGCCCACCAGGGCGGGGTTGACAAAGTTGCAGCCCAGGCCGCCGAAGAGCATCTTCACGATGATGATGGCGATGAAGTCGCCCACGATCAGCTGCCAGATGGGCATGGTGGCGGGGACGTTGAAGGCCAGGAGCATGCCCGTGACCACCGCGGAGAGATCCGATACGGTGTCGGGCTTCTTCATCAGCTTGTTCCACACCCACTCCAGCAGCACGCAGTTGGCCGCGGAGACGGCCACCAGCAGCAGGGAGCGCACGCCGAAGATCAGGCAGGAGGCGATCAGCGCCGGGATCAGGGCGATGATCACGTCCAGCATCACCCGCTGGGTGGTCGCGCCGGCCTTGTGGTAATGCGGGGAGACGCTTACGATCATGTCAGAGTTCATTTTCCCGCCTCCTTCAGTGTTTTCATGCGGGCGTCATAGTCCCGGACCAGGACCTTGGAGAGCTTGTTCACCTGCACCAGGGCCCGGTGGGCCGGGCACTGGAAGGCGCAGCAGCCGCACTCGATGCAGAGGCCGACCTTCAGCGCCTTGAGCGCCTCGGCGTCCTGCTTCTCGTAGGCCCGCTCCAGTTCGCAGGGCATCAGCTTCATGGGGCAGTGGTCGATGCAGCCGCCGCAGCGGATGCAGGCGCTGGGCGTCACGGGCCGGGCGTCCTTCTCGTTGAAGGCCAGAAGGGCGCTGGTGCCCTTGGCGACGGGGGCGTCCAGGGTGTACTGGGCCACGCCCATCATGGGCCCGCCCTGGACCAGCTTCTTGGGCTCGCACTTGAAGCCGCCGGCAAACTCGATGACCTCGCCGCTGGCGGTGCCGATGGGGGCGATGACGTTCTTGGGTTCCTTGATGGCGGAGCCGTCCACGGTGATGCACTTCTCCACCAGGGGCATGCCGGTGGTGCAGTAGTGGGCCAGGGTCGCCACGGAGGTGACGTTCATGACCACGCTGCCCACGTCGATGGGGAGCTTGCCCTCGGGCATGATCTTGCCGGTGACGTGGTAGATCAGCACTTTCTCACCGCCCTGGGGGTACATGCAGGGCAGGGCGCGGACCTCCACCTTGTCGTCGCCGGCGGCGGCCTCTTTCATGCGGGCGATGCAGTCGGGCTTGTTGTCCTCGATGGCGATGATGATCTTCTTCACGTCCAGCCACTTCTCCAGCAGCCGGCAGCCCTCCATCACCTCGTCGGTGCGGTCCAGCATGGTGCGGTGGTCGCTGGTGATGTAGCCCTCGCACTCGGCGCCGTTGATGATGATCTCCTGGATGCGGGAGGTATCCTTCACATCCAGCTTCACCGCCGTGGGGAACGTGGCGCCGCCCAGGCCCACCACGCCGCTGTCCCGGACAGCCTTGATAAAGCTGTCGTAGTCGGTGATCTCCGGGGGAGCGATGTTCGCGTACGGGGTCATCTCGCCGTCAGACTCGATCACCACCGCCTGGCAGGTCGCGCCCATAAACTGCAGCATGGGCTCGATCTTCTTCACCTTGCCGGACACGCTGGCGTACACCGGGGAGGAGACGAATCCGCCCGGCTCGGCGATCAGCTGGCCGACATCCACATGGTCGCCCACTGCCACGACGCAGTTGGCGGGTCGCCCGATGTGCATGCTCAGCGGGATGGTGACCGTTGCCGGGGGCGGCATTCTCACGGCCTGCAGCCCGGCTGTGTTCTTCCTGTGAGGAATATGCACACCGTTCAGGTTTTTCAGTGACATCCTTTCCACCTCAACTATTAAAACTGTTTTTGCCCTCAAAAATGATCCGCTCTCCTGAACAGCGCCGCCGGAATCCGCCGGGAACATCCCATCCGCCGCAGCTGGGGGAAGCGGAAGACAGGTCTTCGCCGAACAAACGGTTTTTTGGTGTTTTTTCCCGGTTTTTTCCGCCGGCTCCGTCAAAAAAACAGACTATTTTCCGAATAATAAATATAGCATAGAAGCCGCCGCAATTCCAGTCCTATTTTACTTTTTTTCTTTTTTTGACAGAATTCTCCGGCTTTTTCCCCTTTTCCCCGCCGCTGCTGTTCCGGCCGCGGGAAAGAACGGCGCTTGTTTTCTTTTTGGGGTTTTGATATAGTAAAGACAGGTTGGCGGACCCTGTCGAACCGGCGGGTGCTCCGCGGCGGGACCGCTGTTCCGCCGGGGCGAACGCCCCCTCCCTCCCCTGTCAATCCCGGCGGCGGACCCGGCGTCCGCCGCCGCTTCCGCGGAAAGGCTCCCCTCTTATGAAAAGGAAAAGAACAACCTTTCGCTGGCAGACCCGCCAGACCCTGCTGTACATCCACGGGTTTTTCGCCTGGGTGGGCGTGGGTCTGGCTTTGGGCATCCTGGGCGGACTTGTCGGCGCCGCCTTCTGCCACGCCATCAAATACGCGACCCTCTTCCGCAGCGGGCACAGCTGGATCGTCTGGCTGCTGCCGGCGGGCGGCCTTCTCATCGTGTGGCTCTACGGTCTCCGGGGGATGCACCCCACGGATACCAACGGCATCCTGCTGGCTATCCACTCCCCCTCCACCATTCCCGGCGCCACCGCCCCGCTGATCTTCGGCTCCACGGTCGTCACCCACCTGCTGGGCGGCTCCGCGGGCCGGGAGGGCGCCGCGCTGCAGCTGGGCGGCGTGCTGGGCTACCGGCTGGGCCGGCTGCTGAAGCTGAACGAAAAGGACGTCCACCTGGTGGTGATGTGCGGGATGAGCGCGGTATTCGCCGCCCTCTTCGGCTCCCCTCTCACCGCCGCGGTATTCGCCATTGAGGTGGCCAGCGTGGGAATCCTTCACTTCTCCGCCATCCTCCCCTGTCTCACCTCGGCGCTGACGGCGTCGTATCTGGCCCGGTTCCTGGGCGCGGAGACGGAGAGCTTCCTCCTGCCCGCCGCTTTTCCCTTCCGCTTCGGCAGCGTGGGCGCGGTGATGCTCATCGCCGCGGCCTGCGCGGTCGTGAGCATTCTCTATTGCGTGGCCCTTCGCCGGGGGGGAAAGCTGTGGGCCAAAGCGGTGCCCAACCCGTACCTCCGGGCCGCCGCGGGCGGACTGGCGGTGGCCGTGCTCACCTGGGCGCTGGGCACCACCGCCTACAACGGCGCCGGGATGGACGTGATCGCGGCCGCCATGGCCGGGCAGTCCAACTGGTACGATTTCCTGCTGAAGCTCATTTTCACCGTGATCACCATGACCAGCGGCTTCAAGGGGGGCGAGATCGTCCCCGCCATGTTCATCGGCGCCACCCTGGGGTGCGTTCTAGGCTCCCTGCTGGGTCTGCCCGCGGGGCTTGGCGCGGCGGTGGGTCTGCTGGGGATGTTCTGCGGCTCCCTCAACTGCCCGCTGAGCTCCATCCTGCTGGGCGTGGAGCTCTTCGGCGCCGCCAATATCCAGTTTTTCGCCATTGCCGCCGCCATCAGCTTCATGCTCTCCGCCAACTACGGCCTGTACAAGGAGCAAAAGATCGTGTACTCCAAGATCCACCCGGAGTTCATCGACCGGTACACGGACTTTTGATCCCTGCCCGACCCCTCCGCCCCGGGGCGGAGGGGCGAAAAAAAGTGCCGCATCCCCGGATTTTTATGCTTGACATCCATATCCTCCTTTGGTACAATGACAAAGCCGCGAAAAACGGGAGCATAGCTCAGCTGGTTAGAGCACATGCCTTACAAGCATGGGGTCACAGGTTCAAGTCCTGTTGTTCCCACCATTCCCGTCTTTCAAGGCGGGTTCATTTGCCTCGGTAGCTCAGTAGGTAGAGCAGCGGACTGAAAATCCGCGTGTCACCAGTTCAATTCTGGTCTGAGGCACCACATGCGGGCATAGCTCATTTGGCAGAGCGCCACCTTGCCAAGGTGGAGGTAGCGAGTTCGAATCTCGTTGCCCGCTCCACTGGCGCCAGAGCCAAGTGGTAAGGCAGCGGACTGCAACTCCGCGATTGCTCCGGTTCAAATCCGGATGGCGCCTCCACT
>JAFRDL010000085.1 GCA_017411265.1 Oscillospiraceae bacterium | reverse complement strand
TGGAGGACAAACAGAAGACGGCATTGATGGAACAAATGAACTGTCATATATGTTCCTCACAACACAGGAGCATATTCGGCTGGCCTCCCCGCAGTTTACGATGCGCGTGTATGCCGGAACACCAAAGGAATTGCTCCTGCGTGCTGCAGAGATCATCAAAGGAGGCGGAGGCATGCCTGCGCTCTTTGGAGATGAAGCGGTCATCAAAAGCCTTGAAAATGCCGGCGTACCCAGAGATGCCGCGGTAAACTACGCGATCGTTGGATGCGTGGAGCCATCCGTTATAGGTGCATTTGGACGCAATAACGGTGGATATATCAATTTGGCACGGATCGTCGACTTCGCACTTAACAACGGCGTGGACAGACTGACTGGGCAGCAGATAGGAATAAAAACGGGGACAGATTTCTCTTCCTTTGAAGAGTGCCGAGCGGCTGTCGCTCAGCAAATGGAATCTTTCGTTCGTTTGCAGGCGACGGAAAACCATATCATCGACTCGATCCAAGCGGAAGTAACGCCGCACATTTTCGCATCGTGCATCATACCCGATTGTATAAAAAAAGGAAAGGATATCACCTCCGGCGGCGCACGATATCACTGGACAACGCCGTTTGGTGTTGGCATGGCGACTGCGGCAGATTCGCTCACTGCCGTAAAGAGACTTGTTTTTGAAGAAAAGAGGATCACTTTATCCAAACTTAACAAGGTGTTGGACAATAACTTTGACGGGATAGAGGGTGAACGGATCCGGCTGATGTTGATGAATTCGCCGAAATATGGCAACGACGAGATGGCCGCAGATGAAATGGCGCGGTATATCACGGATAAATTCTTCTTTGAAACGGAAAAATACCCGACAGGTCGGGGAGGCCATTTGGTTGGCGGCGTATTTACGCTTTCCAGCACTGTTCCTCACGGCTGGAAAACGGGCGCCACTGCGGACGGAAGAAAAGCGAAAACGCCGGTATCCGATTCCATTTCTCCGACTAACGGGATCGACCACAACGGACCAACGGCCGTGCTGCAGTCTGCGAGCCGCCTCAATCACGGCTGCTGTTCCGGGGGGAACGTCCTAAATATCAAATTCTCGCCCTCGGCACTTGAGTCTTCCGGTTCATTGACAAAATTTGCAGATATGGTGCGGACATATCTGGTTGATCTCAAAGGGTATGAGGTGCAAGTCAACGTCGTTTCCGGGAAAATGATGCGTGCTGCGCAAAAAAACCCCAACGAATACAAGGATCTGATCGTTCGGATGGCGGGATACAGCGTTCGGTTTATCGAGCTGTCAGAGGAGATCCAGAATGACATTATAACGAGAACTGAACATCAGGCAGTATAACGAAAGAGCGGTGTTGTGATGGCATCGGGTACGATTTTCAATATCCAGCGGTACAGTATCCATGACGGATGCGGAATCCGGACGATCCTCTTTTTAAAAGGCTGTCCGCTGCATTGTCCGTGGTGTTCCAATCCAGAATCACAGTCGAGCGCGCCTGAAATCACCTTTGCAAAGGATAAATGTATTGGCTGCGGTTATTGTGTAAAAGAATGCGGCACGGGGGCACTTGCGCTTGATCAGGGCAGGATCAGTCTGAGAAGGGATCTGTGCAGCAAGTGCGGAAAATGCACGGGGGCCTGTTACGCTCATGCGCTTGAAATGGCGGGACAAACGATAACGGTCGAAGAGGCGTTTGAAGAGATCGAAAAGGATGCGCTTTTTTACAAGGCTTCCAAAGGGGGAGTAACGCTTTCCGGCGGAGAACCGCTGATGCAAATAGACTTCGCAACAGCACTGCTGAAAAAATGCAAAGAAAACGGGATCGACACGGCCATTGAAACGACCGGATATCAAAAATGGGAGGATATAGAGAAGATCGCCCCATATATCGACACTTTCTTATACGACATTAAGTTGTTTGACGGTGAAAAACACCGACGCATCACCGGGGTACATAACGACTTGATACTGGAAAATGCCGCAAAAATTACAGCAATCGGCAAAACGCTGGTCGTGCGGGTCCCCGTGATCCCCGGAGTGAACGATGATCTGGAAAACCTGCGTGCTACGGTCCGGTTCGCAGCGTCAATTCGGGCTGCCGGCGTAAATCTGCTGCCGTATCATCGTTTGGGAGAGAACAAGTATGGCCTTCTGGGAAGGACATACGCGCTGAAAGGCCTGTTGCCGCCGGAGACTAACAAGATGCGAGAATTGTTGGCAGAGTTGTCCGATGTCAAGATCCCTGTTTCAATCGGAGGATAACAGGGGAAAAAAGGATAATAACAGAGCAGTCTGTTGTTATAAAATAAAAAAACAGAAAAGGGGAAGACTGATGAAAAACAAGGCAAAACTGTTCGCGTTAATGCTGTCGGTACTCATGCTGTTGTCCCTGCTCACTGCATGCGGAAGCGCATCGAACACTGCAGCAGATTCCAGCGCGCCCTCGGCTTCGAATACGAGTGAATCGGCACCGGCCTCCGAAGGGGCGAGCGCAGCTCTACCCACGGTTCGATGGACGGTTCAGAGCTGCGATACGACAGGCACGTCCCGGTATATTGCGCTTGAGCAGCTTTGCGAGAGGCTGAAAGACGCTACGGATGGGAAATTTACCATCGACCTTTACTCTGGCGGAACTCTGTTCGCCATCGACACGACGATCGACTCTGTAAAGAACGGGCTTGCCAATGCCGCTTTTACATCAGGGGATTACCATGCGGGAATGGAGCCGATGCTGAAAATCGCCATTTATCGGTGCTGCGATAACTGGACGGATGACTTCACCCTCGACGAGGAGCTGTACCAGCGGATCGATGATCTCAACAGGGTCGCATATGAGCAGATGGGACTGGTGTATGTGGGCTCCGCGCTGATGTCTCCGGGCGAGATCTTTATGAGTACAAAGGAGATTAATTCCAGCGACGATTTTAACGGGATGCTGATTCGAAGCAGCGGCCTTGGCGCTGATCTGTATGCCCAGCTGGGAGCCGGCATCGTCACGATGCCGATGGCCGACGTATATCAGGCCACTAAGCTTGGAACGATCGACGCCTTTGAAGTTGCCAGCTGGTCAGACAACTATTCATACGCGTATTCTGAGATCGTTAAATACATCATTGAACCGTGCCCCCATATGTCTGCCGGATGTGTCCAAGGGTCTTTGATCGTCAATCAGCAGTCCTGGAATGACCTGCCTGACGAATACAAGACGATCCTTACCGACCTTGTCAATGAAAGCCGTGCGCTGTCTTTCGAGTATACAATCGAACAGGATGAGATCGCGAAAGACAAATTTGAAAAGGACGGAGTGGTAGTTACCTATCTGCCCGAGAAGGATACGGAGGCAATCAAGCTCGCCGGCGCGAAATGCCTTGCCGAATACTGGGATGACAGCGAGCTGTGTGCAGAGTATCTCGAACGCTACGTTGCTTTTATGCGTGAAAAAGGGTTCAACGAGATCGCCGACATCGTTGAAGCGGGACGTGGATAAATAGATGGAACCCTCATATCCACATCTCGTGGATATGAGGGTTCCAAATTAAAACGGTTTCACTGCGTTGGGATCAAAAGGATGGGATACGATGAAAACAGTAAATAAAATCGCAGCTTGGATAGATAAATTTGGAGAGTTGTGGTCCATACTCATAATAGCCTTATTTACGCTTCCATTTATTGAAGCCGTTTTTTGCAGATGGCTTTTAAATCAGCCAACAAGCTGGTCGCAGGAACTATGCTGCATGCTTTTTGGCGTTTGGTTTATTGTCGGCGGAGCTCACTGCGAGGCGAAGAATGGACATATTTCAATGGATTTGTTTTATGAAAAGCTTCACGGTGTGCTAAAGATCGTCGTTGATTCCATTATTTTCCTGATAGTATCCATTGTCCTTCTTTACCTGCTGAAAGAAGGAGTCAAAGACTCGATTTATGTTATTCAAAACCATATTCGGACAAGCTCGTTTTGGAATCCGGTCGCCTGGCCATACCGGATTTTCATTCCTTTGGGGATCCTGCTGTACTATATCCGTTTTATTATCAGTTATCTTCAAAAACTCCAGCTCGCGGCTTCCCAGATAAAGAGAAAATGAGAGGAGAGAAACGCGAATGTTGTTGCAATTGCTGAACGATTATACCTGCCTGTTCCTGTTCGGAAGCTTGTTTCTCCTCCTTATGCTGGGAGTTCCCATCACACATGCCATGGGGATCAGCGGGATGGTGTTCGCTTTCTTCTTTTGGTCCAAAGGCAGTTTATATGCACTTTTGTCTTCGACCATCTCCACGATGATGAGTTGGTCCCTGTTTGCCGTCCCTCTTTTCACGTTTATGGCACTGGTCCTGTTCAAAACGGGGATCGTAGAGGATATGTACGACAGCCTGTATCGTTTCACATGCGGCTTGAAGGGCGGACTTGCGATATGCACTATTATCGTCGGAGCCCTGATGGGAGCCATGACGGGCGTCGTAGCGGGGACTGTGGTTGCGCTTTCGACTATCGCACTGCCACAGATGCTGAAATATGGATACAAAAAAGAAATAGCAATAGGTTCTGTTTTGTCCGGAGGTACCCTGGGACAACTGATTCCACCAAGCACTATCATGATCATGTATGGCACAATGACAGGAGTGTCTGTTGGACAGCTGTTTGCGGGTGGGATCAGCAGCGGCATTCTGCTTGCGGTGCTTTATATCATATGGATCCTCATTTACTGCTATATCATTCGCCCCAGTTCGTGTCCGACCGTTCCTAAAAAAGATCGCTTTACACTGAAAGAGAATCTGAAGCATGCTCTCCCCATTTTTCCGCCTCTGATCCTGGTCGTCCTTGTATTGGGCTCGATTTTTGCCGGAATAGCGACACCCACTGAGGCGGCGTCCGTGGGCTGCGTTGGCGCGCTTGCGATCGCGATGTTCAACAAAAGATTGAAGTGGAAACCGTTCAAAGAGGCGTGTTCAGAAACATTGCGAATGACTGCAATGGTCGGCTACATTACACTGGCGGCTTCGTTTTTCGGGCAGGTTTTCATCGCAACCGGCGGGAAGCTGTTTGTTACAAAAATGGCTTCTTCTCTCCCCTTTGTAAACTTCGGATTGATGCTTATACTGATGGCGATCATTTTCGTCCTTGGAATGTTCATTGACACGGTGGCGATTGTGGTGATCTGCGCACCTATTTTCGTCCCCATCGTTCAGATCGCGGGGTTTGATCCTCTTTGGTTTGCGCTTTGCTTTGTCGTATGTATTCAGTGCGCATATCTTACCCCGCCCTTCGGATTCAGCCTGTTTTATATGAAGGGGGTTGCTCCGGAAGGTATTAATCTGGCCAATATATATAAATCGTCCATACCATTTATTGCCGTTCAGATCATTGGGCTCCTGTTGTGTATTCTTTTCCCAGCCCTTGCAACATGGGGAGTATCCGTATTTATGTGATTGGATAAAGAAGAAAGAAGGGAAAAAATGGATCAGAAACTGCGTTCACATATCCTTTCCTGTGTCCGAATGCCTCAGCTGCGAACGGAAAGGGCTGTAATCGTTACAAAGGCGCATAAGGCGCACGAGAGTGAGCCTGCCGTGATAAAGCGGGCAAATGTTTTTCGGGCGCTTGCCAACGAAATGCCTGTCAGCATTGACGACTGGCAGCTGGTGGTAGGCAACTATTCCTCCGCGCCGTTCACGATCTCCGTATTTCCGGAGTCGAACTGGCGCGCCGCGCTGGAAAACCTGGATTCCTTCGCAACGCGCGACGGGGATAAATACATCGTTTCCGAAGAGGACAAAGCGATTTTACGCGACATCCTTCCCTGGTGGGAGGGAAAATCCATCCAGGACCACGCTTTTGCGATCCTGCCGGAAAAGGTCAAGGCGATCTATGACGCCGGGGTCTGCGATTCCAGCTATCTTTCTTCCGGCTCCGGGAACTTCACGGCAAATTACGGAAAGGTGATCGAAAAGGGGATGGAAGCCATTAAGGCGGAAGTCCAGGAGAAATACGATGCGATCGATATCAGCGATGGAAGAGATGTAGATAAGTGGCTGTATTATAAGGCGGTCATGATCTGCTGCGATGCGGCCATGGAGTTTGCCGAGCGGTATGCGGTTTTGGCACAGTCGATGGCAGAAGCAGAAGAACGGGCGGAACGAAAGGCAGAACTGGAAAAAATCGCAAAAGTCTGCCGCCGGGCAGTGCGTTATCCCGCGGAGACTTTCAGCGAGGCTGTGCAGACATTCTGGTTCCTGCATGTTTTGGTGCACTTCGAATCTGCCGGCGGCGCCGGTATCGTCGCAGGGCGGCTGGATCAGTACTTATATCCGTTTTACAAGACGGAATCTCACCAAGAGGTCCGCAGATGGCTGGAAAACCTGTGGATCAACTACAATCAGGTAATGTATTTTCTTCCCGGCAGAGCGGCGAAAAACTGGTCGGGGCATCCGGTCTCCGAACAGCCCACCATTGGCGGAGTTCATTATGACGGAAGCGACGCATGCAATGAGCTGACGGAGATGATGCTGGACATCGAAAAGGAAGCTGCCATGCCGCAGCCGGATATTGCGCTGATGTATCATCCGGGCATGAAAGAGAAGATCCTGGATATGGCATGTGACAGTATGCTGAAAAGCATGAAGCCAAAAATATTCAGCCTGGATGCCATTAAAAGACAGGATGCCGCCAGGGGGATCCTGGACGAAAAGGACCAGATCGACACAGTGGACATTGGCTGTGTGGCAAGCGGACCGCAGGGCAAAACATGGGGCAACAACGGTCTCGGCTTTTTCAACCTCGGGAAAGTGCTTGAGCTGACGCTGTATAACGGCGTAGATCCTAAAACCGGAAAACAGATCGGTCTTCCCACCGGAGACCCGGCAGGCTTTGCCACATACGAGGAATTCTATCAAGCGTTTTCCGAACAGCTTGCCTACTGCAACAGGCTGACGATCCAGCTGTGCAACATTGTGGAAAACATCCACAGGGACATGAACCCGCAGGCATTCACCAGCATAATGATCGACGATTGCCTGGAACGAGGAGTCCCTCTGTGGAAAGGCGGGGCGCTCTATAACGTTCCCGGGGTGGAGGCAGTCGGTCTTTCCAACGTTGCGGATTCCCTTGCGGCGATCAAAAAACTCGTTTTTGACGAAAAACGTGTGCCGATGGATACCCTGCTGGCCGCGCTGCGCGCCAATTTTGAAGGGTATGAGGTGCTTCAGCACCAGCTGTTGACGCAGGCACCCAAATTTGGCAACGACGATGACTATGTGGATGAGATCGCGGCAAAAGTAGCTGCGCTGTATTGTGACGAGCACAGCAGCTACCTGTGTGCCCGGGGGACAAAGTTCTGCCCGTCGCTCTGCTCTGTTTCAGCGCACGTGGGACTGGGAGGCTTTATCGGAGCTCTTCCGGACGGACGAAAAGCGGGCAGGCCATTGGGTGACGGTATGTCTCCCGCGCAAGGCAGGTGCCAGACCGGACCGACGGCGATCATCAATTCCCTTCTGAAGATCGATCAGTCAAAAACGACAAACGGCAACTTGCTGAACATGAAATTCACGGCGTCTACGCTCAAAAACCGTAATACGCGGGAACGTTTTTTGGATATCGTGAGAACATATCTGGAAAACGGAGGATTTCACATGCAGTTCAACTTCATTGATGTGGAGCAGCTGATAAAAGCACAGGAAAAACCGGAAATGTATCCTGAGCTGATCGTAAGGGTCGCTGCGTATGTGGCTCAGTTCAACCAGCTGCCCAAATCTCTCCAGGACGATATCATCGCCAGATCCTGCATGGAGATCTGAGTTTTCGCTTCGTGGGGTGTATGCATGGAGCCTAAAGGTACGATCGTAAAAATCCAGCGTTTTTCCCTCCATGATGGGCCGGGGATACGAAGTACGATCTTCTTGAAGGGGTGTCCGCTGCGATGCGCGTGGTGCGCGAACCCGGAGACCCAGGAGCGTTTTCCCGGCCTTCGAAATAATTCGCCGCTGTGCATAGGCTGCTCTTCCTGCGTAAAGATATGCCCGTATGGTGCTGTCGGGATCGAAAACGGGAAAAGCGTGATACGGCGTGAGCTGTGTCAGGACTGTTTCCTCTGCGCCGGCGTTTGTCCCACGGGAGCTTTGTCGGTGGACGGTTATGAGATAACGGTCAGCCATGCACTGGAAAGCCTCCTGAAGGACAAACGGTTTTACCGGACTTCCGGCGGGGTAACGATTTCCGGCGGTGAGCCGCTTTTTCAGGCAGAATTTACATTCAGCCTTGCAAAAGCGCTGAAAGAAGAAGGGATACATGTGATCCTCGACACCTGCGGATACGCAGGATGGGACGTTTTTGAGCGGCTGCTGCCATATGTTGATGAGTTTTATTATGATCTGAAGCATATGGATGAAAAAAAGCACAAGGGCCTTACCGGCGTCTCCAACGGGATCATTCTGGAAAACCTGAAAAAGCTTTCGGAAAAGAACGCCCGGATCTCTGTCCGCTTTCCGGTCATTCCCGGATGCAACGATGAAATGGAGAACCTTCAAGCGATGGCTTCACTCATTGACAGCCTGCACGGTCGCCATGAGCTTTGGATTCTTCCTTATCATCGATTTGGCATAGGGAAATATGAACAGATGCAAAAAAACTATCTGCTTCCTGACACAATGCCCCCGTCTGGTGAGAGAATGGAAGAGATCCGCGAGTTTTTCAAAGAAAACGGGATCGATGCAAAAAAGCAGTAACGACCTTCTTCATATCCTCCTGCGCGAAGCCCCTGCCAGAAATCGGCCTTCTGGCAGGGGCTTTGTACCGTCAATTCTGCTGTTTTGGATTCAGGACATAGCCCGGAGCATCTCCCGGCGGAGACGGAGCAGGATCCGCTTTTCCAGACGGCTGATGTAGCTTTGGGAGATCCCGATCCGGTCGGCCACCTCTTTCTGGGTGTGCTCTCTCCGGCCCTGAAGCCCGAAGCGGAGGCGGATGATGTCCCGGTCCCGCTCCCCCAGCCGTTCCACCGCTTCCAGCAGGGCGGCCCGGTCCGCGTCCTCCTCCATGGGGCGGCTGACCTCGTCCTCCTCGGTGCCCAGCACGTCGGAGAGCAGCAGCTCGTTGCCGTCCCAGTCGGTGTTCAGCGGCTCGTCGAAGCTCACCTCCGTGCGCTGGGAGGACAGCTTCCGCAGGTACATCAGGATCTCGTTTTCGATGCACCGGGAGGCGTAGGTGGCCAGCTTGATGTTCTTCTCCCGGTTAAAAGTGTCCACCGCCTTGATGAGCCCGATGGTGCCGATGGAGATCAGGTCCTCCAGCCCCACGGAGGAGCTCTCGAACCGACGGGCGATGAACACCACCAGCCGGAGATTGTGCTCGATGAGCCGGTGGGCCGCGGCCCCGTCTCCCCGCTCCAGGGCGGCCAGAGCCGTCTCTTCCTCCGTGCGGGAGAGGGGCGGGGGCAGCACGTCGCTGCCGCCGATGTAGTACACGGCGCCGGGGCGAAGGCGGCGGAGGACGGGCAGGATCAGACGGTGCAGGAACGCAGGGAACATGCGTTGGCCTCCTTTTCATAAAATCAAGGATCAGATCACGGCGGTGATCTCGACCCTTAGAGGGACGGGAGAGAGACCCACCAGCGCTGACAGCTCCCGGTCCACGGCGGCGACAGCATCCGGCCGGAAGCACAGCAGGAGCCCGTGCTCCGTCCCCAAGGCGGAGAAGGGCACCAGCCGCAGCCGTCCCCGCAGCTCCGGCAGCGCCGACAGGCGGCGGAACCGCTCCGGGGCGTCGGGCGGCAGGGCGTCCAGGGCGCCCGCCGGAAAGAGAGAGGCCAGGGCCATCGGGTCCGCGATGAGCACCTCCGCCCCCGAGATGGGGTCGAGAAGCTCCTTTCCCGTGTCCCGGAGGGCGGCGAGGACCGCGGTCCGCGGCCCCAGCCGGACGCGCACCGGGAGGATCTCCCGCTGCCGGGTCCGGAGAAAGCCGGGAGAGAGCAGCCCCACTGCCGCGCAGCACCCGCCGAAGGACAGCAGGACCAGCCGGGGGGAAGCGGTGAAAAGGGGCGCGCCGCGCTGCCCGGTGAGAGCGCCCAGGGCGTACACCGCCCCGGCGACGGCGGCGGACAGAGCAAGGAAGCACCCCCAACACCGCCACAGCCCCGGCGGGGGGCCGTAGGCGACGAACCCCATCCACAGGGAGACCGCCAGGGCGGGGAGAAGTCCTCCGAGGAACCGGAGGGGCGGCACCGCAGCCGCAGCGGCATAGATCCCGCCCGCCGCCGCCGCCAGAGCCAAGCGTCCCCGGCGGAGGGGAGCCCGGGCCAGTCGGGCGGCGGAGAGGAGCAGAAAATAGTCCAGCACGGCGTTCCGGGCGAAGAGCACATCCGCGTAAATCACGTCCATGTCCAAAGCATACCCCGTCCGGGCTGAAAATGTTGTCCGGGAGGGGGTGGGGCATCTTGCAAAGGCGGGGCGGGCCGTGTATAATAATTGCCTGTATTTGGAGAAATACGGAAAGGATGAGAATAGAATGACAGCATTCCGCACCCATACCTGCGGCGAGCTCCGCGCCGAGCACGCCGGGCAGAAGGTCACCCTGGCCGGATGGATGGAGAACGTCCGGGAGGTGGGCAACAACTTTGCCTTCGTGGTCCTGCGGGACTTTTACGGCACCACCCAGGTGGTGGTGGAGACCGCCGAGATGAGCCGGATCTTCAAGAGCATCAACAAGGAGAGCACCATCCAGGTGGAGGGCACCGTGCGCCTCCGGGAGAGCCCCAATAAAAAGCTCCCCACCGGCGAGATCGAGGTGGTCCCCGAGAAGGTCGCCGTGCTGGGCCGCTGCCGCTACAACGAGCTCCCCTTTGAGATCAACCGCAGCCGGGACGCGGACGAGTCCGCCCGGCTGAAATACCGCTATCTGGATCTCCGGAACCCGGCGGTGAAGAACAACATCATCCTCCGGTGCCAGGTGGTGGCCGCCCTGCGCCAGGCCATGACCGCCCACGGCTTCATGGAGATCACCACCCCCATCCTGACGGCCTCCTCTCCGGAGGGCGCCCGGGATTACCTGGTTCCCGCCCGGAAGCATCCCGGCAAGTTCTACGCCCTGCCCCAGGCCCCCCAGCAGTTCAAGCAGCTGCTCATGACCAGCGGATTTGACAAATATTTCCAGATCGCCCCCTGCTTCCGGGACGAGGACGCCCGGGGCGACCGGTCTCCCGGCGAGTTCTACCAGCTGGACATGGAGATGGCCTTCGCCTCCCAGGAGGACGTGTTCGCCGTGCTGGAGGACGTGCTGCCGCCCATCTTTGCCAGGTACGGCACCTATGACGTGGCCAGCTCCGCGCCCTTCCGGCGCATCGGCTACACCGAGGCCATGGAGACCTACGGCTCCGACAAGCCGGACCTTCGGATCGACCTGACGGTAAAGGACATCTCCGCCCTGTGCCAGGGGCTGGGCTTTGAGCCCTTCGAGGGCCGGACGGTGAAGGCGGTGCCGGTCTCCGGCTGCCATCTCACCCGGAAGCAGATCGACAAGCTCTGTGCCGACGTGGAGGTCCAGGCGGGACGGAAGCCCTACTGGCTGCGCTCCGACGAGAGCGGCGCCCTGGCGGGCGGCGTGGCCAAGTTCTTCGCCGGCAAAGAGGACGAGCTGAAGAACGCCCTCTCCCTGGGACCGGACACCCTGGTGCTCATCGCCGCCGGAAAGAAGACCGAGGCCCAGAAGACCGCCGGCGTGATGCTGAAAATGGCCGGCGCCCAGGTCCCCGGCCATATGGACGAGAAGCGGTATGAGTTCTGCTGGATCGTGGACTTCCCCATGTACGAGATCGGGGAGGAGTCCGGAGAGCTGGAATTCTGCCACAATCCCTTCTCCATGCCCAACGGCGGGCTGGAGGTGCTGCTCTCCGCCGAGCGGGGCGAGGTGGATCCCCTCACCATCACCGCCTTCCAGTACGACCTGGTGTGCAACGGCGTGGAGCTCAGCTCCGGCGCAGTGCGGAACCACGATCCCGACATCATGATCAAGGCCTTTGAGATGGTCCGCCTGGGCGAGGAGGACGTGAAGGCCAAGTTCCCCGCCATGTACAACGCCTTCTGCTACGGGGCACCCCCCCACGCGGGCATCGCCCCCGGCGTGGACCGGATGGTGATGCTCCTGGCGGGAGAGAGCTCCATCCGGGAGATCATCCCTTCCCCTTGAACAAAAACGCCCAGGACGTGATGATGGGCGCCCCCTCCGCAGTGGAACAGAAGCAGCTGGACGAGCTGCACATCGCCCTGGTGGGAGAGCGGGAAGAATAAAGAAAAAGGCCGGGATCGTTTCCGGCCTTTTTGAGGTGAGAGAGCATGAAGAAAAACCGCTGGCTGACAGTCGCTTTGATCCTCATCGCCCTTTGGCTGATTATGGGCAACAGGTCCGGAGAAAAAAAGAAGACGGCCGAACCGAAGAAAACAGAACAGACCGAGGCGGCGAACGACATCTTTGTCCTGCCGGAGGGAGCCGTCTATATAGCGCTTCCCGAGGATCCGGATCATGACGATTTTCTGGCGTTTGACCGGGAGTTCGCAGCGGCGCTGGCTGCACGGGAAACCGTGATCTGCACCCGGGGACGATCCCCCTTGAGCTGGCCGGATTTCTGCGAAATGGATTACGGCACCTTCTGGCTCAAGAGCTTCGGATACAGCGCGGCGTGGGCTGTTCCCGAGGGAGAGACGGACAAGACCTTCTTCTACACGTACCATATGGAGTATTTCGATCTCTCGGAGTCGGACATCCGGCGGATGAAACAGGAGATCGACGCATCGGTGAGCCGGATCTTTGCGCTGTTTCCGGAAAATGCCGATTCCTGGACCAAGGCACTGATCGTCCACGACGAGCTGGTAAAGACCGTCAGCTACGATCACGAGAATGACTCCGTCTATTACTTCAATCCCTACGGCGCGTTGGTGCAGCACGAGGCGATCTGCCAGGGCTATGCGGCGGCCTTTACCTTTCTCATGTCCCGGGCCGGGGAATACTGTACGTTCTCCGCATCGGAGGATCACGGCTGGAACAATATGCTTACCGGTTCCGAGGAGGAATACGTGGACTGCACCTGGGACGATCCCGATCTGTGCGACGCTTACGGAAATCCCTATGTGTCCCATGATTTCTTTTTCCTGAACCGTGAAGAGGTGGAGGCGGTGGACAGCCATACCATTGTCACCGGAGACCCGTATGTGAGCTTTCCCGGCGAGGAGCGGCACGCCAACTATTTCTATCACGAGGGCTATACCCTCCGCGATTACGACGCCCGCGCCTTGGCGGAGATCTACCGGCGGCAGCTGCAGGCGGGCAGCAATCTGCTGGAGGCTCGTTTCGAGACGGAAGAGGGATACCAAGAAGCCCTGGCGCTGACGGAGAACGACTGCGCGGGACTGAACCGGATCCTGGCCAACGCCGGCTATTACAATGCATATTATTATTTCAGCAACGACAACGTCCACACGTTCAGCGTGGGACTGAATCCCCCGGGCGCGTAAAACAGGAAGCAGACGGACACCCGTCTGCGTCCTTGCCGTTATCGCCGGGACGGACGAAGGGCCGCCCCGGATCCCGTACATACGCCGGAAAAAGGGAAAACCGGAACGGCTGAGCCGTTCCGGTTTGTTCCGTTCTTTCGACAGCCGGGAGAGAGATGGCCGCAGGCTGAACGGTAGCCAAGGGAGAAATGAGAGGGAAAGAAATAAATAGGAGGGATCATCTGTCCTGTGTGATTGTATAGTAACTCAACCCGGAAAAGGAATCCTAAACAGAATATGTTATTTCTGAAAACATTCTGTGAACAAGCCTCCGCAGGTATAAAGAGGGGGGAGAATGGCAAAAATACCCTCGAAACCCAATCTGAGGAGGTTGACTATGGAAGAAAAGAAGGGGTTCGGCGAAACGCTGAACACGTTCTTTGCCGGGAAGGGCTTCTACATAGTCCTTCTTCTGTGCGCGGGGCTGATCGCAACGTCGATCTGGCTGATGGCGGACGGGAGCAGGACTGATGTGGAAGCGGACAGCGGCAGAGAGAGCGCTCTCCCCGGCGCCGTCGCCGCGGAGAACCAGGAGGCCGGGGATGATTCCGTCGCCGCCGGGACCGGGAGCAGGAGCTCCCGCCGGGAGGTGTCCGTCCCCGTGATGGAGACGGAGGAGACCCCCGTCGCGGAGGTCGCTCCGGAGGCGCCGGCGGTGAACGCCCAGCCCGCCACGGCCCGGGAGGAGCCGGAGACCGCGGAGACGGCGGCGGAGATGCCCGCCGGGTATTTCATCTGGCCGGTGAACGGGCCGGTGGAGCGGCCCTACAGCGTGGAGACGCTGAGCTATGACCGGACCATGTCCGACTGGCGCGCCCACGGCGGCGTGGATCTGGGGGCCCCGGCGGGGTCGCAGGTCCTGTCGGTGAACAACGGCACCGTGTCCGCGGTATACCGGGACGAGATGCTGGGCAGCGTGGTGGAGGTGGACCACGGGGACGGGCTGGTGAGCGTGTACGCCAATCTCCAGGACGCCCCCTCTGTCCGGGTGGGCCAGAGCGTGTGCGTGGGAGACGTGCTGGGCACTGTGGGGACCACCGCTCTGGGAGAGAGCGGCGAGACCAGTCATCTTCACTTCGCCATGCGCCAGAACGGCGTAACGGCAAACCCGTCTCTCTGGCTGCCGGAGCGATGAAAAGGGAAGCGGACGCATCTGCGGATGCGGCCGCTTTTCCCGTTCCGGGCGATTGACGAAACGGGAAGGGGAGCATATAATAGCCGAAAAGAAACGAAAAGGCGAAGGGACCATGAAGCGGAACGAGAAAAAACGGAAGAGCCTTTACATAGCGGCAGCGGCGGTGTTTTTATTGATGGCGCTGCTGATCCTCGTGCTGCTCATGGACCGGGCAAAGCCGCCCAAGGAAACGGAAGCCCCGCCCGCCGCCAGCCCCACCCCGGAGATCGTGGTCACCGCCTCCCCCGCGCCGGAGGGGATCACCATCGCGGGAAAGCTGACGGACCCGGAGACGGACAGCTTCGATCTCAGCGGGAAGACCCTCTCGGCGGAGGACATGGAGGCCATCGCCGGCCTGAAGAAGCTGAATACTCTTTCCCTGACCAACTGCGGCGTGGACGATCTGCGCTTCCTCTCCGGGCTGGACGGCCTGCGGACGCTGTATCTGCCGGACAACAAAATCACCGACCTCAATCCCCTGGGCAGCCTGACGGGCCTGCGGACGCTGTATCTGGACCGGAACCCCATCATCGACCTCTCCCCCCTCACGGCGCTGCCCGATCTGTCCACCCTGTCCCTGCAGGGGATCGCCGTGGCGGATTACGTGCTGGAGGACCTGCAGCAGAGCATGCCCAACTGCCGGGTCTTCTGCGACAGCGCGGTGGAGCAGGCCAGACCCCTCACCCTGGGGGGCGCCGCGTTCACCGAGGACGTGGAGGTGCTGGACCTCTCCAACCGGGGGATCACGGATATCTCCCGGCTGGCCTACTGCCTGCAGCTGCGGGACCTGAACCTGGAGGGCAACGCCGTCCAGGCGCTGAACACTCTCTCCGGGCTGCCCCGGCTCACGGCGCTGAATCTGGCCGACACCGGGCTCACCGACGGAGATTTGGATTTTCTCAAGACCCTGCAGCGGCTGTCTTATTTAAATATCGAGCGCAACAGCGCCCTGACGCCCGAGGCCCTCACCGCCTTTGACCAGGCCATGCCCCACTGCCAGGTGATCCATGACTCGGTGCTCTATACCGTGCAGCTGGGAGGGGCGACGTTCACCTCCGACGCCGCCGAGCTGGACCTGTCCGGCTGGGGGCTGGGGAGCGTCGAGGGGCTGGAGCACTTCCTGCAGCTGCGGCGGCTGGTGCTCACCGGAAACGCCCTGGCCGACCTGTCCCCGCTTCAGGGGCTGACCGCCCTGGAGGAGCTGGCGCTGGGTTCCAACCAGATCCGGGACCTGTCTCCCCTGGAGGGGCATCGGGCACTGCGGCGGCTGGATCTCAGCCGAAATGCCGTCTATGACATCGCGCCCCTCAACGGCATGGTGTGGCTGGAGGAGCTGGATCTCAGCTACAATCAGATCTCCGACGTGACCACGCTGAACACCTGTGTGCGGCTGCAGCGGCTGGATCTCACCGGGAATCCCCTGACCGCGGACGCGGTGCGCCGTCTGCAGGAGGCCCTGCCTGGCTGCCGGATCGTCACCGACGCGGACCTGTCCATGCCGGAGCCCACCCCGGCCCCGCCGGATGGGGCGGAGGTCCCGGCCGCTCCGGTCACCCCGGCCCCCACGGAGACCCCGGCGCCGGCGATCCCGGAGTACCCGGATCCCATCCCCGTGGGTGAACCGGCGGGGTAAAACGATCGTGCCCCGGCCTCCCCGCCGGCATTCCCGAAAACGTATAAAAAACGCCGAAACCGCCCATACTATGTGCAGTACATAGGAAGGGCGGTTTTGGTATGAAAAAGCGGCGGGATCGGCTGTATCCCCTGGAGGCTGCGGCGCTGCTGGCGGTGTGCGTCACGCTCCTCACCGGGGTGTGGGCCCGGGGACGGCAGGAGGCGCTCTCGGAAAAGGTGGTGCGGCTGCACGTGCTGGCCGCCTCCGACAGCGAGGCGGACCAGGCGGTGAAGCTCTCGGTCCGGGACGCGGTGCTGGAGTACCTGGGTCCCCGGCTGGAGGGCGCCGCCGACGCGGCGGAGGCCTGCGCCCGGCTGGAGGCGGAGCTGCCGGAGCTGGAGAGACTGGCCGGGGCGGCCGGCGGGCAGCAAGCCCGGGCCGTGCTGGGCCGGGAGAGCTATCCTACCCGGGAATACGGGGATTTTTCCCTCCCCGCGGGGACGTATACCTCTCTGAAGATCGTGCTGGGGGAGGGTCGGGGAAGGAACTGGTGGTGTGTGGTGTACCCGCCCCTGTGCGCGGCGGAGGCCGGAGAGCTCCGGGAGACCGCCGCTCTGGACGGGGAGGATGTGCGGCTGCTCACCGGGGACGGAACGGAGTACGAGATCCGCTTCCGGCTCCTGGAATGGTGGGGGGAGCTCGTGGAGCGATGGGAAGGGAAGGAAAATGCCGGGTAGTTTGCCGGAGACACAAAAAAAGGACGGGCAGTTTTCTGCCCGTCCTTTTTATATGCCGTAAACCACTTCGTTCCCACGTTGGCTGCAAATGCGCCGCGCCCCTTGAGGGGAAGATAAGGACAACGAGCTTTTCGCGGCCTATTTCACCACCACATTGTCTGGGCCGCAGAGCTCGGTGAGCTCCTGCACCAGGGCGTCGTGGATGAGACAGGGGGCGCCCAGGCGCTTTTTGGTGTCCTCAAAGAAGAGCACCATGCGCTCGCTGCCGGGGAACATGCTCAGCAGCAGCTCGATCCGGCGGCAGAGGGGGTGGGTGTTGGAGGGGAGACGGACGTACAGCGTCTTCGCCTTTCCCGTCTCGGAGCTCCGGGGCGGGGGCGGCGCCGCGCCGGGCATGCCCGGGACGTCCAGATCCGAGAGGGGACGGATGGAATCCACCATCAGCTGGGGCTCCTTCTCGTCCCGGAGGGAGATCCGGCCCCGGACCAGCAGGGCCGCCGCGTCGTGGACGTAATTCCCGCCGTTGTCCAGCGCCCGCTGGAAGGCGATGAGCTCCATCATGCCGGTGTCGTCCTCCAGGGTGATATAGCTCATGAGGGAGTTGTTCCGGGTGGTGCGGGTCCTGGCGCCGGCCACGATCCCCGCCACCAGGATCTCCTGGTTGTCCCGGAAACGGACCGGCTGGCCCTCCGCGAAGTCCGAGAGCACCGCGCCGATGGCCACGGCCCCCGCGTCCCTGGCCCGGTCCCGGTAATCGTCCATGGGATGACCCGTGAGATAGAGCCCGGTGGTCTCCCGCTCCATGGCCATCATCTCCTGGCGGGTGAACTCCGGGATGTCCGGCAGGGGCACGGAATGGACGGCGTCGTCCTCCTCCGCCATGCCGAAAAGATCCAGCTGGCCGGAGATGTTCTTCCGGCTCTCGTCGGCCACGCTGTCGATGATGGGCCCGGAGGCCTTCAGAAGGGCGCTGCGCTTGAAGCCCAGGGAGTCAAAGGCCCCCGCCTTGATGAGGGACTCCACCGCCCGGCGGTTCAGATCCTTGCCCAGCAGCCGGCGGCAGAACTCGTCCAGCGTGCGGAACGGCCCGCCCTGCTCCCGTTCCTTCATCAGCGTTTCGATAAAGCCCCGGCCGATGCCCTTGATGGCCACCAGGCCGAAGCGGATGTTGTCGCCGGCCACGGTGAAGTCGGCGTCGGACTCGTTCACGTCCGGTGGCAGCAGCCGGATGCCCATGTCCCGGCACTCGGCGATGTACTCCGCCACCTTGGAGGAGTTTTCCAGCACGCTGGTGAGAAGGGCGGCCATGTACTGCCGGGGCCAGTGGCATTTCATGTAGGCGGTGCGGTAGACTACGATGGCATAGCTCACCGCGTGGGCCTTGTTGAAGGCGTAGCTGGCGAAGTCCAGGATCTCGTCGTAAATGCTGTCCGCCACGCTTTCGGGGATGCCGTTGGCCACACAGCCGGGGATGTTCCGCTTGGGGTCTCCGTGGATGAAGGCCACCCGCTCCGCGTCGATCACCGCGTGCTTTTTCTTGGACATGGCCCGGCGGATGTTGTCCGCCTGGCCCAGGGAGAAGCCCGCCAGGGAGCGGAAGATCTCGATGACCTGCTCCTGATAGACGATGCAGCCGTAGGTGACCTTCAGGATGGGCCGCAGGCTCTCGTGCTTGTAGCGGATCTTTTCCGGGTGCTGGGACCACTCGATGAACTTGGGGATGGAATCCATGGGGCCGGGACGGTACAGGGCGATGATGGCGGTGATATCCTCGATGCTCTTGGCCTTGATGCCGGTGCACACGCCGGTCATGCCCACACTCTCCAGCTGGAACACGCCGGAGGTCTTCCCGGCGGCCAGCATGTCGAAGGTGGCCTTGTCGTCCACCGGGGCCTCCGCCACGGAGAAACCCGGTTCGATCCGCCGCACCAGCTGTTCCGCGTCGTCCAGCACCGTCAGGTTCCGGAGACCCAGGAAGTCCATCTTCAGCAGGCCCAGCTCCTCCAGGGTGGTCATGGGATACTGGGTGACCACGCTCTCGTCGTTCTTGGCCAGAGGCACGTATTCATACACCGGCCGGTGGGTGATGACCACGCCGGCGGCGTGAGTGGAGGCGTGGCGGGGCATGCCCTCCAGCGCCCGGGCCGTGTCGATGAGGGTGCGGAGCTTTTCATCCCCGTCGTAGAACTCCTTCAGCGGCTTGGACAGCCGCAGCGCCTCGTCCAGGGTCATGTTCAGGGCCATGGGCACCTGCTTGGCCACCGCGTCGCACTCGGCATAGCTGATGTTCAGCGCCCGGCCCACGTCCCGGATGGCCATCCGGGCGGCCATGGTGCCGAAGGTGACGATCTGGGCCACGTGGTCGGAACCGTATTTTCGATTTACATAATCAATGACCTCACCCCGGCGGCGGACACAGAAGTCCATGTCGATATCCGGCATGCTCACCCGCTCGGGGTTAAGGCAGCGCTCGAAGAACAGGGAATAGCGGATGGGATCCACGTCGGTGATCCCCAGGGTGTAGGACACCATGCTCCCCGCGGCGCTGCCCCGGCCGGGGCCCACGGGGATGCCGGAGGTCTTGGCGTAGTTCACAAAATCCCACACGATGAGGAAGTAGTCCACAAAGCCCATGTGGTGGATCATGTCCAGCTCGTATTGGAGCTGCTTCGCCATCTCCGGCGTGCCCTCCCCGTACCGGCGGCGGTAGCCCTCCGCGCACAGGCGGGAGAGATAGGAGAAGCTGTCCGTCTCCCCCTCCGGGAGCTTGTATTCCGGCAGGTGGTAGTGGCCGAACTGGAAGTCGTACCGGCAGCGGTCCGCGATCTCCGCCGTCACGTCCGCGGCGGCGGTCTCCTCCGGGAAGAGGGCGCGCATCTCCTCCTCGCTCTTGAGGTAGAGCTCCTGGGACTGGAACTTCATCCGGTCCGGATCGTCCACGGTCTTGCCCGTCTGGATGCACATGAGCACGTCCTGGCTGTGGGCGTCCTCTTTATTTACATAATGCGCATCGTTGGTGAGCACCAGAGGGATGCCGGTGTCCCGGGAGAGACGGCGCAGGCCCATGGCGGCTTTCCTCTCCTCGGGGATGCCGTGGTCCTGGATCTCCAGATAGAAGTCCTCCCCGAACAGCTCCCGCAGCTCCAGGGCCTTGGCCTTCGCGTCCTCATATTCGTCGTTGATCAGCCGCCGGGGGATATACCCCGCCAGGCATCCGGACAGGCAGACCAGCCCCTCGCTGTGGGCGTGGAGCAGCTCCCAGTCGATCCGGGGACGGATGTAGAAGCCGTCGGTGAAGCCGCAGGACACCAGGTAGCAGAGGTTGCGGTAGCCGACGTCGTTTTTGCACAGGAGGATCAGATGACTGTACTCCGTATCGATCCCGTGCTCCTTCTGGAAACGGGACCGGGGAGCCACATATACCTCGCAGCCGATGATGGGCCGGACTCCCTCCGCCAGACAGGCACGGTAAAAGGCCACCGCGCCGTACATGACGCCGTGGTCCGTCACCGCCAGGGCGGTCTGGCCCAGCTCTTTGGCCCGCTTCGCCAGATCCTTGATCCGACAGGCGCCGTCCAGCAGGGAGTATTCCGTATGCACATGGAGGTGTACGAAGCTCATCCGATGTCTCCTTTGTATTCCAGCAGCTTTTTCAGCCGGTGGCTCATGCAGCTTTTGGATACCGGGGGGTCGGCCAGCCGCGCCAGATCCGAGAGACTGGACTCCGGGTTGGCGATGCGGAGCATGGCCGTCTCCTGCATGACCTCCGGCAGGTTGGTGAGACCGTAAAGCCGGTCCAGTTCCCGGATGGCGTCCAGCTGCTCCTGGGCGGCGGAGACGATCTTGTCGGCGTTGGCGCTGTCGCAGTTCACCCGGCGGTTCACCGCGTTGCGCATGTCCTTCTGCACCTTGGCCTGCATCACGCCCATGGCCGCCAGAGGGGCGCCCATGGTGGTGAGCATGTCCTCGATGGCCTCCGACTGCTTGAAGTAGGTGATGATCCCGCCGGACCGGACGGAATTCCTGGGAGAGAAGCCCATTTCCATCAGCAGGTTGAAGGCCTCCCGGCTCACGCTGGCGTGACTGGTGAGCAGCTCCAGATGATAGCGCTTGTCCGGGTCCGTGACGCTGCCTCCCGCCAGGAACGCGCCCCGGAGGAAGCTCTGGCGGCAGCAGTCCGTCTCCAGCATGCCGTAGTTGATGTGATGGGACACGGCGCTCTCCTGACCGTAAGCGGCCAGAACGGTCCGGATCTTTCCGGGGTCGCGGATCAGGAAGGTCCGCTTGCCCCGGGCGTCCTCCGCCGGGAGCTGGTCAAAGGCCAGACCGAAGGCCCGGCGGAACAGCCGGGGCAGACGCTGGGCAAAGCCGTCGCTGGCGGTGACGATGCGGATCTCCCGGGAGTCAAAGGTATGGCAGTAGAGAAGCACGCCGTAGCACTCCGCCAGAGCGCAGCATTCCCGGCTCAGGGGGAGACGGCACATCTCATTTTTGGCTTCGGAGGAAAAGGACATGGGAGGACCCGCTTTCTGATTGTCAGTAGCTCTTGGTGGGGGAGATGCGCCGGTAAAGCGCCATGACCGCCGCTGCCAGGGCGGCGGGGTCGTGGCGCACCAGCCCGC
>JAFRDL010000084.1 GCA_017411265.1 Oscillospiraceae bacterium | reverse complement strand
TGCTGAAACAAAAAAGTGAACGATACAAAGGAGTAGAGAGAATGATCATCAAACACAAGGAATTCCCCAATTTCAAGCGCTATGAAATGGATTTCTGCGGCCGACCCTTCTTTATGGAAGTGGGCAAGATGGCCGAGCTGTGCAACGCCGCCGTGCTGGTGGGCTACGGCGAGACCCGGGTGCTGGTCACCGCCACCGCTTCCCCCCGTCCCAAGGACGGCATCGACTACTTCCCCCTGGCCGTGGACTTCAATGAGAAGCTCTACGCCGTGGGCCGCATCCCCGGCAGCTTCAACCGCCGGGAGGGCCGTCCGTCCCTCAACGCCGTGCTGGCCGGCCGCCTGATCGACCGCCCCATGCGCCCCCTCTTCCCCGCCGACCTGCGCAACGACGTGGTCATCGCCTGCGAAGTGCTGGCCGTCGACCGTGACTGCCCTGTGGAGATCACCGCCATGATCGGCGCCTCCGCCGCCATCTCCATTTCCGACATCCCCTTCAACGGCCCCATTGCCGGCATCGTGCTGGGCTGGGACGGAGAGAAGTATCTCTTCAACCCCACCGCCGCGGAGAAGGAGACCAACCGCATGACCACCACCGTGGCCGCCACCCATAAGAAGATCGTCATGATCGAGTCCGAGGCCGACCAGGTCCCCGACGAGGTCATGTACGAGGGCATCGTGCAGGCTCACGAGAAGCTGCAGCCCATGCTGGATCTCATCGACCGCATGGTGGCCGAGATCGGCAAGCCCAAGTTCTCCTACGAGCACGCCTCCTTCGACGACGAGCTCTTCGAGACGCTGGTTGCCAATGAGTTTGAGGGCATGGAGTACTGCATGGACACCGACGACAAGAACGTCCGGGAAGCCCGTGTGAACGAGTGGATCACCGCCATGCAGGAGAAGTACGAGGCCGACCACCCCGACATGATGCAGTATATGGAGGAGATCCTCTACAAGCTGCAGAAGAAGGTCGTGAAAAAGTGGCTGCTGGCCGGCAAGCGCGTGGACGGCCGGGCCATGAATGAGATCCGTCCTCTGGGCACCGAGGTCGGTGTGCTGCCCGTGGTCCACGGCTCCGCTCTGTTCACCCGCGGCCAGACCCAGGTCCTGTCCATCGCCACGCTGAACACCCTCTCCGCCGCCCAGAAGCTGGACACCATCTGGGAGGAGACCGAGAAGCGGTTCCTGCACCACTACAACATGCCCTCCTACTCCGTGGGCGAGGCCCGTGCCGCCCGCAGCGTGGGACGCCGGGAGTACGGCCACGGCGCTCTGGTGGAGAAGGCTCTCCAGTGCGTCATCCCCTCCGTGGAGGATTTCCCCTACGCCATCCGCGTCGTGAGCGAGGTCCTCTCCTCCAACGGCTCCACCTCCCAGGGCTCCATCTGCGGCACCACCATGGCTCTCATGGACGCCGGCGTGCCCATCAAGGCTCCCGTGGCCGGCATCAGCTGCGGTCTCATTCAGGACGGCGACGATTTCACCACCTTCATCGACATCCAGGGCGTGGAGGATTTCCACGGCGAGATGGACTTCAAGGTGGCCGGCACCAAGGAAGGCATCACCGCCATCCAGATGGACCTGAAGAACGACGGTCTGAAGCACGAGATCGTGAAGGAAGCTTTTGCCCTTACGAAGGAAGCCCGCTTCCAGATCCTGGACGAGGTCATGCTCAAGGCCCTGCCCGAGCCCCGGAAGGAGCTGGCCAAGACCGCGCCCAAGATGATCAACATCAAGATCAACCCCGACAAGATCCGCGAGGTCATCGGCTCCGGCGGCAAGGTGATCCAGAAGATCACCGCCGACACCGGCACGAAGATCGACATCAACGACGACGGCAACATCTACATCGCCTCCGAGGATATCGAGGCCTGCCGCGCCGCCCGGAAGATCATCGAGGGCATCGTGTTCGAGCCGGAAGTGGGCGCGCTCTACTACGGCAAGGTCGTGCGCATCATCCCCATCGGCGCTTTCGTGGAACTGGCTCCCGGCAAGGACGGCATGGTCCACATCAAGGACCTGGAGTTCAAACGCACCGAAAAGGTGGAGGACGTGCTGAACATCGGCGACTGGACCTGGGTCAAAGTCACCGAGATCGACGACCGCGGCCGCGTCAACCTCAGCCGCAAGGACGCTCTCAAGGAGCGGGGCGAGGACGGCCCGCACACCAAGGCGTAATCAAGAAAAAACACATCGGGCGGGGGCATAACGCCCCCGCCCGTATCATCGGAGGTTCTATGGTCGAGATCATGACTCTGCCCAACGGAGTGCGGATCGCCTGCGAGCCCATGAGCGCGGTGCGCTCCGCCGCCGTGGGCATCTGGGTGGGCGCAGGCTCCCGCTGCGAAAGGCCCGGCGAAGAGGGCAGCGCCCATTTCATCGAACACATGCTCTTCAAGGGCACAAAATCCAGCTCCGCCTCGGAACTGGCGGGGCGGATGGACGCCATCGGCGGCCAGATCAACGCTTTCACCACCCGAGACACCACCTGTTTCTACGCCCGGGTGCTGGACACCCATCTGGACAAGGCGTCGGATATCCTCTCGGAGATGTTCTTCGACTCCCTGTTCCGGGAGGAGGACGTCCTGTCCGAGCGGGGCGTGGTGCTGGAGGAGATCGATATGTACCGGGACACCCCGGAGGACGTGGTGGTGGAGCAGCTGCTGGCGAAGGTCTTTCCCGGCGCGCTGGGCCGCCCGGTGCTGGGGAAGGTCTCCTCTCTGGAAACCATGACCGGAGCCTCCCTCCGGGCGTTCAAGGAGAGGGAGTACAGCCCGGAGCGCATCGTCGTCTCCCTGTGCGGCAGCTTTTCGGACGCAGACGTTCAGCGCCTGGCGGATCGCTTTTCCGTCCTTCCCTCCTCCCGTCCCAATCCCGTACGGAAAAGCGCCTACAAGAGCGCCGTGACCGCCAGACGGAGGGCAACGGAGCAGAATCACTTCTGCCTCACCTGGCCGGGACTGCCCGACGGACACCCGGACCGTTTTGCCTGGCAGGTGATGAACACCGTGCTGGGCGGGGGCATGTCCTCCCGACTGTTCCAGACGATCCGGGAGAAGCACGGACTGTGCTACTCCATCGGCTCCTTCACGTCTTCCTTCCGGGAGACCGGCCTTTTAGCCGTGTCCACCGCCGTGAACCGGGACGCGGAGAAAAAGGCGCTGGCGCTGATCCGCTCCGAGGCGGACCGGTTCCGGGAGAGCGGGATCACCCCCGATGAGCTCCCCTGCGCCCGGGAGCAGCTGAAATCCGGCATCGTGCTGGCCATGGAGTCCACCTCCGCCCGGATGAACCGGCTGGGCTCCGCCATCCTGCTCATGGGGCGCTGTCTCTCCGTGGACGAGATCATCGAACGCTATGACGCCGTCACCGCGGAGGATGTGCTCCGAATGGCGCGGCAAACGCTGACGCCGGAGGGGCTGGGCTTTTCCGCCCTGGGGCGGCTGGGAGACACAAAGGAATACCTGGGTATCCTGCGATAAGAAAAAGGCTTCTGGATGGTTCCCGAAGCCTTTTTCTGTCTGTCTGCCTATCGTTTTCCGCCGGCGGTCATGGTCTGGAGCTGCTGCCGGAGGATCTCCGGGGTAAAGAACAGCCCCGCGCCCCGATCGGGCCGCAGACCCATCCAGGCGGCGCTGCAGGCCTGATAGGAGGCGGCGAAGCCGATGGGGATCGCCGCCGCGTCGGCATAGAGGATCTCCCCCAGCCGGGCCGTCAGATCCCGGCGGACCGCCGGTTCTGCGGAGAGCATTTGCTCATACAGCGCGTCGTATTCCCCGTTTTGGTATCCGGTATTGTTCCAGCCGGTCTGAACGGTCCCCCGGAGCCCGCCGGAGGCCGAGGCGTTGTCTCCCTGGTTCCAGAAAAACATCCCCAGTGCGTAGAAGGGATCGTTGTAGCACGCTATTCCGGACAAAAGAAGCTCGAAATCGCCGGAGACGGCGTCTTCCACCAGTTTTTCCGGGGCGGTGGGCGAGAGGACGATTTCGATGCCCACATCCGCCAGAGACCGGCGGATCTCCTCCGCGGCATACCCCCAGGCGGGCACGGCGTCGCTGTACACAAGGGCAAAGGAAAGGTCCTTCCCCTCCGGGGATGAACGAATGCCGTCCCCGTCGGGATCCGTGAACCCGGCGTTGTCCAGCAGCCAGCGGGCAGACTCCGGGGAATACCCTCGGGGCGAGGAGAGAGCGGCCTCGTAATTCCATTCGCTGTACGGGGACAACAGCCCCATCGCCGGGATACCGCCGCCGTAGGCCCGGTTCATCAGTCCCGCGTGGTCCAGGGCATAGTCCATGGCGGCGCGCAGCTCCCGGGAGGCCAGCAGGCCGCGGCTCCCGGAAACGGAGTCAAGCCGGAAAATGAGGGTGTACAGCTCTCCCGCCGTTCCGGCGGAAAGGGCGTATCCCCCTTCCCCGCCCAGCTGCTCGTAGGAGCTTCCGGGCATATCCCAACAGGCATCCAGCTGTCGCGTACGGAGCAGCTGCGCCGGGTCGGCGCAGCCGAAGCGGAGCTCCACCGTCGGCGCGGCGGAGCCGCCGTTCCAGTACCGGGGATTCAGCTTCAGGGTGCAGACCCCGTTTTTATATCCGCCCCATGTGTACAGCCCGGAGCCCACCATGTTGCGGGCGGTCGGTTCAACGCCCCGGAGCGCATCGCCGCCCCGGACATAGTCCCGGGGCACGCCGGAGGAGCCGTACTCCACACCGGAGACACCGTTCCAGATGTGACGGGGAACGATGGGCACATGAGACAGGCACTCCAGCACTGCGGCGTCGGGCCCCCAGGCGATGAACGCCAGGTGCGTGTCATCCTCCACCGCGATCCCCGTGGCGTCGATAAACTCGCAGTCCGGGCAGCTGTACAGGTTGGAAAAGTCCTTCATGGACTGGAGGGAGAACTCCACGTCCGATGCGGTGACCAGCTCTCCATCGTGCCAGTAGGCGTCCTGCGCCAGGGTCAGCTTCCAGAGCCTGCCGCCCCGGGCGGCGCCGTCCGTCACGGTCCATTCCCGGCAGAGGGAGGCCCCGTACTCCCCCGTCTCCAGGTCCCGGGCGAACAGGGTGTCATAGAGCAGGGACAGCACAGCCGCGGCCTCTTCGTTTCCGGCGGCATAGGGGTTCAGGGAATCCGGCGTGCCGGAAAACCCCAGCCGGAACAGATTGTTTCCGTCTGCGGTGCGGGCCGGCTTCATCCGGGGGGCGCAGGCCCCCAAAGACATCCCAAGCGCCAGCAGAAGGACGCAGGCCAGCAAACGTATGAAGTTTTTCTTCCTCCCGCCTCTCATTCGATCCCGCTGAGATCATAGGACCCCAGCCACTCGCTGGCCGTCTCGCACACCCGCCGGAGACAGATCTCGTCAAAGGGGGAATCCAGACCGGCGTTTTCCAGCAGCCGGGTGAAGACCAGCGTACCGCCCTGCCGGGTGTAGGCCATGTAGTGCTCCCAGGCATCGGCGAAGTCCTTCTGGGACATGGCCCAGATCTCCAGGGCCACCGTCTGAGCCAGGCAGTAGTCGATGTAGTAGAACGGCATCTGGTAAATGTGCATCTGCCGCTGCCAGCCGTGGCCCTCGCCGTACACGGGGATCTCCCCGTCCAGACGGACCCAGGGCATATACACGCCCAGAAGCTCCTTCCAGACGTCGTGGCGCTCCGCAGGGGTCATGTCGGGCTTTTCATAGATCACGTGCTGGAAATGATCCACCATGGTGCCGTAGGGGATAAAACAGAGCGCCCCGGCCAGATGGCTGTAGCGGAATTTCCGGGTATCGTCCCCGAAAAACCCATCCGCCCAGGGCCAGGCCATAAATTCCATGGACATGGAGTGGACCTCACAGGCCTCCATGCTGGGCCAGATATACTCCGCCGGGACCCGGTCCCGGTTCAGCCAAGCCTCGAAGGCGTGGCCGGCCTCGTGGGTCACCACCTCCACATCGTGCTGGGTGCCGTTGAAGTTGGCGAAGATAAAGGGCATCCGATAGTCGCCCAGATCCGTGCAGTAGCCGCCGCCGGTCTTTCCCTCCTTGGAGAGAACGTCCATCAGCTCGTTCTCCCGCATGGCGCGGAAGAACTCGCCGGTCTCCGCCGAGAGCTCGTTGTAAAACTTGTCCCCCTGGGCCAGGATGTCGTCCGCGCTGCCGCAGGGGCGGGGATTGCCGCTGCGGAACATGAGGGCGTTGTCCGCGAAGCTCATGGGGTATTCCTTTCCCAGCCGCTTCGCCTGGGTGCGGTAGATCCCGTCCGCCACCGGGACCAGATACTTGCGCACCGCGGCACGGAAGCGCTCCACGTCCTCCTGGCCGTAGCAGTTGCGGCCCATGCGGTAATAGCCCAGGGTGGTGTAGCCGCCGTAACCCAGCTTTTTCCCCATGGCGTCCCGGAGATGGGCCAGCTCGTCGTAGATCCGGTCCAGCTCGGGCTGGTTGTCCTTATACCACTGGCCTTCCGCCTTCCAGGCGGCCAGACGCCGGGCGTCGTCCGGGTCGGTTTTGAAGGGGGTCATCTGAGAGAGGTTGTAGATCCCGTCCTCAAAGGGGATCTTCGCGGAGGCGATCAGCTTGCCGTAGGCCTGGGTCAGTTCGTTCTCCCGCTGAAGCTCGGGGATGATCTCCGGGGAAAAGGTTTTCCGGGCGATCTCCGCGTTGACAAACATCAGATCCCCGAATTCCGCCGTGAAGTCCTTCCGCCAGGGAGAATCCAGCATGGCCTGTGTCCATGCCTGGTCGTACTCCTGGAGTTCCGGCATGGTCTGATCCCAGAAGGCGGTCTCGCCGTCGTAAAACTCGTCCCGGGTGTCGATGTCGTGGCGGATCTGCGCCAGGACAGACGCCGTGTTCAAAGAGCGCGTCAGCGCTTCCTTCTCCATAAAAACGGCTTTGGCCTCGGCGTAATCCCCGGCCTCGGTCAAGCGGCGGGTCAGCGCCTGCAGGTCCGACTTGATCCTGTCCGTATCCGGGCGGACATATGGCATATCGCAAAACTTCATGACGAACTCCTTCCGTGCTGCAAAAAATCCGAAAGGTATTTTACCATACCTTTCGGATTATTGCAATTCTATTCCCCGCCAAGGGTAACGGAGACCGGGAAGGTGCGTCCCTCCACGGTGACGGGACAGACGGCCATGGGTACGCCGTACAGCTGAGTGAGCGTCCGGGCCGTGAGCGCCGTTTCCGGCGGACCGGCGGACAGGACCTTTCCTCCCTGCATGGCCAGCACCCGGTGGGCATACCGGAAGGCCTGGTTGGGGTCGTGGGTGGAGAAGATCACGGTGTACCCCTCCCGGGTGAGGTTCATCACCCGCTCCATGACCCTGGCGCTGTTGCCGCAGTCCAGGTTGGCGGTGGGCTCGTCCATCACCAGGACACGGGCGTTCTGCACCATGGCGCGGGCCAGGAGCGCCAGCTGCCGCTCCCCGCCGCTGACCTTCCCGCTGCCGCGATAGGCCAGGTGCGCGATCCCCAGGCTGTCCAGCGCCTCCAGCGCCGCCTTTTTGTGCTCTGCCTTGGGCGACTCCAGCAGCCCCATCCGGTTGTTCAGCCCCATCAGCACCACTTCCAGCAGCGTGTAGTTGAAGGACGGGACACAGGACTGGGGAATGTAGGCGATCTCCCTGGCGGCGGCGCGGCGGTCCAGGGAGCGCATGTCCTTTCCGTTCACCCGGACGGACCCCTCCGAGGGGTCGAGGAAGCCCAGCAGACAGCGGAACAGGGTGCTCTTCCCCACCCCGTTGGGTCCCAGCACCGCGGCACTCTCCCCGTCGGGAACGGTGAAGTCGATCCCCCGGAGGACGGGCGTTTCCCCGTAGGCGAAGCTCAGGGCGCTGATCTCAATGCTCACGGTCAGCACCTCCCCTCACCATCAGCCAGACGAACACCGGCGCCCCCACAAAGGAGGTGAGGATCCCCAGAGGGATCTCGCTGGCGGCCGCCAGCCGGGCGATGTTGTCCACCACCACCAGGAACGTGGCTCCCAGCAGCATGGATGCCGGGAGAAGCCGCTTGTAGTCGTGGCCGAAGAGCATCCGGGCAAAATGGGGGATCACCAGACCGATCCAGCCGATCAGACCGCTGACCGCCACGCTGGCCGCGGTGATCAGCGTGGCGCAGGCCACGATGACCAGCCGAAGCCGGGTGGTGTTGATCCCCAGGCTTTTCGCCTCCTCCTCCCCCAGCGTAAGGAAGTTGATCCGCCAGCGCAGAAGGAGCAGGGGCACCGTGCCCACGATCACGGGGATCAGCGCGAACAGCAGGTCCCTCTTTTTCGCCGAGGCGAGAGAACCCATGAGCCAGTAGGTGATGGCCGGGAGCTGATCGTTGGTGTCCGCCACCAGCTTGACAAAGGACGTGCCGGCGGAAAACAGAGATCCCACCACGATCCCGGCCAGGACCATGGAAAGCGTGGCGTTCATCCGGCTCACCCGGCTCACCAGCCAGGCCAGAGCCACCGCCCCCACGCCGAAGAGAAAGGCGCTGAGGGTAATGCCGAAATACCCGAAAGAAAGGAGGATGCCCAGCGCGGCGCCAAAGCCCGCGCCGTTGGACGCGCCCAGGATATCCGGAGAAACCATGGGATTTCGGAACATCCCCTGGTAGGAAGCGCCGGCGGCGGACAGCGCGGCGCCCACGACGGCGGCCAGGGCGACCCGGGGCAGACGGATGTTCAGGATCACCGACTGCTCCGTGCCGGTCCAGGTGGGGACGGCCGCTTCCAGGCCGAGAAGCCGCCGCACCGGCGCAAGGATCGCGTGGGAAAGCACCCGGAACAGCGTCCCGGGCGCCACGGCATACCGGCCCAGCAGGAACGAGGCAAAAAACACCGCCGCAAACGCCAGACCCAATATCCAAAACCTCCGCCGATACTGGCGGCTCCGATCCAGATCCATGAAGGAAGACCTCTTCTTTATTCTTGCTCTGAAATATTATCACGCGGGAAGCGTTCCTGTCAATGCAAAATGCTTTTCCGTACAGGAAAGCCCGCGCACATTGTGCGCGGGCTTTGTGAAGCATGGATCCTTACTCGAAGTATTGGCGGAATACGTTCTGGGCCGCCGCGTCCGCCGCGGCAAGGGCCTCCTTATACCGGGCAATAAAGGTCCGCGCCTCCTCCGTGAGGCAGGAGCCTCTGGCTCCGTCCCGGTCGATCAGCCGGATGCCGAACTCCTTTTCGATGGAGTTGATGATCTTCCAGGCTTTGGAATATGCCATGCCCATGGCGTTGGTGGATTTGTTGATGGAGCCCAGCTCCTCCACGCCCTCCAGCAGCTGCACGATGCCCCGGCCGAAGCCCAGGGAATTCCGGTCGTCGCTGTTGGAAAACTTTACCGTCACTTTGCAGCGCATGTTTTCTCCCCCTGAAAAACCGTATTCAGCGTTCCGCGACCAGCTCCGCCGCCGCCTCGGTGATGTGGGCGGCGCAGAGGCCGAACTCCTCCAGCACAGCCGCCGCCGGGCCGGAATGGCCGAAGACATCCTCCACGCCGACGCGGCGGACCTTTACCGGGCATTTCTCCGCGGTGAGCGAGGCAACGGCTTCGCCCAGACCGCCGATGATGCTGTGCTCCTCGCAGGTGACCAGCTTCCCGCACTCCCGGGCTGCGGCCAGGACGACCTCCTCGTCCAGAGGTTTGATGGTACATACGTTGATCACACGGGCGTCGATGCCCCGCTCTGCCAGCGCCTCCGCCGCCTTCAGCGCCTCCGCCACCATCAGACCGGTAGCGATGAGGGCCACGTCCGTGCCCTCCCGGAGGATCTCCGCCTTGCCGATGGCGAAGGAGAAGCCGTCCTCGTCATGGATCACAGGCACTGCCGCCCGGCCGAAGCGGATATATACCGGGCCCTGGTGGGCATAGGCTGCCTTTACCGCTGCTTTGGCCTCCACGTCGTCGGAGGGAGACATCACCACCATGCCGGGGATGGTGCGCATGAGGGCGAAATCCTCGCAGCACTGGTGGGAAGCGCCGTCCTCCCCCACGGAGATACCGCCGTGGGTGGCGCAGATCTTCACGTTCAAATGGGGATAACCCACGGTGTTCCGGACCTGCTCGAAGGCCCGTCCCGCGGCGAACATGGCGAAGGTGGAGCAGAAGGGCACGAAGCCCATGGTGGAAAGCCCGGCGCCCACGCAGATCATATCCGCCTCGGCGATGCCGCAGTCGATGTGGCGGTCCGGGTACGCCTTTTTGAAAATGCCGGTCTTGGTGGCCCCGGCCAGGTCCGCATCCAGAACCAGGATGTCCTCGTGCTCCGCCCCCAGGGCGGTCACCGCGTTGCCGTAGCTGTCGCGGGTCGCGATCTTTATCACATCCGCCATCTCATTCCGCCTCCACTTTCTGCAGCGCCGCCGCCAGCTCATCCATGGCGGCCTGATACTGCTCGTCATTGGGCGCCTTGCCGTGCCAGCCCGCCTGGTTTTCCATGAAGGACACACCCTTGCCCTTGACCGTCTTCATCACGATGGCGGAGGGACGTCCCTTTTCCGCCTCCGCCGCGTCGAACGCTGCCTCCAGAGCGTCGAAATCGTGGCCGTCCACATTCTGCACAAAGAACCCGAAGGCCTCCAGCTTTTTGTCGATGGGATAGGGGCTCATGACCTCGGTGATGGCCCCGTCGATCTGGAGATTGTTGTTGTCCACGATGACCACCAGGTTGTCCAGCTTGTAGTGAGCGGAGAACATCATGGCCTCCCAGACCTGGCCCTCCTGGATCTCGCCATCCCCGAGGAGGGCGTAAACACGGACGCCGCTGCCCTTTTTCTTCGCGCCCAGCGCCATGCCGACGGCGGTGGAAACGCCCTGGCCCAGAGAGCCTGTGGACATATCCACGCCGGGGGTGAGGTTCATATTGGGATGGCCCTGGAGACGGCTGCCAACGCGCCGGAGGGTCTTGAGCTCCTCCACCGGGAAAAACCCTCGGTTGGCCAGCGTGGAATAGAGCCCGGGCGCTGCGTGGCCCTTGGAAAGGACGAAGCGGTCACGGTCCTCCCACCGGGGTTCGGCGGGATCGATACGCATCCGGCGGAAATAGAGATATGTGAGAACGTCCGCAGCGGACAGGCTGCCGCCGGGGTGCCCGGACTTGGCGCTGTGGGTGGCCTCAATGACACCCTGGCGCACCCGGCACGCCGCGATACGGAGCCACTTTTTTTCTTCTCGGGTCAACTTGCATAACCTCCCAATCGGCGGGACGCCGATGATGTTTTATGGCTTGATTATAGGTCTCCCTTCCCCATGCGTCAAGCGCCGGGGCAAAAAAACTCCCCCGATCGCCAGGCGATCCGGGGAGTGTCAATCCGATATACTGCTGCCCAGACGTTCGGCGATATAGGCCGTAACGGCTTCCCGGGGAATGTCCAGGGCCACCGCCAGCTCGCCGAAGAGCAGGTCCTCCGCCCGTCGGAGGTATTTTTCGTCCGTCATGCCGATCTTCTTCTGGCGGCTCTCCGCATCCTTCTTTTTGGCGTAGATGGATTTGGTCATGCGGATCAGATCCACGCAGTCGAAGGAGCTCAGCTGCTGCTGGTAATGGTTTCGAAGGGCGCTGAGATTTTTATCCGTACATATGATGGCGGTGACCTCCGGTATGGTATCCACCAGAGCTTCCGCCTGGGACCGGGTCAGCACCGGTCGAATGGGGATCTTGGTTCCGTCCACAGGCGTCTGGATGATCCCGGACTGGTATTTGGGGCGCAGGACATAGTACTCCCTCGGTTTATCCATGCCGGACAGCTTCATCGTCGTGATATCCTCCACGACGCAGACCCCCGTACCGCCGTACATGACCGTATCGCCGATGGAAAACATCCCACACCTCCCGTCGCTTCGCGGGTCTTTCCCCGCACAAGTGCATACTTCCCCGAACATACTCTTGATACATAGAGATTATACCACTTTTCCGCGGAAAAGAGCAAGGGGAAATGCAGATTTTTTCTTGTTTTTTTCCATTTTTTTACCGATTTTCAGAGAAAAAAACGACGCCCGACGGAAATCATCGGGCGCCGTGAGGTCTGGAAGCAGACGTATTCAATCCTTCTTTTTTTCCTCTCCGCTCCGCCGGGACGCAAGCTCGCCGATGAGCGGGTATTTCTCCAGGATCCGGCCGTAATTCTCCCGGACATGGGGGATCATGCAGTTGGTGCAGTCCTTGACGCCCTTCTCCGAAAACCGGAAATTGCCTCCGCACCGGTCCCCCAGGGCGTACAGCGGGCAGTAGCAGAACAGGCAGTTGAAATCCTCCGGTTTGTCCGTCTTGTGACAGGGGAAATACTCGCATTCCCGGTTCTGGAAAAACGCAAAATGCTTTCCTTCCCAGTACGGTTTTTTCTTTTCCGCCATTTTCTCGCCTCCCATGGGAATAGGATACCACGTTTTTTTATCCCCGTCCAGACGGATCCCGTATCCGGTCCCGTGACGGGGCTGCCATTCATAGAGGTTCTTTTCCTCCTCCGGGAACAGCGCCGCCATGACGGCGGAGATCGGGCCGCCGTGGATCACCAGAAGAAGGTCCCCCTCCTGTTCCGCCAGCGCCCGGAACGAGCGGAGCACCCGTTCCTCCATCGCCGCGCCGCTCTCCCCGCCGGGAGGAACATTCCGGCGGTTGTCTCCCCCGCACCAGGCGCGATAGGCGGGGTCGTGCTGCAGCTCCTCGTAGCCGCGCATTTCAAAGGCTCCGAAGTCCACCTCCCGGAGGGCGGGCTCCGCCGCGTGTTCGATCGCGCCGAAGAGCGCCGACAGGGTCTCCTCGGTGCGGCGCATGCCGCTGGTGATCACCCGGCAGCGGTCGATCGTCGGGTAGCCGCCGTTACGGCGCAGCTCCTCCAACGCCTCCCGCCCGCCCGGCGAAAGGGGCAGATCCGTGGCGCCGCAGTAGAGGTGCCGGTCGTTGGCATCGGTCCGGCCGTGGCGAAGAAGGTAGATGTTCTTCATTTCAGCTTCTGGGGGATCCCGCAGAAGAGCCGGGTCACGCTGTCCGCGCCGCGGCTCAGCCGGGAGTCAGAACGACCCGTCTCCTCCCGCCAGGCCCGTTCCTCCGGGTCGATGGGCACCACGCCGCAGAAGATGTCCCGGCCGACGAGCACCGCGTCCGGACGGAACTTCTCCTCCGGGGAAACGCCCCGGCGGACACAGTCCAGCACATAGTCCTCCACCCGGCAGAGGCACCGGGCGTTCCAGTCCGGCTCGCTGTCGGGGGTGCAGGTGACGATCTCCTCCTCCCGGAGGCCGAAGGCGTTCCGGGCGTAGTCCAGCTTGCCCTGGAAGGCGCCGCCGATGATCAGATCCATGGTATCTCTCCTTTGAAGGGTTTACAGGAACGCCAGCGCCGTCAGGGCGCACAGCTCTCCCACCGTGATCCCGGCTCCGGACACGTCCCCGGACATACCGCCCAGATCGCGGCGCACATAGGCCACCGTCAGCGCCGCGCCCGCCATTCCGATCACGGCGCACAGTCCGCAGCGGCCGAAGATCCATACCGGCAGGACCGCCAGCACGGCGAGGATGACCGCCGCCCCCGTCTTTGCCGCAGCGGGAACGCCGCCGGAAAACATGCGCTCATAGCTGCTCCCGGGCAGCGGACGAAGATACAAAACCGCAAAGGTGGACCAGGCACGGGACGCCGCGCACACGAAGGGCAGGCACCAGAGCCGGCGCCCGGCCAGACGCCCCTCCCCCAGCACCGCGAATTCCAGAAGGAACAGCAGCGCCAGGGCGATCACCGCAAAGGAGCCCACGTGGGAGTCCTTGAGGATCCGCCGCCTGGTCTCCAGATCCCGGCGGGACAGCACCGCGTCGGCGCAGTCCATATACCCGTCCAGGTGGATGAAGCCCGAGAGGACGAAGGGGATCGCCGTCATCACCCCGGCGGTGAACAGCACGCCCTTCCCCTCCGGGAAGAGGACGTTCAATCCCGCTCCGCACAGCGCCCATACCGCGCCGATGAGGAGGCCGATCCCGGGCAAAAACAGCAGCATGCCGATCCGGGCGCCTTCATCCCAGCGCTTCAGCGGACAGGGGACGATCCAGAACATGCCCCAGGCCATAAAAAACGCCGTGAAGATCCGCTTCATACCGGCAATTCCCCCTTATGCAGGATGAAGTTGGAGGAGCAGACCTCCACCACCGTGTCGCAGGCCCGGGCCAGCGTCTTGTCGCACAGGGCCAGGCCCCGGCGATACGCCTCGGTGTATTCGTCATACCGGCCCGCGTCGGAGTAGATGAAATCGCTGACGAACACCGCATTCCCACAGGATCGGGCAAACCGGAGCAGATCATCCGCCACCCGCTCCCCGGCGTTCCAGTCCATCACGCCGCCGGGCCGGAACATCTCGTTGGACAGCAGCGCCGTGACGCTGTCCATAAGGAAGGCGCCTCCCTCCCGGGCCCGGGAGAGGCATTGCAGGATGTCCCGCCCCTGCTCCAGGGTGATGAAGCCCATGCCGGCCCGCGCCGCCACGTGGCGGCGGATCCGTTCCTCGTCTTCCTCGTCGTGGGGGATCATGGTAGCGATATAATACAGCGGTCCGTCCCCGGCCAGCGCCTTGGCCGTCCGCTCCGCCAGCGTGGATTTCCCGTTTTTGCAGCCGCCGGAGATGAATACCGTCATACCGTGAAACAGTCCTTTCCCCGGATATCGTCCAGATACCCGTCGTCGATGGACGCCTGGTCAAAGGTGGCCATGTGGTTGGTGTAGGCGCACACAGCCTCCAGCACCCGGAAGGTCAGAGGACAGCCGCTCCCCTCCCCCAGGCGCATGCCCAGCAGGAACCAGGGCTCCAGCCCCAGCTCCCGCGCCGCGACCATATAGCCGATCTCAAAGGAGGCGTGAGACGGGAACATGTACTCCGAGGCGAGAGGACAAAGCCGTTTGGCGCACAAAGCCGCCACCACGGAGATCAGTCCGTCGATCACCACCGGAAGGCGGTACCGGGCAGCGCCCAGGTACACCCCGCACATGGCCGCCAGGTCCAGCCCGCCCACCTTGGCGAGGACGTCCACCGGGTCGGAGGCATCCGGCGCGTTCAGCGCCAGCCCCCGGGAGATGACGGATTTCTTTTTCAGGAACGCCGCGTCCGTGATGCCGCCGCCGCGGCCGGTGACCTCCTCCACCGTAAGGCCGGTAAGGACGCACAGGACCGCCGAGGAGGTGGTGGTGTTGCCGATGCCCATCTCACCCACGCCCAGGACGGAGACGTCCTCCTCCGCGGCCTGCTTCGCCAGTTCGACGCCCAGCAGGATGGCGCGGAGGGCCTCCTCCCGGGTCATGGCGGGGCCGTGCAGAAAGTTCTTCGTACCGGGAGCGATCCGCCGATCCAGCACGTCGGGGGCGTCGTAGGGATCCGCGATCCCCACGTCCACCACCTGCACCTCGTCGGCGAAGGCGTGGGCCATGGAGGACATGCCGGTGAGATACCGGGTCATGTTGGCGGCCTGGGCGGCGGTGACCGTCCGGGGGGCGGAGCCGATCCCCTCCTCCACGATGCCGTTGTCGGCACAGAGGACGACGATCCGCCGTTTGGACATCTCGTTCTTCAGCCGGCCGGTGATCCCGGCCAGACGCACCGCCGCGTCCTCCAGCTTTCCCAGACTGCCGGGGGGCTTGGCCAGCTTTTCCTGCCAGCGGCGGGCCCTGTCCACGGCGTCCCCGTCAAGGGGCCGGATGTCCCGCATGACGCGGTTGAGTTGTTCCTGCAGCGAAAGTGCTTCCATCAAATGTATCCTCTCTCCCGCAGCCAGCAGACCGAGTCTTCGGCGCGGATGTTTTCGATCGTCAGCGTGGCGTCCGGACAGCGCTCCTCCAGGGCCGTGAGGATCGCCTCCATATCCAGCACGCCCTCCCCCAGGGGGCGGTGCAGGTCCTGCATGCCGTCGTTGTTGTGGAGATGAACGTGGGCGATCCACGGCCCCATGGCCCGGATCCAGGACTCCGGATCCATATCCGTTCCCATGCAGGCGGCGTGGCCCACATCCAGACACAGGCGAAACCGGGGGTCGTCCACGCTCTGTACGATCTCCAGCAGCATGTCCGGGCCGCTCTCCATCACGTTTTCGACGCACAGCGTCATGTCTTCCGGCGTATCCCTCAGGATCTCCCGCCAGAAGGGCACGGACTGGGCCGAAAACCAGGCCGGGAAATAGATCCGGGGGATAAACCCGGAGTGGATCACCAGTTTCTTCGCCCCATAACGGGGCGCCAGGCCGATGGCCTGCCGATACCGCCGGAAGGTGATCTCCTTCACCAGCGGGTCGATGGCGGCCGGGGAGAGCTCGTTAAAGGGGGCGTGGAAGGTCAGCCGATCCACCCCCTGCACAGCGGCACGGACCTGCCCGTCCGCCGCGGCGAAATCCCGGTCCATGTTGGAGGCGGTGCAGAATTCCGCGATCTCCAGCCCCAGTCCGTACTCCCGCGCCAGCGCCGGGGCGTCCGACGCCGTAGTGGAAAGATACAGCCTGTCCCGAAGATCCCGCATTTCCTCGCCCCCCTTTGCAATCAAATAATTATAACACCCGGGCAGCAATTTTGTAAACGCCGTCCCTGCCCGGCAGAGGAAACCGAAGGTCTTACTTTTTCTTCCTCTTCTCCTCGATCCGGCGGCTCACCGCCACCATCCCCTTCAGACAAGCCGCGGATACGATCCCCACCAGCGCCAGGGCAAGAGCCGCCTCCTTCTTTTTCAAAAGCACAGGAAACACCCCCTTTTTATTTTAATATTATACATCGTTTTTCTTTTGCGGGCAATACTGCGCTCCCCCGGCATTGAGGTGCGCGGGATCAAATTGTTGATGAACGACGCCGTTTTTAAGTAAATGTTAAGTTTGCCGCGCAATAATCGATCTCAAGCCGGAAACCAGGTTTGTAAAGGAGATCTCGCCATGGATGAAAACGCCAAGAGAGACGATACCCTGTTTGAGGCGCTGAGCCGATCCAAGAAGAGAAAAAGACGTCGCCGTATCATAACGATCACTGTCGTGCTGGCCATCGCGGCGGCACTGGCGGTCACGGGTATTCTGTTCCTTCGCCGTCGGGTGACGCAGCAGTTTGCCTCCCGCATCGGGGACGTGGCTTCTGCTCAGGCTTCCGTGGGCAGCATCAGCACCCAGGTGTCCGGTTCCGGCACCTTGGTGAATGTGACGGAGGATACGCTGACGGTCCCGGCCAACGTGCAGATCAAGGAGATCCTGGTTTCCGCCAACGAGACCTTTTCCGAGGGCGACGTGCTGGCCATGGTGGATACCGCCTCTGTCATGAAGGCCATGTCATCCCTGCAGAAGGAGATCGGCGAACTGGACACGAACAATGCATCCGCCAGCACGGATACGGTGGACAGCCTCATTCCCGCCGGCGTCGCCGGGCGGGTCAAGATCATCTACGCCCAAAAGGGAGATACCGTAGCCCGGTGCATGTACGAGAATGGGGCTCTGGCTATGCTCTCCCTGGACGGGTATATGGCGGTGGAGATCGACACGGCTGCGCTCTCTCCCGGCGATACGGTCCAGGTTCTCCTTTCCGACGGCAAAGAGTATACCGGCGCGGTGGATTCCGTTGTCAACGGCAAGGCCGTTATCCTGGTGACCGACAACGGGCCGGCAGTCGGAGAAACGGCGACGGTCTGCGCACAGAGATCCTCTCCGGCCTGTCGGAGGGAGATGTGATCTGGTTCGCGTATTATGATACGTTGGCAGATCCTTCCATGCCGTGAGTCGAAACAAAGAGGGCCCCGGAAAAAATTCCGGGGCCCTCTTTATATGATCCGATTCTCCTGTAAGCACCGCTGAGGCCATCGGTTTTATCCGGAACCGATCAGACCATGCGCACCTCGTGCTCCCCGCAGTGCTCGCAGTCCTCCATCACGGGGAACTGGCTCTTGTCGTAGGGGATGCCGTTGCGCTCGTAGTAATCCTGTACGGCGGATTTGATGGCCTCCTCCGCCAGCACGCTGCAGTGGAGCTTGTGGGCAGGCAGGCCGTCCAGGGCGTCCACCACGTCCTTGTTGGAGACGGCCAGGGCCTCCTCGATGGTCTTGCCCTTGATCATCTCCGTGGCCATGGAGCTGGAGGCGATGGCGCTGCCGCAGCCGAAGGTCTCGAACTTCACGTCCGTGATCACATTGTCACGGATCTTCAGATACATCTTCATGATATCCCCGCACTTGGCGTTGCCCACCTCGCCCACGCCGTCCGCGTCGGGGATCTCCCCCACGTTCCGGGGATTTTTGAAATGGTCAAATACCTTTTCACTGTATAGAGCCATGACGGTCCCTCCTGATCAAAGCATGAATTGTTTTTTCCCGGAAACCAGATCCTTCCACACCGGGGACATGTTCCGGAGGTATTCCACTATCCGGGGGACCTCCGTGAGGATGTGGTCCACGTCCTCGGGGGTGTTCTCCTCGCACAGAGAGAGGCGCAGGGAGCCGTGAGCCACCTCATGGGGGCGGCCGATGGCCAGCAGCACGTGGCTGGGGTCCAGAGAGCCGGAGGTACAGGCGGAGCCGGAGGAGGCGCAGATCCCCGCGTCGTCCAGCAGCAGGAGAAGGCTCTCTCCCTCGATGCCCTCAAAACAGAAGTTCACGTTCCCGGGGAGCCGGCGCTCCCGGTCCCCGTTCAGGGCGGAGTGGGGGATCCGGAGGAGCCCTTCGATCAGCCGGTCCCGGAGAGCGGAGACCTTTTCCGCGTTCTCCGCCATGTGGTCGCAGGCGTCCTTCAGCGCCACAGACAGCGCCACGATCCCGGCCACGTTCTCCGTTCCGGCCCGCTTCCCCCGCTCCTGGGCACCGCCCTCGATGAGATTCTGCAGCGTCACGCCGCGCCGGACGTACAGCGCTCCCACGCCCTTGGGGCCGTGGAACTTATGGGCGGAGAGGGAGAGCATGTCGATGTTGTCCGCCTTTACGTCGATGGGCAGATGACCCGCCGCCTGGACGGCATCCGTATGGAACAGGACCTTTCTTTCCCGGCAGAGCGCGCCGATCTCCCGGATGGGCTGGATGGTGCCGATCTCGTTGTTGGCGAACATGACGGTCACCAGGCAGGTGTCCTCCCGGACGGCGTCCCGCACCTGCTCGGGCGTGACGACGCCGTTTTCGTGGACGTCCAGATAGGTGACCGCAAACCCCTCCTTTTCCAGCCGCCGGAGGGTGTGCAGCACGGCGTGGTGCTCAAAGGCGGTGGAGATGATGTGCATTTTCCCCTTTTTCCTGCCCTGGGCCGCCGCCGAAAAAATGGCCTGGTTGTCGCTCTCGCTGCCGCCGGAGGTGAAATAGATCTCCCGGGGCTCCGCACCCAGACAGCCCGCCACCGTCGCCCTGGCGTTCTCCAGGGCTTCTTTGGCCTCCTGGCCAAAAGAATACAGGCTGGAGGCGTTGCCGAAACAGGTGCCCAGATACGGCAGCATGGCCCGGACGGCCGCCTCGCTCACCCTTGTCGTGGCGGCGTTGTCCGCATAGACAAACATGGGATCGCTCCTTTCGGATATAAACATATATTTTTTGTCTGTTTATTTTTATACCACACGCGCCCGTCCCTGTCAACGGGCAAAATCCCCGCGGGAGCCGGGATCACGGCTCCACGGGGATCGTTCCATGGATCAGGTCGGCCAGGGTCACGCTGTCCAGAAACCGGTCGATCCGGCGGTCCAGCTCCCGCCACATGGGCAGGGTGATGCATTCATCCGCCTGGGGACAATCGATCTTCTCCGTCTTCAGACAGGAAACGGGGGCCACATGACCCTCCGAGGATCGGATGATCTCTCCCACGGGGTATTCCTCCGGCGCGCGGGCCAGGCGGTACCCTCCGCCCCGGCCCCGCTGGGCCTGGAGCAGGCCCAGGCGGCTGAGGGACGCCACGATCCCCTCCAGGTATTTCTCGGAAATGTTCTGCCGCCGGGCGATATCCATGAGTACCACGTATTCCCCGTTGCTGTGCTGGGCCAGGTCGATCATGATCCGAAGGGCGTAGCGCCCCTTTGTCGACACGAGCATCTTCCGGACCTCCTCCGCTCAGGATTAAACCCAGTATAGCACAGGGTTTATCCCGGTACAAGGGCTTATTGGAACGGAGACAGCTCCAGCCGGACAAAAAATCCCTGCTCATGGGCGCAGACCGGACAGGCGGCGGGCGGCTCCGTCCCGGTGAGGACATGGCCGCAGTTCAGGCAGATCCACGGCACCGGACCGTCGGAGCAAAACAGGCTCCCCTGCTCCATCGCCTCGGCGAGGCGGCGGAACCGCTCGCCGTGTACTCCCTCGACGGCCGCCAGCTGACGGAAGCGGAGGGCGATGTCTCCAAACCCCTCCCGCTCCGCCTCCGCGGCAAAGGCGGGATAGATCTCCTCCGCCTCGGCCTGCTCATGCGCAGCCGCGGCGCGCAGCAGGGAGAGCGCGTCGCCCTGCAGATCCACCGGGTAGTCCCCGGGGGCGGACACACTTTCCGTCCCGGCGGTTTTCAGCAGCCCCCACAGGATCCCGGCGTGCTCCTTCTCCTGGTCCCCCGTATACCGGAACAGGCGCTCCAGCACCGGGAAGCCCTGGGTGCGGACGCTCTGGGCGGCAAAGGTATATCGGGCCCAGGCCTGGGTTTCCCCGGCAAAGGCCCGCATCAGGTTCTGCCGCGTTTTGCTTTGATTGAGTTCCATGTTATCAGCTCCTTTTCCACAGTATCGGCGATTCGGGCCGGATTATGCGCACAAAAGGAAACCGCCCCGGGAATGATCCCCGGGGCGGTCCGTCCAGGCGTTTTATTCGGTTTTCTCCGGCCCGAGTTCCTCCGCCACGATGTAGCGGGGACGGCCCTTGATCTCCTCGTAGATCCGGGCGATGTAGTAGCCGATGATGCCGAGGCTGACCATCAGGATGCTGCCGATGAACAGCAGCAGCAAAATCACGGTGGTGAAGCCGCCCAGGGCCACTCCCGCGAGCTTCTGCACCAGGGCGATGACCCCAAAGACGACAGCCACCAGCAGCATCAGCAGGCCCAGCACCGTAACGATGTGGAGCGGCGCCGAGGTAAAGGAGGCGATGTTGGTAACGGCGTAGCGGATCAGCGCCCGGGTGCTCCATTTGCTGCTGCCGGACGTCCGCTCTCCCACGGGATAGGTCACCGTCGTCCGCCGGAACCCCATCCAGCCGGACAGGGCGCGGAAAAACACATTCCTCTCCGGCAGGCGGTTCAGCGCATCCACCACCTTCCGGTCCAGGAGCCGGAAGTCGGAGGCTCCCGCCATATCCTGCCCGGTGGCCCGGCTGATCCAGCGGTAGAAGATCCCCGCCGCGGCGCGGTGGGCGGCGCTCTCTGCGCCGCGGGTCTCCTTGACCCCTTCCACTACCTCATAGCCCTGTTCCCACAGGCGGAGCATCTCCGGAAGGACCGAGGCCGGATGCTGCCCGTCGCAGTCCATCACCACGCAGCAGTCGCCTCTCGCTGCCTCCAGCCCCGCGAACATGGCGGCCTCCTTGCCGAAATTCCGGCTGAAGCGGATCCCCCGGACCCGCCGGTCAGCCGCCGATGCCTCCCGGATCCGCTCCCAGGTTTTGTCCCGGGAGCCGTCGTCCACGAAAAGCAACTCGTAGTCCGTGTCCGTGGCCTTCAAAACCGCCGACAGGCTCTCTGCCGCAGAGAGGATGTTGCCCTCCTCCTCACAGGCGGGGAGGATCACCGATACCGTTTTCATTATATCATCACTCCCAATACCCAATGATGGAGTCAACGCCCAAGGTCCTTGCCATGGCGCGGTTCGGCCACGAACTGGGATCCTCCGTATCCAGGTACTTCAGATCGAAAAGAGCGCTGTACTGCGTATAGATCTTGACCATGGGGACCCGTACATCCATGATCCCGTCGTCCCGCGCCTCGAGAATGGCGCGCTCGTTGGCCCGGACAGACCGCCATGTGTTCACGATGTCCGCCATTCCGAACAGTCCGTTGTAGAGCAGAGCCGTCGCCAGGATCGCCGAGACACACAGCATGGCCGTCTTCTTCCCTCCGGAAAAAATATCCGCGAACAGGACGGCGCAGCCCACGATCAGCAGCAGAGTCGGGAACAGCATGCAGCGGGCCGGATACCATGCGGCAAAAGCCATGACAAAGTTGGAACACAGCGAGCCCAACAGGAAAACCACGGCCAGGATTCGACGATCCGGGTCGGTTTTCCGGATACAGCAGAACACAAAGGCTGCGGCAAAAAAGAAGACCAGCAGCTTCAGCCGGGAATACACGTCCAGCGCCGTGATCAGGCGTCCGGCCAGATCGGACAGATTTCCCTCGCCGGCGCCCTTCAGGCTCTCTGCGGGACGGGTCATCATATAGAGCAGTCCGCCCATCGCCGCGGCGATGCTCAGCCAGGGCAGCGGTCCGGTTTTCTCCTTCTTATATATGCGTGTCAGCAACAGAAGGAGCACAGCCATAAAGATGCTGGCCACGGCGGTGTTTTCCTGATACCCCCCGGCAAAGAAGCCCAGCACGCACCAGGCCGCCCACTTCCCGTTTTTTCCCTTCTCCCCCGGACGGAGGAACCTCCGCAGATAAGGGTACAGCCAGCAAATCGCCGCGAAGGCGCCCCAGCTGTAGTTGCAGCTCCCGTCCATCCAAAGGAACACCTGGCCGAACACCGGGGTAAAGACCCAGACGGCGCCGAACAATACGGCGAGCAGCAGCGCATTCTCTTCCCCTTCCCGGCGAGAGATGCGATACAGCATCCACAGCAGGGCAACGAACACCGCCGCGTTGAGGACGTCGAACAGGATCGGCGGCACGATCTCCATCGTCTGGACCAGCGCGTGGGCGAAAATACGTCCGTTCATTTCCATGGCGTGGGCGCGCATGGATGGTCCGATGTCCGCCAGGGAGACAAGGGGCGCCCCGGTGGCGAAGCTGTAGCCGTAGTTCCAGTCGTCTACCAGCTTTGTGGTGAAGACGTTGGCCGTCAGCAGGATCACAAATATGACGACGCTGATCCAGCGTCTTGTTTTCGGAGATGTGTTCAGGGCCATCGGATTGCCTCCCAAGAGATTGGATTTATTTTACAGGTTTTTTTCCCCGAATGCAAGGGCAGGAATTTTTCCGGGAAAAAGGCTTGACAATACCCCCTGAGGGTATATAATGAAAATACCCCCACAGGGTATATTGAAGGAGATGATCCCATGGATGAACAGACAACCTGCTGCTGCCGTACCACGAAACGCTCCGAGGCGGAGAGAAAGCGTCTGATGAACCGGCTCAGCCGGATCGAGGGACAGATCCGGGGCATCAAGGGCATGCTGGAAAAGGACGCCTACTGCGCGGACATTCTCACCCAGTCGGCGGCGGTCTCCGCGGCCATGAACGCCTTCAACCGGGAGCTTCTGTCCAGCCACATCCATTCCTGCGTAGTGCGGGACATCCGCGCCGGAGACGACACGGTGGTGGACGAACTGACGGAGCTGCTGAAGAAACTGATGAAATAAGGACAAAGATCGATGGAACAGTACAATGTAACCGGCATGAGCTGCGCCGCCTGCAGTACCCGGGTGGAGAAGGCGGTGAACGCCGTGCCCGGGGTCACCGCCTGCGCGGTGAGCCTGCTCACCAACTCCATGGGGGTGGAAGGCACTGCCTCCGCCGCCGAGATCATCGCCGCGGTGGAAAAGGCGGGCTACGGTGCCTCCCGGAGAGGCGTGGAAGAAAGAGTATCGGCTTCCGACGCCGCCGCGGCCCTGGAGGATCACGAAACGCCCCGGCTGAAAAAACGCCTCATCGCCTCCGTGGGCTTTCTTGTCGTGCTCATGTACTTCTCCATGGGCCACAGCATGTGGGGCTTCCCTCTCCCCGCCTGGTTTGAGGGCAATCATGTGGCCCTGGGGCTGGTGCAGCTGCTGCTGGCGGCCATCGTCATGGTCATCAACCAGAAGTTCTTCATCAGCGGCTTCAAGGGTCTTGTCCGCCGCTCCCCCAACATGGACACCCTGGTGGCCCTGGGCTCCCTGGCCTCATTGGTGTGGAGCGTGTACGTTCTCTTTGCCTTGACCGGAGCCCAGGCCCACGGGAACATGGCCGCCGTGGAGAAGTACAGGATGGACTTCTACCTTGAGTCCGCCGCCATGATCCTCACGCTGATCACCGTGGGCAAGATGCTGGAGGCCCGGTCCAAGGGCAGGACCACCGACGCCCTGAAGGGGCTGATGCGCCTGGCCCCCCAGACCGCCGTACTGGAGCGGAACGGGGCCGAGGTCACCGTCTCTGTGGATCAGGTGCAGAAGGGAGACGTCTTTGTGGTCCGGCCCGGGGAGAGCATCCCCGTGGACGGCCGGGTGCTCTCGGGCAGCAGCGCCGTGAACGAGGCGGCCCTCACCGGGGAGAGCATCCCCGTGGACAAAAGCGAGGGGGACCCGGTTTCCGCCGCCACCATCAATCAGTCCGGTTTTCTCCGCTGCGAGGCCACCCGGGTGGGCGAGGACACGACCCTCTCTCAAATCATCCGACTGGTCAGCGATGCGGCAGCCACCAAGGCGCCCATCGCCAAGATCGCCGACAAGGTGGCCGGGGTGTTCGTCCCCGTGGTCATCGCCATCGCCGCGGTGACCACCGTCGTCTGGCTTCTGGTCGGACAGAGCTTCGGCTACGCCCTGGCCCGGGGGATCTCCGTGCTGGTGATCAGCTGTCCCTGCGCCCTGGGACTGGCCACCCCTGTGGCTGTCATGGTGGGCAACGGCCTGGGCGCCAAAAACGGGATCCTCTTCAAGACCGCCGCCTCCCTGGAGGAGACGGGGCGGATGCAGATCGTCGTGCTGGACAAAACCGGCACCATTACCGGCGGTGAGCCGCGGGTCACGGATATTCTGCCCGGCGGGGACGTTTCCGAAACGGAGCTTCTGTCCCTGGCCGCCGCGCTGGAGCAGCGCAGCGAGCATCCGCTGGCCAAGGCTGTCATGGAAAAGCAGGCGGCCCTCTCCCTCCCCCTGCGGGAGGTGACGGACTTCCAGGCTCTTCCCGGGAACGGGCTCTCCGCCCGGCTGGACGGCGCCTCCCTCCGGGGCGGCAATCTGGCCTTCATCTCCCGGCACGCCGCCGTCTCCTCCGCTTTGCGCCGTCAGGCGGAGGAACTGGCGGAGAACGGCAAAACGCCGCTGTTCTTCGCCCGGGACGAAAAGCTGCTGGGCATCATCGCCGTGGCGGACGTCATCAAGGAAGAGGCGCCTCAGGCGGTACGGGAGCTGCAGAACATGGGCATCAAAGTGGTGATGCTCACCGGCGACAACGAGCGTACCGCCCGGGCCATCGGCGCCCAGGCCGGCGTGGACACGGTGATCGCCGGCGTCCTGCCCGACGGCAAGGAGGCGGTGATCCGCCGCCTGCAGGAGCTGGGCAAGGTGACCATGGTGGGCGACGGCATCAACGACGCCCCCGCCCTCACCCGGGCGGACATCGGCATCGCCATCGGCGCCGGGACCGACGTGGCTATCGACGCCGCGGACGTGGTGCTGATGAACAGCCGGCTCACCGACGTGCCCGCCGCCATCCGGCTCAGCCGTGCCACTCTTCGGAACATCCGGGAAAACCTGTTCTGGGCGTTCATCTACAACATCATCGGCATCCCCCTGGCCGCCGGCGTGTGGATCCCGGTTTTCGGGTGGACGCTGAATCCCATGTTCGGCGCGCTGGCCATGAGCCTGTCCAGCTTCTGCGTGGTCACCAACGCCCTGCGGCTCAATCTTTTCCGGCTCCATGACGCCTCCCGGGACAGGCGGGCAAAAAAAGAAGTGGTCCTGCCCCCGGATCTGGGCGGCATACCTACGAACGAAACAACCATAAAGGAGGATAAACCCATGTTTGAAACCATCGTGAATGTGGACGGAATGATGTGCCCCATGTGCGAAAAGCACGTGAACGAGGCGATCGAAAAAGCCTTCGCCCCGGAGAGCGTCAGCTCCAGCCACAAGGAAAAGCTCACCCGGATCGTCTCCAAAGAGGCGCTGGATCCGGAAAAGGTGAAGGCCGTTATCGCCGAAGCTGGCTATACGCCCACCGGCGTCCGGTCCCAGGTCTCCAGATAAAGCATACCTGCGTGCAGCAAACGTAAGCGGGGGACCCGTCTGCCAACCGGCAGCCGGGTCCTCCGCTTGCCAGAAAAGCTCCTGCGGTCCCCGCTGTGATACCCTTGTCCGCTGCTGAATCTCTGCGCGGTAAGAAACCCCCGCGCTTTGTCTGCTTATTTGTCATTGACAGTCAAAAGAAGATATGGTATATTGCGGCTGAATTGGTAGGATCAATTATCCGGAGGTGCCCGTGTCTGTGACCAACGGTTTATTCTTCAAGGAGAGCCCCACTCTCCGCAGCATATTAAAATATATCTCCGAGAAGGATCTCTCCGCCGGGGATAAGCTTCCCACCGAACGGGAAATGATGAAGATCGTCGGAGTAGGCCGAAACTCCCTGAGAGAAGCGCTGAAGTCCCTGGAGGCCATCGGTGTGGTGGAGATCCGCCAGGGCAGCGGTATTTATCTTCTCAAGGACGGCCTGGAACCCGGGGAACACTCTGTGCTCTGGCTTTCCGTCCACAAGACGGAGATCTTCAATATGATCACGGTTCGGGAAGCTCTGGACCTGCGGGCCATCGACCTGATCCCGGAGAGTCAGTATGAGGAGATCCGACGGCAGCTGAAGGACTGTGTGGCGGAAGCCGGCCGGACCGATCTGACCAACGAAAAGATGCTGCAGCATGACCTTCTCTTTCACAACATCATCCGTCAAGCCGCCGGGAACGAGCTGCTTACCAACATCTGCGTGGCCCTCACCGGCGGGATCTATGACGAACGGAAAGTGCTCTTTAATCAACCGGAACGGGTAAAACAGTCCCTGCGGGAGCATCTCGAGATCGCCAATGCTTTCGGCTCGGGAGATATACACCAGGTCAAGCAGGCATACGCCGCTCATCTCGCCAGCACGCGGACCGCCATTGAACTGACCTCCTGATCCTCCCGGTTGCTGGAATTCAATCATTCATCCCATCTATTTCCCTTTTTCGTTTTCTCAAGTGCTCTCTCGCATATGAAATACCAACAATCAGAAAAGGAGAGTGTCCCCCATGAAAGAGATCACCGAACTCCAGCGCCACATGCTGGAAAAGCATCGTCTGGACGCCCTTGTCACCATGACGCCGGAAAACATCACCTATGTCACCGGTACCTCCATCCCCACGCAGGTCACGGTCCGTCAGCGAGAGGTCATTCACATCGTCACCAGGGATCACGAGCCGGAGGTCATCGTGGTCAACATCGAAGAGCCCATCATGCGGATGCAGAGTTGGATGCCTCAGGACAAGATCACTTCCTATAACGAGTTCACGGAGAGCCCCATCGCCCTTGCCGTCGGCATACTGCGGAAGATGGGCATGGAAAAAAGGCGCATCGGCATCGAACTGAGCTATCTGCCCACCACCGACTGGCAGATCCTGCGCCGGGAGCTGCCGGAGGCTGAGTTCGTCAACGCCGATCCCATCTATGAGGAGATGCGTCTGGTGAAGATGCCCTTTGAGGTGGAGCGGATCCTGGAATTCGGCAGCCGGATCGAGGACGTGATCTACAACGCCTTTGCCAGCGCCCGGGCCGGCATGACCGAAAAGGACATCTACAACATGCTCGTCAAGGGTTTCAACGAGATCAAGGGAGACAAGCTGAATATGCCTGTGGTGGCCTCCGGTGAACGGAGCATCCAGCTCAACGGGGCCCCCACCGATCGGGTCCTGCGCCGCGGCGACCTGGTCCGTGTCGACATGATGGGCATCAAAAACAACTATTATTGCGACTGCTGCCGGACGGCCGTGGTGGGTGAGCCGGACGAGCGTCAGCGCAACATATACGCCCAGCTGGTAAAATGCCATGACGACGCCATTGCCAAAATCCGTCCCGGGATCAGCAGCATGCAGGTCTATAACGAATTTCGGACGCAGTTTGAGAGCTGCGGCTTCGAGCCCATCGCCTTTCTGGGACACGGTCTCGGTCTGACGCTCCATGAGGAACCGTATCTGAATCCCTACAAGGATACTCTCCTCCGGGAAAACATGGTCCTTTGCATCGAGCCCATCCACTGCACAGAGACCGAGGGCTTCCAGCTGGAGAATGAGATACTTGTCACTGCAGACGGCCATAAAATGATCACCGGCACCAGACATCCCTACGATCACCTGCCCGTCATCCGCGCGGATTGAGAAAAGAGGTCAAATCATGAAGATCGCCGTATTGGGCGGTGGGCATGGCGGATTTGCCTCCGCTGTGGATCTCACTATGCGGGGACACCGGGTCTCCCTGTTCTCCTTTTCCGTCGAGAGAGTCAATTCGCTGAACGACGCGGGAGGTGTTCTGGAATACGAGGGCGTCTGGGGCGAGGGCCGCTGCAAACCGGCGCTGATCACCTCGGATATGGGAGCCGCGGTGGACGGCGCGGAACTGGTGATGATGAACGTCCCCGGAACCGGTCACGAAAAATACCTTTCGGAGCTGAAAAAGCACCTCTCCCCCGAGACGATCCTTTATATGAATCCCGGGCATTCCGGCGGCGCCCTCCGGGCAGCCCACATCCTGGGGCGGGGCAGGATCGCCGAGGCGAACACCCTGAGCTATATCGCCCGTAAAACCGCCGGAAACCGTGTGCGCGTGAGCAGCGCGGACAAAGCCGTCTCCGTCGGAGTCTTTCCCGCGCAGGAAACGGAGGAAGTCCTTGCCGTGATACGGCAGGCCTACCCCCGCATCCTCACAGCCCGGGATGTGCTGGAGACGTCTCTCAGCAACATCAACGCCGTGTTTCATCCCCCCGGCGTCATTCTCAACGCCGGCTGGATCGAGTCCACCGGAGGGAAGTTCCGCTTTTACTATGACGGCATCACTCCCGCCGTCGGTCGCGTGATCCGCGTGCTGGACGATGAGCGCATGGCCGTCGCCGCCGCGTATGGACTCTCCCTGGTGAATTTCTGCACGATGTTCTTCAACGCAGGAAGTACGACAGCGGAAGCCGCAGAAGCAAATGATCCCTATTTGGCCTGCCAGCAGAGCTATGCCAACCAGTTTATCCAGGCTCCCCCCTCGCTGGATCACCGCTATATGCATGAGGATATGGGCTCCGGGCTTCTCCCCATCTCGGAACTGGGCCATCTGGCCGGCGTCGCCGTCCCTCTGACGGACGCCCTGGTCGTCGCCGCCGAGTCCATGACCGGCAGAGATTACCACGCGGAGGGGGTAAATCTGGAAAAAATGGGCATCGCCGGGCTGAGTGTGGAGCAGGTCCTGAAGTTCGTTCAGAAAGGAAAAAAAGCGCAATGAAGATCACCGGATACGAGATCTACGAGGTGAGCATCCCCACCCGGCGCAAGCACACCTGGGCGTCCAGCACCGTGGACGTGGGCCAGGGCTACGCGATCATGAAGATCACGACCGATGCTGGGATCGAAGGCTTCGGCGAGGCCACCGCCATGCCCGAGTGGGGCGGCGATATCGGCCGCTATTACGGGGAGTCCGCCGGAACTACCCGGGTGGTGATGCGGCAGAACCTCTTTCCCGCCATCGAGGGCATGGATCCTTTCGACATCGACAGGATCCACCGGAAAATGGATCTGGCCATCCGCGGATACAACTACGCCAAGGCCGCTGTGGATATCGCCCTCTATGACATCATGGGAAAAGCGGTGGACAAGCCGGTATACATGCTCCTGGGCGGGCAGTACCGCCGTGCCATCCCCATCGCTCACAGTCTGGGCGTCGTCATGGATGTGGATGCTGCCGTGGAGGAGGCCGTTGCCGCCTGCGCCGAGGGGATCAAGACCATCAAAATGAAAGGAGGCCTGGACGTCAAGCGGGATCTAGTGCTGATGGAAAGGCTGCGCCGGGCGCTGGGGCCGGACATCCACATCCTGGTGGATGCCAACCAGGGCTATCCCTCTCCCAAGGAGGCGATCAAGTGGGGCACTCTGATGGACGAATACGACCTCCAGTACCTGGAGCAACCGGTGGAGGGCCTGATGCAGATGCGGCAGGTCACGCAGGGGCTGCGCTGCCCCGTCTGTGCGGATGAGAGCTGCTGGACCATTGCCGACGCGCTGGACATCGTCCGCTTTGGCGCCGCGGATTACATCTCCATCTATACCACCAAAGCCGGCGGGCTTTATAACGCCCGCACCATTGCCAGGATCGCGGAAAACGCCGGTATCCGCTGCAACGTGAATGGTTCCGGCGAATTCGGCGTAGGCAACGCCGCCAATCTGCACATGGCCTGCTGCGCCCGCAATATCGATCTCGCCTCCGTGTTCCCCATCACCCACATCGAGGGTATGGAGCAGACGAAAGTGGCGGCCCACTGGTATACCGACGACATCATCAAAAAGCCCTTTCGATACGAGGACGGCTGCCTGATAGTGCCGGACGGCCCCGGTCTGGGCATCGAGGTGGATATGGACAAGATCCGGAAATACGAGGTCAAATGACGGTCCTTTCCGGCACGGAACGGATCGGAACAATGGCGCCCCCCATGCAAAAAGCGCTGCTCCCATCGCTGGCAGCAACGCTTTCCGGACAGGAAGCCCCCGGCGGATTACCGCCGGGGGCTTCCTGTCCGGTCGACAAAACAAAGACGCGTCTTTTTTACTCTCCCCGGCGGATCGTTATGGCCCGGCTGATCAGAGCCAGGAGTCCATAGATCCCCAGACACGCTCCCAGTGCGGCAAGCCCGGGGCCGATCCCGAAGTCCGGCATGGCTTCGGTCATATCCAGCCCTTTGTTGAACCCGAAGAAGAACACAAAGGCGGGAACGATCCGGATAATCTGGACCAGGTGGATGTTCTCCAGCCGGAGCGCCGTCATCAGCAGGGACTGCAGCCCGGTGAACAGGAGCGCCACCCCGATCAGCGCCAGGTACAGTCCGGAGACATCCGTCCCGTCCACCCGGAGGATCGTCAGCGCCGGCTGGACAAGATGACAGATCACTACCGCCAGCATACCCACCGCAAAGGAGGCCAGCACCATACAGAGGCCATAGAGGAAGTGGCCCAAAACCGCCTCTCCCGGTCTGGCCGGGAGCATCTGCAGAAAGCCCCGCTCAGACTCGCTGGTCAGATTGTAGGGAAACGCCGCCAGGACGATCCCGGCGAACAGGCAGTACCCCACGGCAAACAGCGCCGAGCCATCTGCGGAGGCCAGGAGCATGACGGCGGCGAGAATGGGAAAGAGAAGCAGCATATAGTTCATCCGGCTGGTCTTCAGATAGTCCAGATGGGCAAATTTCAAGATGCGCATCTTACTCCCTCCCTTCCAGGATGTGGACCACGATCTGGTCGATGGTGGGTTTTTCCGCCGAGAGCGCCGGCGGCAGGGCCAGGGCGCTGTCCGTCGGATACAAAGCCTGGAACCCATAGTCGTGTTTTTCCACGCCGATCAGCAACCTCTCCAGCTCCGGTGTCAGCTCCTCCGGTCCGCCCTTCACCAGCAGATAGCTCTCCAGGATATCGTCCTTGGGCTCGCAGAACACCTTCTCTCCCCGCTCGATGAAAAAGATATAGTCCGCGATGTCCTGCAGGTCTTCCATGATATGGGTGGAGAAAAGGACGCTGTGCTTCCCGTCGGCGATGTAGTCCTGCAGCAGCTTCAGGATCTCCCGGCGCACCCGGGGATCCAGGCCGGTGGTGGCCTCGTCCAGGATCAGGATCTTCGTCTCCCGGCAGAGAGCGGCGGCGAACATCAGTTTCACCTTCATCCCCCGGGAATAGGTTTGGATCTGCGCCTTGTCCGGAAGCTCCCATTTTTCGGCGAGCGCATCAAAGGCGGCAGCGTCAAAGCTGGGATAGAAATCCTTCAGGACGGTCCGGATATCCCGCAGCGTCATCCGGCGCGGGAAATAGGAGCTGTCCCCGATGTAGCCGATGCTGTCCCGGTAGGCGATCGGGTCGTCCTCGAACCGCAGCCCGTCGATGGTCACGGTCCCGCTGTCCGGGCGGATCAGACGGGTGATGGCGCTGAGGGTGGTGGTCTTCCCCGCGCCGTTCCGGCCTACATAGCCCATGATATAGCCCGCGGGCAGGGAGAAGGATATATCGCGCAGCGTGAATTTGGCATACTTTTTTGTAATGCCCCGAACTTCCAGCAGTTCCATGTCCTTACACCTCTTCCTCCGAGGCCCAGAGGGCCTCCAGTACGTCGAACAATTCCTTTTTATCCAGTCCCGCCGTCCGGGCGGTGGAGATAGCGTCCATGAGGCTGTCCTCCACCCGCTTGAGATACTGCTCCCGGAGCAGCTCGTTGTCCCGGGAGAGGACCACCGTCCCCGTCCCCTGGACCGCGGCGATGAAGCCCTCCTTTTCCAGATCCCCGTAGGCCCGGGTGGTGGTGATGACGCTCACGCCGATCTCCCGGGCCAGAGCCCGGATGGAGGGCAGCACCGCTCCCTCCGGGATAGTCCCGGTAAGGATCTGTTCCCGGATCTGCTCCGCGATCTGGGCGTAAATGGGCAGCTCCGACTGACTGCGGATGATGATTTTCAAGGTGACGATCTCTCCTTTGGCCAAAGGATATATTGTCTATGCTGTATATATCATAATATATACACTTTGTCAACAAAAAAATGCGCCTCCCTTTGAGAGGCGCATTTTTCTGCCGTCCGGGAAAGCCTCGCGGCGTTTACCGTCCCGGCGGGTCCCCTTTGATCGGAAGCAGCACGTCGAAGCGCATGGTGTGCTCCGCGGGGGAGGACGCGGTGATCTTCCCCTTGTGCGCCGCCACCACCGCCCGGGCGATGGAGAGGCCCAGGCCATGGCCGCCGGTCTGGGAGTTCCGGGACTTTTCCGCCCGGTAAAACCGGTCGAACAGGTCGTTGAGATCGCCCTCCGGCACATTTTCGCAGGTGTTGGTCACCGAGAGGGCCAGGCCTTTCCCCGTCCGTTTCAGCTCCACGGTGATCTCTCCCCCCTCCGGGGAGTATTTCACGGCGTTGTCCGTGAGCACGTTCACCAGCTGGCGCAGAGACTTTTCCTCTCCGCAGAAGGTGAGCATGGGCTCGATCTCCGTGCGGAGATCCTTGTTCTCCCGGAGCGCCCGGGAGCGGAAGGACTGCACCGCTTCGTTCACCATATCCGAGATGGGGAAATCCATCCGCCGGACCTTCATGTTCTCCTCATCCATCCGGGAGAGGAAAATGAGGTCGTTGGTAAGGGACGTCAGCCGCTTTGTCTGAAGACGGATGTCGTCGATCCATTCGCTGTCGGGGAGATCCATGGAGAGGACCTCCGCGTCCGCGTCGATGATGGTGATGGGGGTCTTGATCTCGTGGCCGGCGTCGGTAATGAACCGCTTCTGCTTCTCATAGCTCTCGGCGATAGGCCGGGTGATCCGCCCGGACAGCCACAGCATGAGCAGGAGCACCGCTCCCAGTCCCGCCGCCGAGACGATCACGCTGGCCAGCAGGAAGGTGCGGAAGTTGGACAGAGAGCGGGAGCAGTCCAAAAATGTGACCCGGGCGCCGCCGTCCTGCTCCATGACGGCATACCGGTATTGCCCGATGTATCCGACGGCCTTCCCGGAGGAGAGGACGCGCTTTGCCAGGGAAGCCGCCTCGGTCTCGTCCACGGCGGCGATGTTGTCCAGATCCCACTCGCAGATCTCGCCGTCCTCATCGGTGACCAGAGAGAAGAACCGGGATTCAAAGGGCAGCTCCACGGAGGCGCCCTGTCTCCGGCTCCAAGGCTTTTCCGGGGGCTCCTCTTCCGGGGATGCATACCAGTCGGATCCCGTATCCCGTCCTTCCCCGGGGCCGACGGGACGGCCTGCGGTCATCCACAGCGGGAAACGGCCGCTGTTCTCGCTGAGCACGGAGAGGGTCTCGTCCGCCTCCCGGGCGATCCGGTGGTAGTTGTAGAGGTTCACCGCCCCCATCAGCACCGCCAGCACGATAAAGAGGGAGAGCATGGCCGCGGCGGTGAATCGGGCGCGAAGCTTTCGTATCATTCCCCTTCCTCCAGACAGTAGCCTGCGTTCCGCTGGGCCTTGATGCGGATGTCCGCGCCGATGGCCGCGAGCTTTTTCCGCAGGTAAGAGATGTACACCCACACCACGTTCAGCTCCGCCTCGCTGTCATACCCCCAGACCCGGTCCATGAAGCGCTCGGTGGAGATCAGCTTGGCGGGCTGCCGCATGAGCATCTCCATCATCTGGAATTCCTTGTTGGCCAGCCGGTAACTGCCCGCCGGCCCGGAGAGTTCATAGGAGGCGCAGTCCAGCGTCACGTTGCCGAAGCGGAGGCGGGAATCCGTCTGCCCCGCGCCCGACCGGGTCATGGCCCGGATCCGGGCCAGAAGCTCCCGGGTGGCAAAGGGCTTGGTGAGATAGTCGTTGGCGCCGCTGTCCAGACCCAGGACCTTGTCGTCCACGTCCGAGCGGGCGGTGAGGAACAGCACCGGCGTGGTGTTCCCGTTGGCACGCATGGCCTGCAGCACCTGGATTCCGTCCTTCTTCGGCATCATCCAGTCCAGGATCACGCCGTCGTAATTGGCGCTTTCCAGATAGTCCAGGGCCTCCTGCCCATCGTAGACCGCATCCACCGAGTAGTTGTTTTTCTGCAGGATGGCGCAGATGGCCCGGGACAGGGAGCGCTCATCCTCCGCCAGCAGGATCCGCACGTCGATCACCTCCGTTTCTTACAGTTTACAGGTCCAACCTAAAGTCTAACTAAAAAAACTGTGAGGTCTATGGTAAAAATAACACAGTCCCCGGCGGAGCGCCACCGTTTTTTCTTTGGAGGCGGTTTTTCTCCCCCTGTTAACATTTTGTTCATAGTGACTATTTTCGTCTATTTCTTTATGCTATTTCGACAAAATGAGTTACGAAAACGATTTTTCTATCGAAAAAGGTTGCATATTGTCGAAAAAAGAATATAATGCTTCTGGGCACAACGGGCGAAGCCGACACGCCCGCTATACTCAATAAGTATAGGAGGGAATCATTCATGATTAGCTTTTTTGTATGCCTTGCTATCCTGATCGTTGGCTATTTTGTGTACGGCAAGGTCGTGGAAAAAACCTTCGGGCCCGATGACCGTGAAACCCCGGCCGTCGCCCTGGAGGACGGTGTTGACTATGTGGTCATGCCGGAATGGCGTCTGTTCATGATCCAGCTGCTGAACATCGCCGGCCTCGGCCCCATCTGGGGTGCTGTGGGCGGCGCCATGTGGGGACCCAGCGTCTTCCTCTGGATCACCTTCGGTACCATCTTCGCCGGTGCCGTGCATGACTTCGCTTCCGGCTTCATGTCCATGCGGAACAAGGGCATGAGCATCTCCGAGGTCACCGGCAACTACATGGGGAACGTGATGCGCAACATCATGCGTGTGTTCTCTGTGGTGCTGCTGTTCATGGTGGGCGTCGTGTTCGCAAAGGGTCCCGCCGGCCTGCTGGCTTACCTGTGCGGCAAGGGCGGCTCCTCCATTTTCGGCAACGCCTCCTTCTGGCTGGTCATCATCATTCTTTATTACTTCGTCGCCACCTTCCTCTCCGTGGACAAGATCATCGGCAAGCTGTACCCCGTGTTCGGCATCTGCCTGATCATCATGGCCATCGGCGTGGCCCTGGGCATGATCTTCAAGGGCTACGGCTCCACCATCCCCGAGATCTTCCCGCTGCAGAACCGTCACCCCGGCGGAAACGCCATCTGGCCCATGATGTTCATCTCCGTGGCCTGCGGCGCCTGCTCCGGCTTCCATTCCACCCAGTCCCCCATCATGGCCCGCTGCTGCAAGTCTGAGTTCCAGGCTCGCCGGGTGTTCTACGGCGCCATGGTCTGCGAGGGCATCATCGCTCTGGTCTGGGCCGCCGCTTCCATCGCCCTGTTCGACAAGGCCGGCGGACTGATGACCGGTCTGAAGGAGGCCATGGCCGAGGGCCAGTCCGCCTGCGTGTACAACATCTGCTACACCACCATGGGCGGCTTCGGCGCCGTGCTGGCCATGCTGGGCGTTATCGCCTGCCCCATCACCTCCGGCGACACCGCGTTCCGTAGCGCTCGTCTGACGGTGGCTGACTGGGCCAAGCTGGACCAGAAGGATTGGAAGAAGCGCCTGGCTCTGGCTGCTCCCCTGCTGATCCTGGGCTACATCGTCTGCCATCTGGATTACAACACCGTTTGGAACTACTTCGCTTCCACCAACCAGATCCTGGCCATGATCGTTCTGTGGACCGCCGCCATGTACCTGGTGAAGAACGGCAAGAAGCCCTGGATCGCCGTGGTGCCCGCTGTGTTCATGAGCGCTGTCACGATGACCTGCGTGCTGAGCAGCAACCTGTACCTGGGCGGCATCAGCTTCTTCCACAACATCGCCTATGTGGGCGGCCTGGTGATCACCGCCGCGTTCCTGGCGCTGTTCCTGGTGAAGGCCAATCAGGCCAAATCCGGACTGAAGAAGTAATCCTGTTCAACCCTTTGACGTAAGGAGTCAGAACCAATGCTTTTCACTCCCAGACCACTCAGCGAAATGACCCTCAGCAAGGAAATGCTGAAGGCCGATAAAAAAGACGCGCGCTCGTTCGATCAGTGCGCCCTGGGTAAGCGGGCACTGTATGTCGGCAGCTACGGACTGAGCAACGTGTACTATATTCCTCTCTCCCGTGTCAATCGGGTGTTCAAGCGGCTGGCCGTTTCCAAGGGATTCTACGAAAAAGGAAAGGTCTTCGGATCTCTCTGCTACCTGGTCATCCGCTACGACGGGACCAAGGAAAAAGTTGTCCGTTTTACCCGTGAGGAAGATCTCAACGATATGCTGAACGCGTTCCGGAAGTTTACGACCATCCCGGTCGGAAAGCCTTAAGGTCCGGCTCTCGCCAAACGCATTCCGGGGAGGCGCTGGAAACAGCGCCTCCTTTCCGTTGTCGGCACAGCGCCGGCAACAAAAAGCCAAAAGCCGAAGCATTTCTGACCGCTCATGTTTCACGGAGGAGCATTATGCTGGATTTTTTGAAAAGCGAGGGCGTCTCTCCCTGGATCCTGGAGGAGCTGGAGGCATTTCGACGGGAGCACCCCGTCAACGACAGCGTCCGCGAGCGCGTCCCCTTCCCCGCTTATCCCTACTACGGCCGGGAGATCTGGGAACAGGCCATCACCTCCCTGCTGGCCGGGGACAATCTGCTGCTGGTGGGACCCAAGGCCACGGGCAAAAACGTCCTGGCCGAGGGGCTGGCAGCCGCCTTCGGCCGTCCCGCCTGGGACGTGTCCTTCCATATCAACACGGACGCCGCCTCCCTGATCGGGGCCGACACCTTTGAGGACGGCCGGGTACGGCTGCGGAAGGGCCCCATATCCCGCTGTGCCGAGGAGGGCGGCTTCGGCATTCTGGACGAGATCAACATGGCGAAGAACGAGTCCCTGGCCGTTCTCCATGCCACGCTGGATTTCCGGCGGATCATCGACGTGCCGGGCTATGACCGGATCCACCTGCACCCCGCCTCCCGGTTCATCGCCACCATGAACTACGGCTACGCCGGTACCCGGGAGATCAACGAGGCCCTTGCCTCCCGGTTCCTGGTCATCCGGATGCCTGTGATCTCCCCGGAAAGCCTGGAAAAGCTGCTGATTTCCCAGTTCCCCACGCTGAAGAAGGAGTATGTGAGCCAGTTTGCCGCCCTCTTCGAGGATATCCGCCGGAAGTGCGATGGCGGCGAGATCAGTTCCAAGGCGCTGGATCTCCGGGGGCTCCTGTCCGCTCTGCGGCTGGTGTACTGCGGGCTGGACGCCGGGCAGGCCGTGGCCCT
>JAFRDL010000012.1 GCA_017411265.1 Oscillospiraceae bacterium | reverse complement strand
CTGGCGGGCATCACCCATCTGGTGCCTCCCGGCGGCGGCGGCATCGGCATGCACGTCATCCCCGTGGAGAAGGCCATCCCCGCCGAGTGCGAGTCTCTGGATATCGAGCATCTCAGCCACTGGCTGAAGAAGTACGAGGGCCAGATCGGCGTGGGCATCTGCTCCTGCCGGAAGCAGCAGCGGATCCGGGGCGAGGGCTCCGGCGACATCGAGCAGTACTGGTGCATCGGCGTGGGCGATTTCGCGGACTACTGCCGGGAGACCGGCATGGGCCACGACATCACCTACGAAGAGGCCATGGACATCCTGGAGAAGGCCGAGGAGCGGGGCTATGTCCATCAGATCACCAACATCGACGGTGAGAACAAGATCTTCGGTCTGTGCAACTGCGCCGTGGGCGTGTGCAACGCCCTGCGTACCTCCCAGCTGTTCAATACTCCCAACATGTCCCGCTCGGCGTACACCTCCGACGTGGACCCCGAGAAGTGCGTGGCCTGCGGCAAGTGCGTGGAGGTCTGCCCCGCCGGCGCCGTGCGTCTGGGCCAGAAGCTGTGCACCAAGCACGGCGAGATCCAGTACCCCAAGGCGGAGCTGCCCACCGGTCTTACCTGGGGCGAGGACAAGTGGAACTGGAACTACAAGAACGAAAACGGCGTGATCCAGACCTGGCCCACCGGCACCGCCCCCTGCAAATCGGCCTGCCCGCTGCACATCGCCATCCAGGGCTATATCAAAATGGCCAGCGAGGGCAAGTACCGGGAGGCCCTGGAGCTCATCAAGAAGGACAACCCCTTCCCCGCCGTCTGCGGTGCCATCTGCAAAAAGTACTGCGAGGAAGAGTGCACCCGGAACACCGTGGACAATCCTCTGGCCATCGACGATATCAAGCAGTTCATCGCCGCCCAGGATCTGAAGGCCGAGTACCGCTACGTTCCTCCCATGGTCTCCCCCACCCGGGAGCCCTTCGACCAGAAGATCGCCATCATCGGCTCCGGCCCCGCCGGTCTGAGCTGCGCCTACTTCCTGGCCATCTACGGCTATTCGCCGGTGGTGTTTGAAAAGGCCGACGTTCCCGGCGGCATGATGACCACCGGTATCCCCAACTTCCGTCTGGAGAAGGACGTGGTCAACGCCGAGATCGACATTCTCCGGGAGATGGGCGTTCAGTTCCGCTGCGGCGTGGAGGTGGGCAAGGACGTCACCATCCAGCAGCTCCGGGACGAGGGCTTCAAGGGCTTCTTCGTGGCCATCGGCCTGCAGGACGGCGGCAGGCTCCGCGTTCCCGGCGACGACGCCGAGGGCGTCCTGTCCGGCGTGGATTACGTCAAGGGCGTGAACGCCGGCACGGCGGCCCCCCTCAGCGGCAAGGTCGTGGTCATCGGCGGCGGCAACATCGGCGCGGACGTGGCCCGCACCGCCATTCGCCAGGGCGCCGAGAGCGTGAAGCTCTACTGCCTGGAGTCCTGGGATGAGATGCCCATGGGCGCGGAGGATCAGGAGCTGTGCCAGGCCGAGGGCATCGAGATCCACGACGGCTGGGGCCAGACCGAGGTCGTGGTCAGCGACGGCAAGTGCGCCGGCATCAAGTTCCGCAAGTGCGTCAGCGTGAAGAACGCCGAGGGACGCTTTGACCCGCAGTTCGACGACAGCGTGACCTGCGAGGAAGAGTGCGTCACCATCCTTTACTGCATCGGCCAGAAGACCGCGTGGAAGGATCTGCTCAAGGATACCAAGGTGGAATTCACCCGCCGCGGCACCGCGATCGTCGATCCCATCACCCTCCAGACCGCGGAGCCCGACATCTTCGCCGGCGGCGACGCCGTCTCCGGCCAGAAGTTCGTGGTGGACGCCCTGGCCATGGGCCGGGAGGGCGCCGTGTCCCTGCACCGGTTCGTGAACGTGGGCCAGTCCCTGACCATCCACCGGAATACCCGTCACTTCACGCCGCTGAACAAGGACGACATCGTCCTGCCCGTGGACGCCATCCACAAGCCCGCCCGGGCCGTGAAGGGCATCGATCCGACCAAGGTCCGCACCATGCACGACGAGCGCCTCATCTTCACCGAGGAGCAGATCAAGTCCGAAGCCTCCCGCTGCCTGAGCTGCGGCCGGAGCGTGGTGGACACCAACAAGTGCCTGGGCTGCGGCATGTGCACCGTCCAGTGCAAGTTCGACGCCATCCACCTCAAGCGCACCATGGGCGACGCCTACTCCAAGATGATCCCCGCCGAGGACAAGTTCAAAGCCATGGGCGCTCACATCGCTACCAAGCTCGTGCGTAAAAACGCCAAGAAATAATCGGCTGTCCTATGCATGAACTCGGTTTGGTCAACTACGTGGTCAAGCAGGTCAGCCGGATCGCGGAGGAAAACCATGTGACCAGGGTCGGCTCCGTCACCCTGGAGTTCGGCGAGGTGTCCGGCATCGTGACCTCGTACCTTTACGACTACTGGAACTGGTACACCAAAAAGTTCCCGCTGTTTGACGGTGCGCAGCTCATCTGCGAGACCATCCCCGCCGTCACCTGGTGCGACGACTGCAAAAAAACCTACCCCACCGTGAAGTACGGAAAGACCTGCCCCCACTGCGGCAGCGGCAATACCTGGCTGCAGCAGGGAAACGAGATGAACATCAAGCAGATCGAGGTGGAATGACCGCCCGACCCGCCGGATGTTTCCGCGATATGGAAGGAGAACGGAATGGATAATCAGGAACTGCGCGCTCTCAAGGAGAAGGTCGGCTTCATCGACTACCGGATCTGCTACAAGACCGGCGTCCACCTGGGCGTGATCGAGGACTTCTTCTCCGGCAAGACCGAGGAGCTGGATCCCAAGGATCGGAAAAAGATCGAGGACCTGCTCCTGGCCGCAGCCAAAAAGCACTGAACCCCATCAACAGCAGCGCCCCTCCGCTTTTCGCGGAGGGGCGTTTTTTTCTCCGCGGGACACGGGGCCCCTCGGCGCGCCTTTCAAAAAAGGTAAAAAAAAGGATTGCATTTCTATTCTCGTCATGTTATATTCTTATCAAAGTATAATTCTTTCTTAAGAATAATCCTTCTTGCTTTCTTCGATTCCTCTGTCCCCGGCGATCTTTTCTCCTGTGCCGGGGCGGGCCTCCCCCCCTTAGGGTCCGCCCCGGCATCCCCTATGCCCGAAAACAAAAAAATATTTGGAGGGAAATCAATGGAACGCTGACCCAGATCAAGGAAATGTACGAAGCTGAGCATCCCGAGGTCAATCTGGTCTTCAACTTCGACTCCTCCGGCACCATGAAGACCCAGATCCAGGAGCCTTCTCCGCCACCATCTCCAACAACGCCGTTGACGAGCTGGGCCTCACCGCCGGCAAGGAGGCCCTGGCAGTCATCAAGGCCACCTCCGTCATGATCGGCGTGGACGACTGAGCCGAACAAACGAGACCCGCTTCGCTGGGCTCTCATTTGAGTCGGCTGCGGCCCGCTGCAGCGCACTCATTGCCCGCTTACAGCGGCCAATTCGCACGTTTGCGGGCCGAGAAGAGTTTTTCCCGATGCGCATGTCCCCGGGAAAAACAGATCCAACTCCATTTGCGCCTGCGGGCACAAACTCTGCGAGGCTGTTTTGACAGACTGACACACCCGCCGGGGAAAACCCCCGGCGGGTGTGTCATATATACTATTACTGCTATTGTTCCTTATTCCGGCAGCCGGATCCCCAGCTCCGCGGCGGCGTCCTCCAGGGCGTCCAGGGCGGTGACGATCTGCTCCGGGGTGTGCTCGGAGATCACGCAGAAACGCAGCCGGGCCTTGCCCCGGGGCACCGCGGGATACTCCGCCGAGGGGACGAACACGCCCCGCTCCAGCAGCGCCATGGAGAGCTTGTGGGCGTTTTCGTCCGCGCCCACCAGAATGGGCAGCACCGCCGTCTCTCCGGCCAGGCAGGTGTTGAAATGCCGTTTGTGGGCCTCGGACAGGAAGCAGCGGATGTTTCGATGGAGGTTTTCCATGATCTCCGGCCGCTCCTGCAGGAGACGGATAGCCTCCAACGTGGCGGCGGCCAGCGGAGGCGAGATGCCCACGCTGAACACAAAGCCGGGGAGATTGTACCGCAGGTACTCCACCAGCGCGTGGCTGCCCGCCAGATACCCGCCGCAGGTGCCGAGGCCCTTGGACAGCGTGCCCATCTTGATGTCGATATCGTCGGGCTCCAGGCCGAAGTATTCGTCCACGCCGCCGCCAGTCTTGCCCAGCACGCAGGAGGAATGGGCCTCGTCCACCATGAGGAAACAGCCATACTGCTACTTGATGCGGACGAATTCCGGGATGGGGGCGATGTCGCCGTCCATGGAGTACACGCCCTCCACCACGATCAGCACCTTTTCGTACTGATCCCGGGCGTTGCGCAGGATGGTCTCCAGGGCCTCGTAGTTGTTGTGCGGGAAGGGACGGCTCTCCGCGTCGGACAGGCGGGTGCCCTCGTGGACGCTGTTATGGGCCAGCGCGTCGTAGAGGATCAGATCGTTTTTGCCGCAGAAGTTGCCCACGATGGTCACGTTGGTGGAGTGTCCCCCCACCAGCACCACCGCGTCCTCGGCGTGCTTCCACTTGGCGATGGCCTCCTCCAGCGCCTTGTGGATGGGTTTCTCGCCTCCCAGCAGGCGGCTGGCAGAGGCGCTGCAGCCGTAGTGGGCGGCGGCCTCCTGGGCGGCTTTGATCGTCTCCGGGCGGCCGGACATGCCCGCGTAGTTGTAGGAGCTGAAGTTCAGGATCTCCTTCCCGTCGTGGACGGAGGTATCCCGGAGGGGAGAGTCGTTGCAGAAGAAATAGGGGTTGGTGTGGGTGGCCTCCATGGGATCCAGCCGGGCGTGGAACGCGGCGTATTCCGGCGTGTCCTCGAACCGGGTGATGGGCCGGATCTCCTTCTTTTCTTCCGCGGGAGCCGCCAGCGTCCCCTGCTCCACCTCATAGATCAGTCTGGCCGCGTCCAGGACGCAGCGGCACTTGGAAAAGGGCTCCTCCGGCAGGGAGAGGCCGCACTCCTCCTCCAGGCGGACGGCGCAGTCCAGGCTGTCCAGGCTGTCGCCCCCCAGATCCTCAAAGAAATCGGCGCTATCCCCGATCTCCGACTCGTCCATCATCAGCGTCTGGGCAAAGCAGCGGCGGACAATGCCGCAGAGCTCTTCCATCCGCTAGGAATCTGTCTCGCTCATCGATGTTCTCCTTCCGTTTATTTCGCGTACATGAGCCCCAGGATCCAGTTGGCGGTGGTGGCAGGCAGGATGCGCATCAGCACCATCACCAGCTTATAGAGGAACCCAGCGGTATAAAATACCTTGTGGGTGTCGGAGAGGGCCGCTCTCCCGATGAGGGCGCCCACCCCGGCGGGCGAGGCGCCGCCCCGCTCGTCCTTCTCCATCCGGGCCACGGACCGGGCGATCCGGCCGCCGTAGGCCTCGTCCCCCTCCACGCTGCGGCTCCGGGCGTCGGTAAAGCCGGTGCGGGTGTCTCCGGGCATCACGGCGCTGATGGTGATCCCGTAGGGGCGCACCTCGTTGGCCACGGACATGGTGAAGGAGTTGATGGCCGCCTTGGATACGGAGTAGTAGGTCTGGAACGGGATGGGGGTCACCGCCGCCACGGAGCTGGTGTTCACGATCCGCCCGCTCCCCTGGGCGCGCATGTGGGGCAGCACCGCCCGCGTCATCCGGACCATGCCCCAGAAGTTCACGTCCAGCTGGCGCTGCGCCTCCTCCACCGAGGTGAACTCCGCCGCCCCGGAGATGCCGAAGCCCGCGTTGTTCACCAGGATGTCGATCCGCCCCTCGGCGGCAAGGACCTGCTCCACCGCGGCGTTCACAGAGGCCT
>JAFRDL010000083.1 GCA_017411265.1 Oscillospiraceae bacterium | reverse complement strand
GGCAGCCAGTGGACCGCCACGCTGGTGAAGGTGGCCACCCGCACCGTCCCCGCCGCCAGGCCCCGCATGTCCGCCACGGTCTGATCCAGCCGCTCCTGGGCGCGGAGCACCTCCCGCACCGGACAGACCGCCTTTGCCGCCAGCGGGTGCCCCGCGGGCAGCACCGCCAGCAGCCGGTCCTCCCGGAGGGGCACGCACTCGCACCGCAGCTCCGTGGGCAGGGTGACGAAGCCCACGTCCACGCTCCCGTCGGTGAGCCACCGGTCCACGTCGTGATAGTCCCCGTTGAACAGCTTGAATTCCACCCGGGGATACATGGCCTGGAACTCCTGCATCATCCCCGGCAGCCAGTGGACCGCCACGCTGGTGAAGGTGGCCACCCGCACCGTCCCGGCGGACAGGCCCCGGAGCTCCGCCGCGGTCTGCTCCAGCTGCTCCTGGGACCGGAGGATGTCCCGCAGGTAGGGCATCAGCCGCTCCCCCTCCGGGGTCAGCCGGGCCCCCACCCGGCTGCGGCGCAGCAGGGGAAAGCCGAATTCCTCCTCCAGAGAGGCCAGGATGTGGCTCACCCCGGACTGGGTCAGGCCCAGCTCCTCCGCGGCCCGGGTGAGGGAGGACAATTCGACGATCTTCTCAAAGACCTCGTATTTTTTTATGTCCATATCCATTTTCCCCTTGCTTTTTTGGATACGATGTGGTAACGTAGCCCCATCAATTATTTTTCTTCATATTATACATTAAAATATGTAATGTGTAAAGGGCCGAGGGGGAAGAAACATGAATTTGTCGGAGCTGATCGTGTTCATCCTGTATCTGATCTTCATGCTGAGTATCGGGGTGATCTTTTTCCTGCGCCAGAAGGCGGCGGGGGAAAAGGACTACTTTTTGGGCGGACGCCAGATGGGCGCCTGGGTGTCGGGCCTGTCCGCGGGCGCCTCGGACATGAGCGCCTGGGTGCTCATGGGCCTGCCCGCCTCCATCTATCTCAAGGGCATGGGCAGCACCTGGATCGCCATCGGGCTGTTCATCGGCTACACGCTGAGCTGGATCCTCGTGGCGCCCCGGCTCCGGGCCTTCTCCCTGGTGTGCGGCGACTCCATCACCATCCCCCAGTATCTCACCAACCGGTTCCTGTCCAAAAACCGGGCGCTGCAGGTGATCTGCGCGGTCATCTTCCTGGTGGCCTACACGGTGTACGCCGCCAGCAGCATCAAGGCCTGCGGCACTCTGTTCAACACGGTGCTGGGCATCAACGCCCGAACGGCCATGTACGTTGCGGCGCTGATCATCATCGGCTACACCTTCCTGGGGGGCTACAGCGCGGTGTGCTGGACGGACTTCTTCCAGGGGCTGCTGATGCTGGGCGCGCTGCTCATCGCGCCGCTGGTGGCGCTGGCGCTGCTCCCCGGCCAGGGAGGCGCCCAGACCCATGTGGACGCGGGCTACTGGCGGCTGCTCACCAACTGGAAGGACGTGGTCTCCGGCATGGGCTGGGGCCTCGGCTACTTCGGCATGCCCCACATCATCATCCGCTTCATGTCCGTGAAGTCCCAGGGGGAGCTGAAAAAGGCCCGGAAGATCGGTGTCGGCTGGACCTTCCTGATCCTCTCCTTCTCCGTGGCGGTGGGCGTGGTGGCCCATCTGTTCCTGGGGGACGACCAGGAGGGGAGCGTGGTGTTCATCTCCATGGTGCGCCGCATCTTCTCCGGCCCCTGGCTGGGACTGATCTCCGGCCTGCTGCTCTCCGCCATCCTGGCCGGGGCCATGAGCACCGCGGACTCCCAGCTGCTGGCGGCGTCCTCCGCCTTTGCCAGCGACGTGTACAAGCCCCTGGTCCGCCAGGGCAAGAGCTCGGAGAAGGAGATGCTCTGGGCCGGACGGTATGTGGTGCTGGCCATCGCCCTGGTGGCGCTGATGATCGCCTCCAACCCCAAAAGCGGCACCATCATGAGCCTGGTGGAAAACGCCTGGGGCATCTTCGGCGCGGCCTTCGGCCCGGTGATCCTGCTGAGCCTGTACTGGAGAAGGCTCACCTTCGCCGGCGCGGCGGCGGGCATCGTGGTGGGCGCGGCGGCGGATATCCTGTGGCTGGCCCTCCTGAGCTCCACGGGCATCTACGAGATCGTCCCCGGCTTCCTGGCGGGGCTGATCGCGGCGGTGCTGGTCACCGGGATCACCCTAAAGGGCCCCGGAGAGGCGGAGGAGCTGTTCGACCGCTGCCTGGCATACCGGGACTGATCCCGCCGATCCGGCGCGAAACGCAGACGGAGGCGTTCTTTTCGGGGAACGCCTCCGTTTTTTCGGGGAAAGGGAAACCCAACGGCCCCGGCTTGACGGAACGGGGCGGATATGCTATTTTTACTCTATTATATACGTATACGGCGCGAATGCCTGCGGAGAATCTTTTTTTGGAGTGATTGCCCTTTATGGACGGCGACAGTTGGCTGTCTTGGTTTTTTGTTGCGGCGCTGCTTTGCATGGCGGCGTATTTTGCCGTTGCGGAGACGGCGGTGACGTCCGTGAGCCGCATCCGGCTGCGGACCCGCCTGGAGCGGGGAGAGGCCCGGGCGAAGAAGGCCCTTTTTATCCAGGATCATTTTGACCAGGCGATCTCGGCGATCCTCATCGGAACCAACATCGTGCACATCTCCACCGCCACCCTCGTCACCGTGCTGGTGACCCGCCGCTGGGGCGCGGGCTGGGTGGCCCTGGGGACCGTCCTGTGTACGATCGCCGTGTTCTTTGCCGGGGAGATGCTGCCCAAGAGCATAGGCAAGCGATACAGTGAACGGTGCGCCCTGGCGGTCGCGCCCTCGCTGTGCTTTTTTATGCGCCTTTTCGCCCCGCTGACCCGGGCGCTGGCTGCCGTCGGGGCGTTCTTCTCCCGGCTTTCCAAGGGAGAGCCGGAGGTCACCGTCACCGAGGACGAGCTCTACGACATCATTGAGACCATGACCGACGAGGGCGAGCTGGACGAGGAGCGGGGGGAGCTGATCCACTCCGCCCTGGAGTTCGGCGACGTCACCGTGGAGCGGGTGTTCACCCCCCGGGTGGACATGGCCGCCCTGGATGTGGAGGAGGAGCCGGAAAAGGTCCTGGCCTTCCTTCGGGAGGAGCTCCACAGCCGGATCCCCGTTTATGAGGGCACCATCGACAACATCATCGGCGTGCTGTCCATCCGGCGGTATATCCGCTCCTATCTGCGCACCGGAAAGTACCCGGATCTCCGGGCGCTGCTGGACGAGCCCTGCTTTGTCCACCAGTCCGCCTCCATCGACGAGCTGCTGGAGGAGCTCAACCGGCGGAAGCTGTCCCTGGCCATCGTCACGGACAACTACGGCGGCACCATGGGACTGGTCACCGTGGAGGATATCCTGGAGGAGCTGGTGGGGGATATCTGGGACGAGGACGACGTGGCGGAGGTGGACTTCCGCTCCCTGGGCGACGGCCGGTACGAGGTCAGCGCCGACATGCACATGGAGGACCTCTTCGACGAGCTGGGCTACGAGGACCCGGAGGACACCGACTGGGATCACAAGCCCCTGGGCGAGTGGGTCTACGAGCAGTTCGATATGATCCCCCGGGAGGGGGAGAGCTTCACCTGGCACCGGCTGCGGGTGACCGTGGCGGCCATCGAGCACCGGCGGATCCTGAAGCTCCTTGTCACGCTCCTGCCGGAGGAGCCGGCGGAAGGGGGTGAGGAAGCGTGAGCATCCCCCTCTATGTGATCGCCGTGCTGGCGCTGCTGGGCGGCTCCGCCTTCTTCTCCGCCGCCGAGATGGCCATCTCCTCCGCCAACCGGATGCGCCTGGCCTCCGCCGCGGAGGAGGGCTCCCGGGGGGCGAAAACGGCCCTGGCCGTGCTGGACCGGTTCCAGGACGCCCTGTCCGCCATCCTCATCGGCAACAACCTGTGCAACATCGCCTCCGACTCCCTGGCCACGGTGCTGGTGATGGCCCTCCTGGGCAGCCGGTACAATGGTCTGGCCTCGGTGCTCACCACCGTGGTGATGACGCTCATCGTCATCGTTTTCTGCGAATCGGCCCCCAAGATCGCCGCCAAAAAGAACGCCAACCGCCTGGCACTGGGGATCAGCGGGATCATCCGCGCCTGTATGATCCTCCTGGCCCCGGTGGTGCTGCTGGTGAAGGGGCTCATCTGGGTATTGACCCTGCCGCTGAAGGGAGAGCACCTGGAGGACAGCGCCGAGGAGGCTGCCGCCGAGCTCCAGTCCATCATTGAGACCGTGGAGGACGAGGGGGTCATCGACGAGGAGCGCAGCGAGCTGCTGCTCTCCGCCCTGGACTTTTCCCAGATCCCGGTGATGGACGTGATGACCGCCCGGGTGGACGTGGAGGCCCTGGACGTGGATTCCGACTGGAAGGAACTGCTGCTGTCCGGGGAGGACGATTCCTTCTCCCGGCTGCCGGTATACGAGGACAGCATCGACAACATCATCGGCATCCTCCATCTCAACCGGTTCTACCGCGCCCTGCTGGACGACCCGGACGCCGACGTGCGCGGCTGCCTGATGAAGCCGCTGTATATCTATAAGACCGTGAAGCTGCCGGACGTGCTCAATCAGCTCCGGCGCAGCCAGCAGCACCTGGCGGTCGTCACCGACGAGTACGGCGGGACGCTGGGCATCGTGACCCTGGAGGACGTGCTGGAGCAGATCGTGGGCGACATCTGGGACGATAGCGACGAGGTGGAGGAGGACGTGGTGGCACGGCCCGACGGCGCTTTCGAGGTGGACGGCGACCTGCCCATCGGGGAACTGGCGGAGCTGCTGGACATGCCGGAAGAGGATCTCTCCACCGACAGCGCCACCGCGGGAGGCTGGACCATCGAGAAGTTCGGCGCCTTCCCCAAGGCCGGGGATTCCCTGGATGCCGACGGGCTGCTGGTCCGGGTCCTGGCCATGGACGAGGACGGCCTGCGGGTGGAAAAGATCCTGGTGGAAAAGAAAGCGAAAGAACCGTAACGGAGGGCATACTCATACAGGACTTGACGATCAAAAGAGAACGGGCGGTTCTGGCGGGGCTCGCGGCCTCGTCCATGGACAGCGCGGAGCGGTCCACCGAGACCTCCATGGAGGAACTGGCGGCCCTCACGGACACCGCCGGGGCGGACGCCGTGGCGCTGGTGCTCCAGACCCGGCAGACCCCGGATCCCCGGAGCTTCCTGGGCGCCGGCAAGCTGAAGGAGATCAAGGAGATCGTGGACAGCCAGGAGTGCGACCTGGTGGTGGTGGACAACGAGCTCTCCCCCTCCCAGGCCCGGGCCATGGAGGAGGAGCTGGGGGTCCGCGTCCTGGACCGGAGCGGGCTGATCCTGGACATCTTCGCCCAGCGGGCCCGGACCAAGGAAGGGCGGCTCCAGGTGGAGCTGGCCCAGTATCAGTATCTCCTGCCCCGGCTCACGGGCATGTGGACCCATCTGAAGCGCCAGGCGGGCACCTCCGCCCCCATCGGCACCCGGGGCCCCGGCGAGACCCAGCTGGAGACGGACCGGCGGCACATCCGCCGCATCATCCAGGGGCTGGAGGCAGACCTGGAGTAGGTGCGCCGGGTGCGCTCCACCCAGCGCCGCCGCCGGGAAAAGAACGCCATGCCCATGGTGGCTCTGGTGGGCTACACCAACGCCGGGAAATCCACGGTGCTCAACCGGCTCTCCCGCTCGGACAGCCCGGCCAACGACCGGCTGTTCGACACCCTGGACACCACCACCCGGCGGCTGTGGATGCCGGAGCTGCGGAAGGAAGTCCTGCTGTCCGACACCGTGGGCTTCATCCGCAAGCTGCCCACCCATCTCATCGAGGCCTTCAAGGCCACGCTGGAGGAGCTGCAGTATGCGGATCTCCTGCTGCACGTCATCGACGTGTCCGCCCCCGACTGGGAGGAGCAGGCCGCCGTCACCGACACGCTGATCCATGAGCTGGGCGCGGACGTCACCCCGGTGCTCCGGGTCTACAACAAGTGCGACGCCATCCCTGTGCTGATGGAGCTGCCCCATTCCCGGGCCGGAGTGTGCATCTCCGCCCGTACCGGGGAGGGCGTGGCGGAGCTGCTGGCGCGGATCACGGAGGAGCTGAGACGATGACGGGTTATCTCACCGCCGCCGGATACGGCGAGGCGGAATACGAGGACAAGCACAGCCGCTTCATCGGCCATGTGAAGCCGGTGACCTCGGAGGCGGAGGCGAAGGCTTTCATCGGCGAGATCCGGAAGCAGTATGCCGACGCCACCCATAACGTATACGCCTATGCCCTTCGGGAGGGGAGCATCCTCCGCTGGTCCGACGACGGGGAGCCGGGAGGGACCTCCGGACAGCCCACCCTGAGCGTGCTCCAGGGGGCGGGGCTCACGGACGTGTGCTGCGTCACCACCCGGTACTTCGGGGGGATCCTGCTGGGCTCCGGGGGCCTGGTCCGGGCCTATTCCAACGCCGCCCGCCTGGCGGTGGCCGCCGCGGGGACCGCCCGCATGACCCCCTGGCGGAAGGGAGCCTTCACCTGCTCCTACGCCCGGTACGAGCGGCTGCGCCGACTGCTGGAGGACCGGGGCGCCCGGATCGAGGACGCGTCCTTCGGCGCGGAGGTGGAAATGGTGTTCTCCGCCCCCGAGGGCCAGTGCGGGGGGCTGGGGGAGCTGCTGCGGGACGTCACCGCCGGAGAGATCGAAGTGATCTACGGGGAGAGCGTGTTCCGCCCCACGCCGGTATAACAACCATCCTTCGCGGTCGGGAACGCCCTCATCTGTCGCCGGTCCGCGGACCGGCG
>JAFRDL010000082.1 GCA_017411265.1 Oscillospiraceae bacterium | reverse complement strand
GGGCTGACCGAGGAGCGGCGCGCCTGCCAGGAGAAGCTCTGGGCCTTCAACAATCTCCCGCCGGAGCGCTGGGACGAGCGCCCCGCCCTGCTGAAAGAGCTGCTGGGCGGTCTGGGGGAGCGGTCGAAGCTCCTGCCGCCCCTGCGCTGCGACTACGGGTACAATATTTTCCTCGGCGAGGATGTAGAGATCAACTACAACCTGACGGTGCTGGACGTGGGCCGGGTCCGCATTGGGGATCGGGTGCTCATCGCCCCCAATGTGAGCATCTACACCGCCGGCCACCCCATCCACCCCCAGTCCCGCCGCTCCGGCTATGAGTACGGCATCGACGTGAGCATCGGGGACGACGTGTGGATCGGCGGCAGCGTCACCATCCTGCCCGGCGTGCACATCGGCAGCGGCACGGTCATCGGCGGCGGCAGCGTGGTCACGAAGGACATTCCTCCCATGGTGGTGGCGGCGGGCAACCCCTGCCGGGTGCTCCGCCCGATCACGGAGGAGGACCGGGATTATTACTTTCAGCGCCGCCCCTTCGACGTGACGGACTACTGATTTTCACAACAGCAACTGAAATTGCACACGGACGAGCTCCGCGTGCAAATTTTTTTGTTTTTTTCAAAACAGTTGAAACCTTTTCCGCATCTCATCCGTTATACGGACAGAGAAGCGCCGGAGAGAAGCAGAGAGCGGAGCGCAGGCTTCGTCCCGCTTGACGGGAACGGAGCGGCGCGGCCTTCTTCTGACGCGAGCGCGAGGCAACAAAGGATACACGCGTTTCGTATTTGAAAAAGAAAGAGAGGGGAGCGCATGGAAGCGGAGCTGGAATTCGCCAGCATGAGTCTGCGGACGATCTATCGGGAATTTATGCCCTCGGTCTATCGCATGGCCTTCAGCTACATGCAGAACCATCCGGACAGCGAGGACGTGGCCCAGGAGGCCTTTCTGCGCCTGGCCCAGAGCGGGAAGAGCTTTGCCGACAAGCGCCAGGTGCAGGCCTGGCTGATCCTCACGGCGGCCAATCTTGCCAAGGACATGCTCCGGCGCAGCAGGCGCAGGGAGCTGCCCCTGGAGACGGCGGAGAACCGCCCCGCCCCCGGGGAGGCGGGGACGAGCCTGCGGGCGGCGGTCCTGGCCCTGCCGGACCGGTACCGCAAGGTCATTTACCTGCATTATTACGAGGGTTACTCGGTGGAGGAGCTGGCAAAGCTCCTGCATCGACCGGAGGGAACGATCAAAACCTGGCTTCGCCGGGGGCGGGACAGCCTTCGGGAAAGTCTTGGAGCGGAAGGAGGGATCGACTTATGACGATGGAAGCAGCGGTCAAGAGCGTATTTGGCCCCATGGGACCCACGCCCGGCGCGGAGGAGCGGATCTGGAAGGCCATCGACAAGGGCCTGCCCGGCAGGGCCAAGGCGGCGGAGGTCCGCTTCCGGCCCCGGCGCGCCAAAAAGCCCCTGCTGATCGGCGCGGCGGCGATCCTGGCGCTGGTGCTGCTGACGGCGGCGGTGATCCGGCACATGCCGGCGGAGCGGCCGGAGAGCATCCATCCCGCGGATGAGGCGGAGGAGCCCAGCCCGGAGGCGGAGGAGCCCGTGCTGATCCCCACTGTGCGGCAGATCGCGCTGATCAACGCCCGGGTGGACGGCAAGGAGATCCTGGATCTCACCGAGGAGGGCCGCTATCTGGCCCGGGCGGTGCTGCCCGAGGGCTATACCGTGGATCACTGGGAAGTGAACGGCGAGCCTGTGGACGCGGGCGGCAGGCTCTACAGTCTGGAATTTGACAGCGAGGGCGTCTGGAAGGTGGAGGCGGTGCTCCGGGAGGAGCGGCGCGTGACCTGCGTCAACGCCTACCTGCAGTTTGTGGACGAGGACGGGCAGCCCGCGGGCTGGATGTACGAGGACGTCTGCTTTGAGTACGACTATACCGTGCCCACCACCGGCGAGCGCCACCCCGGCGGCACGATCACGGCCCGCGTGCTCCCCATCGACCCGGAGGAGTATGAACCGTATTACTGGCTCATTGACGGGGAGAAATACTGGAATGGAGAAAACGGAACGCCTCCCGGGGAGATCATCCTGGACAATCTGGATCACAGCGTGCAGATTGAGCTGGTGTATCGGCACGGCTACCGGAATCGGGAGTTGTCGCAGGCAGTTGTGCTGGGCGAGGGGGGAGAGACCCCCGCGCTCCCGCAGAGGCCGGCAGACGATGTGCCCGAGAATGAGCGCCCGGCGCCGGAGGAGACCTGGCGGGAGGTGGATTATGTGCGAGACGGCGTCCCCATCGACCCGGAGGCGCCCGGACGGGACGGTCACACCCACGATTGGGTAGTGGATGAGGAGAACAGCGTGGAGAGCACCTGCACCTCAACGGGCGTACGCAGATATGTATGCTCCATCTGCGGCTGGCACTACCGGATGTGGCTGGAAAAAAAGCCGCATCAATATGATATGTGGCTGACATACAGAAACGGTCACGCGAAGGTCTGCTCGGTTTGTTGGACGTGGAAAAGCCCCTATCATACGTTGGATCCCCATGTATGGGTCACTGAAGGAGACCGGGTATACTGTAAATACTGCGGCTACGTCTACGGAAGCTGAGGTCGGAAGCGTTCCCTCCCCCGCTCCAAGAAAACCATCACATACAGCTTGTAATGGGGTGTTAAGCCGTTATAGCTGTCATAGGAGATGTTCGGGCGACATTGGGTCGGCCTTGCCTCCACCCGCGGCTGACGGAAGGGGTTGGAGGCCCGGGACAAACAAGCTCCGCAGCAAGGCAGAGGGAAGAGGGAAGCGCGGAGCCATGAGGGCATAGCTCCCTACGGCGCAGGCGGACGTTTCCCGCAGGGGCGAGAGCCGAAACGCCCGCGTGACCCCTCGTTTCCGGGCGTTTGCGGGCGCTTCGTGAAGCGCCCCTACGGCGCAGACCCACGTTTCCCCGCAGGGGCCCGGCCATGGGCTCCCCGGCGGCCCGATCCTGCGGCCCGCAGGCCGCGCAGACCGAAGGTCTGTCATTGCGAGACAGTGACCGACGTCACTGTCGTGGCAATCCGCATCCCCCGTCCCTTCCGTGTACAAGTCCCTCCGTCCGCTGCGCGGACTGCTCCCTCAACGAGGGAGCCAAGATAGAAAGGAGAACGACATGAGCAAAACGATGATGAAAAAGGGCTTTGCCTGGCTGCTGCTGGCGGCCTGCCTGCTGACGCTGCTGCTGCCCTGGATGAAGCTGAACGTCAACGGCACCACCCTTTGGGACCTGCTCAGTCTCTTTGTGCCGGCG
>JAFRDL010000081.1 GCA_017411265.1 Oscillospiraceae bacterium | reverse complement strand
TGATCACGCTGACACATGCCCTGACCCTCCTCGGCGTTTCAGCTCCGGAGAGCATGTATCAGGCAAAAACAGACCTGACAGGATCTCCTGTCATGTCTTTTTTTCGTTCAGCGGGTTCCATCGGCCCCGGAGGAAGTAGACAACGTACATCACGAACAGCAGCATGTTGTGTCCGATCATGCAGCCCCAGGCCGCGACCAGGGACAGACCCAGGAGCTGGGTGCAGATATAGGTGCCCACGATCCGCACGCCCCACATGCCGATGACGTTGAAGAAAAACGGGACGACGGTCTTTCCGGCCCCCTGCAGCATGCCCTCGACAACGATGGAAACGCCGTAGAAGGGCTCGGAGCAGGCGACCATCCGCAGCACCGTGCTTCCCAGGAGGATCACGGCGGCGTCGCGGCTGAAGATCCGCACCATGGCGGGGGCGAAGGCAAAGAGCAGCGACCCGGACACGACCATCAAGGCGACCTCGATCAGGAGGATGATCCGGGCCTGGTCCCGGAGCCTCTGCCGGTCGCCGGCGCCGATGGCGTTGCCGGTGAGCGTGGCGGCGGCAGTAATCATACCGAAGCCGGGGATGTAAAAAGCGGATTCCACCGTGTTGGCGATGGTGTGGGCCGCGGTGGACAGGGCGCCCAGGGAGTTGATCATGGCGGCAAAGGCCACGTAGCCCAGGGAGGTGCCGAAGCGCTGGAGCATGTTGGGGAAGGCGATGCGCATGCAGGGAAGCAGCACCCGCCGGTCCGGCCGGAGAGACATCCCCCGAGGGGAGATCTCCGGGTGGCGGTACAGCGCGAGAGTGATGGCAATGCCGCCGAACACGAAGGCCGCCGCGCTGGCCGCCGCCGCGCCGGTCACGCCCAGACCCGCTCCCCACAGGGGGATGGAGCGGGCGAACACCCGAACGGTCCGGCGGGGATAGATCAGCAGGAAGTTCAGCGTCACGTTGAGGAGATTGACGCCGATACCCACCCGCATGGGCGTCCTGGTGTCCCCCACCGAGCGGAGCACTGTGCCGAAGATCATGGTGGCGGTGCGGAACAGCATGGGGAGATACAGGATGAAGAAATACCGGGAGGCCAGCGCCCGCACCGACGGGTCCACGCGCATCCACACCGGGACCCTTCGGCTGAGAGCCAGGGTGATCCCGGTGAAAAACACGCCGAGGATGAGCACCGTCACCACCGACTGGGCGGCGGCCCGGTGGGCCCGCTCCTTTTCTCCCGCGCCGTAGGCCTGGGAGATCTGGGCGAGAAAGCCCACGCCGAAGGCGGCGACGGAGCTGTTCACCAGCCAGTTGACCGTAGTGGTGGAGCCCACCGCGGCGGTGGCTTCCGTTCCCAGGGAACCCACCATGGCGGTGTCGATGTACTGCACGGCGGTCTGCATCAGCTGCTCCAGCATGGTGGGCCAGGCCAGGGAGAAAACCACCGGAAGCAGGGACCAGGCAAATATGGACTTTTTTCCTGTCAGATCCGTCATTTTTCCTCAGTTCGGTATAGAAAGTAGAAGAAGTATACCACAGAAAAACAGGGAAAACAATGCCCGCCGTCCGTACCCGGACGCTTCCCGGCAAAAAAACCGGCCCCTGATTTCAGGGGCCGGAGATCGGGGATCGGTATGTCATCCCTCCGACAGGAAGCGGGCGTTCTTTTACCCGCTAAATAGGGAAAAACAACACCTATCGACCCATCAGCCACTCCGTCTGCGACTGTGAGAGGAAGGCCCGCAGGGCCTCTCCAAAGGCGGGATACAGCCCGCTGACCCGGCCTTTTCCGGCCACAAAGGGGTCGATATGCCGCTTTTTGGCAGAGATCTGCCGCCATCCCTCCTCCGGCCCGGGGACTTCCCGCACGGTCATCTCCCGAAGGGAGCAAAAGCGGATCCAGCGCCGGGAAAAAAGCTCGTCCGCCCGGAGCTTGCGGATGACCTCCGGCTCGGTGGTCATGAGATCGCCCTCAGAGAGCACGCCCGCGCGCAGAGCGTCCCGGAGAAGCTCGGAGAGCATTTGCATGGCGTACCGGTCCTCCCGGGACACATAGATTTCCGAACAGGCGAGTGCGCCCCGGGCAAAGGAGAGGGCGGCTTCGCCGCTGCGGAACGCCAGCTCCGGCGCGCCCTCCTCGTTGGAGGCGACGGTGAGATCGGCATACAGCTCCCGAATCCGCCCCGGGTCGGCCAGACGGAAGTTCACCAGGTTCCCCATGGTGTATTCCAGCCGGTCGGCGGAAAGCCGGGGGGCGTCGTTGTCCGCGACGGGATAACGGTGGTAATCCACCACGTCCCCCACGGGGATCCCGTACCGGTCCAGGACCTGACGGATCTCCCCGGAGCGGACAATGAGCTCCTCCGTGCCATCCTCCGTGGCCTCCTGGGTCAGATAATCGCCCCGGAGAAAATCCACCACATGGGCGAACACCGGGGTGGCCGCGTCGTGGAGAAGACCGGCGACGGCGGCGGCGGGATCGCCGGTGAAATGCCAGACGATCAGCGCCACGCCCACGCTGTGCCGGAACCGGGAATAGGGGGCAAGATCCCGGAACCGGGGGAAATCCGTGTACTCGCAGCCGCAGTTCATCCCCACGCGGTCCAGCCGCCGCAGGGCGGGGGCGTCCATGAGCTCCGCGAGAAGCGGTGGGAGAGTGTCGTGGTATACCGGCCAGAGGTCCATGCGTTCACCGTCCTTCCTATGAGAGCAGTGTATCAGAACACCGGGCAAAAATCCAGAGGAAAGGCCCCTTCGGAAGCACCGAAGGGGCCTTTCCATAAAAACAGACGGATCAGGTTTCTGCGATCTGCTCCTGCAGCAGACCGGCCACGGTATCGGCAAACTGGGAGATGGAACGGATCCGGGCCATGTGCTGCCCGTAGATCCGCTTGGCCGCGGGCAGATCGGCGTCCGTGCCCGTGAACACGCACACCACCTGGATACCATGGACCCGGGCGTTGTGGACCTCGGCGGCGGTGTCTTCGATCCCCTCGTCCTCGATGTACTCCCGGTATTCAGCCCCTTGTGTCCGAACCTTCATCACGTCGTTGGGCTTGGCGTCGGAGAGGACGATGAGGAGCCGGTGCTCCGTATTCGAGCGCATCAGCATCGCCGCCGCCGTACGGATGGCCAGCCCGTCCCGGTTGCAGCCGGCGGTGAAATAGCGGAAGATGTTCTCGTTGGCGTCGGTCTCCTGATAATCCCGGAACAGGTTCAGCACGGTGTACCCGTTCATGGAGCAGAAGGAGTACACCCGCACGGGGATTCGGCAGCGGGTCAGGCTCTCGGCGATGATGTAGCCCTGGGTCGCCACGGCGGTCTGCCTGGGCAGCTGGGAGGTGGAGGCGTCCAGCAGGATATCCACGCTGAGGGCTCCGGGTTCCTCCCGCTGGTTCCGCGTGAAGATCTTTTCCTCGCCCGCGGTGACGGCCTGCCAGACGCGCCCGGCGTCCAGCCGCCCGGCGGACACGCGCACCGGCGTCTGGTCCAGGCGGGAGAGGGTGCTGTTGCGCAGCCGCTGGGTCAGCCGGAGTACGGCGGCCCGGTTCCGAGGCAGGTCCTGCCGGTAGGCCTCCCGGTTGACCTTCTCCTGGGCCAGAGCGGCCAGACGGCGCTCCCCGGCGTAGCCCCGTACGTGGGAGCCGTCCCCGGCGGCGCCCCGGGTGAGATGAAGGTGGCAATCCTGGTGATGGCCGACGCAGCATTCCCGTTCCATGGCCAGCACCTCCCGCTCCCCCAGCATGGAAGGGCCGAAGTAACCGGTGACATACTCGCGCATGTCGATGTCCCGGGTGGCGGTGGGGCGGGGAAGCCGCAGGGCCTTTCGGGCCTCCTCCTCCGATTCTCCCTCGCCGGGACGGAGATGCTCTGCCATGCCCAATGCAAACCCCCGCACCGGGGCCAGCTGGTTCATGGCATTGGGATCCTTCCCGAACAGCCGGAGAAAAACACCCCTGGCGGTGGGCTTCGTTTTCCCGGGAACATAGGGGACGAACGCCAGACGTTCCCGCAGCAGCGTTTCGATCCGCTCCAGCACCTCCCCGGTGTCCTCGCCACGAATCTCCCGGACCGCCTCCAGCAGAGACTGATCCGTGGGGGACAGGGGACAGGTCCGTCCCAGCTCCGGCGCGAACCACGCCCGGAAGAAAGCGGTCACGCGAAGGTCGTTTCCGGCCGGGCGTTCCAGGATGGACTGGGCGTACTGCCGCCGCAGGGCCCGCAGGGCGGGGCGCTCCGCCAATTCCCCGGGCAGCACGCAGTTTTCCAGCGCCAGCCAGAAGACCGTCTCCCACATCATCCGGTCGTCGTTTCGGCCGAAGCGGTCGGAAAACAGGCGCAGCGCCTCCCGGTCGAAGCGCCGGTAGACGGCGCCGATGACACTGTTCCAGTAGAGCTCCGCCCGGCCGTCCGCGTCGAAAACCCGCATCCAGGGGATCAGAGAGTAATCCCCCGCGGCGTTCCAGATCAGGTTGTCGGCCCGGCGCTGCTCGTTCTCCCGGATCTCCATCACTCGTCAAAAAGATCCCGGCGGCCCAGCCCGGCGGGCAGACGCACCGCGGCAATATCCTCCACCAGCTGCCGCTCGTACTCGTCAAAGCACTTGTT
>JAFRDL010000080.1 GCA_017411265.1 Oscillospiraceae bacterium | reverse complement strand
GCCTTTCTCCGCGCGCTTCCGGACACGGAGCGACAGGTGTTCCTCAGCCGGTACTGGTATATGGCGGGGGTGGATGAGATCGCGAAACGGTTCGGATTCACCCACGGAAAGACCGCCGGCATGCTCTTCCGCACCCGGAAAAAGCTGCGCAACATGCTGCGAAAGGAGAATATCCTATGAAATCTCAACAGCTGCTCCTGGCTCTGGGAGGCGTGGGCGACGATCTCATCCTGGAAGCAGGGGAGAAGCTTGCCCTGCTGCCGGCCCCGGACGGCGTCCTCCCTATCGAAAACAAGGAGGAAACCATGCACGGCAAAAAGATCAAGACTACCCGCATCCTGCTTATCGCGGCCGTTGTGACCGCCCTGCTGGCGGCCACGGCCCTGGCCGCCGGACTTTTCGGCACAAAAGCCACGCCGGTGGAGGGAGGAAACGGACTTTCCGGTTCTTGGGGCGAACACACGGCCACGTTCCCGGACACGGAGATGTACCTCACCTTTGATAGCGAAAATCCCCGCCACGAGGTGTATTTCCAGGCCGGATGGCTGCCCACGGAGCCGACGGTGAACGAAACCAATGAGGACGGCTACTCCTTCTATCTCGCCGATGAAGGAGAGGGGAGCGTGGAGCCTTACTGCATCAATTCGTATAATCGAGCCAGCATCAATGACATACGTTACACCCTGAATGGCAGGGCGGAGGTGGTGCTCCAGGACGAGTGGAAGGGCCTGGAACGCACGGAGATCACGGTGGACTATTCCGACAATGAGTATGTAACCTTCCCAATCGCCAACTACATTATGTTTTTTGACCCGGAGGAAAACTGGATGATCCAGATCGCCGGCACCTCCGATATGGCCACCCTGGAGAAGATCGCGGAGAATCTGGAGATCCGGGTGGGGCCGGAGCTCACGGAGAGTTATGAGGAAGGCTTTGACATCGCCTGGTTCGACCTGGGCCGGGGCTGATTTCCAAAAAGCCGTGAGTAATGAATTACGTACTTGACAAGGATGGTCGGAAAGCTTATAATACCCACGTTATAAGCCGAAAGTTTGGTCTCCCAAAGCGTTTCGGCGCCTGCGGAGGGAGGGATATAGAATGTCTGAGATCCATGTCAAGGAAAACGAGTCTCTGGATGCTGCTCTGAAGCGTTTCAAGCGCTCCTGCGCCAAGTCCGGTGTTCTGGCTGATCTGCGCAAGAAGGAGTATTACCAGAGCCCCAGCGTGAAGCGCCGCAAGAAATCCGAGGCCGCCCGCAAGAACAAGCGCTATTATTGATGCCGAAAAGCCCGTTCCGTCCGGAACGGGCTTTTTCTGTTTGAACGCCTCGCAGAGTTTGCCGCCGCAGCGGCAAAAAGGATGAGATCGTTTTCTCCGGTGACATGTGCATCGGAGAAAACACTTCTCGGCCCGCAAACGTGCGAGATGTGCGCAGCACATGGAGTGCGATGCAGCGGGCCGCTGTCCTGTCAAAGGAGAGCCCAGCGAAGCGGGTCTCCTTTGAAGCGTGTCAAAAACATAGTTTTTTGACACGCAGGATAGGCCCGTTCCGTCCGGAACGGGCTTTTTCTATTGCCATCGACAGGCATTTTTGGTATAATATCATGATAAAAGGGGAGGTGTGTACTTTGAACGACAAGATCCAGACCCTGAAGGATTGGGTGGAAAAAAGCGACAACATCGTCTTTTTCGGCGGCGCCGGCGTGTCCACGGAATCCGGCATCCCGGATTTCCGCAGCGCCGACGGACTGTATCACCAGCAGTACAAGTATCCCCCCGAGGAGATCATCAGCCACAGCTTCTTTCTCCGGGATCCGGAGGAGTTTTACCGTTTCTACCGGGCCAAGCTCATCCCGGGGGCCGATATCCGCCCCAACGCCGCCCATCTCCGTCTGGCGGAGCTGGAGCGGGAGGGAAAGCTCCGGGCCGTGATCACCCAGAATATCGACGGCCTCCACCAGATGGCCGGATCGAAGCGCGTCATCGAGCTCCACGGCTCCGTCCACCGGTGCTACTGCGCCCAGTGCCGCAAGCCCTACCCGGAGGAGTATGTGAACTTCGGGGAGGGGATCCCCCGCTGCTCCTGCGGCGGCGTGGTCCGGCCGGACGTGGTGCTGTATGAGGAGGGACTGGACGACCGGGATCTCAGCGATGCGGTGAACTATATCCGCTCGGCGGACGTCCTTATCGTAGGCGGCACCTCTCTGAATGTGTATCCCGCCGCGGGCCTGCTGTATTACTACCGGGGACACAAGCTGGCTCTGGTGAACACGGGGGCTACCCCCTATGACGACCAGGCGGATCTTGTGATCCGGGAGAAGATCGGGAAGGTGTTTTCCCAGATATGAGGACTTCCATTCTCGGCATCTGCTTCGATTCCGTGACCCTCTCCCAGGCGGCGGAGGCCGCCGACGGTCTCCTTTTGGCCGGACGGGGGGGAACCATCGTCACAGCCAACCCGGAGATCGTTCTCCGGTGCCGGGAGGACGAGGCGTATCGAAGCGTCGTCAACGCCGCCGACCTGGTGCTGGCCGACGGGGTGGGGGACCTCCTGGCGGGCCGCATCCTGAGGACGCCTCTGCCGGAACGGGTGACGGGAGCGGATCTGACGCCGCTGCTGCTTGAACGTCTGGCGGGCCGGGGCGGGGGCGTGTTCCTCTACGGGGGAAAACCCGGCGTGGCGGACCGCGCCGGGGCAAGAATCGCCGCGGCATACCCCGGCCTTCGTATCGCCGGGACGGAAAACGGGTATATTTCCCGGGAGACGGAGCTGCTCCGCCGGCTGGAAGAGGCAAAGCCGGACCTGCTGCTCCTTGGCCTGGGCGCGCCCCGGCAGGAGCGCTGGATGGCAGAGCATCGGGAGAGCCTTCCTTCCGTGATGATCGGCGTGGGCGGCCTGCTGGATGTGCTGGCGGGCGATCTGCCCCGGGCGCCGGAGCGCTGGCGGAAGGCAGGGCTGGAGTGGCTCTTCCGCCTGCTGCGGGAGCCGCGGCAGATCCGCCGCGTGGCCATGCTGCCCCGGATCCTGGTGCTGGCCGGGGCGGAGCGGATAAAAAACGGAGCCCGGAAGGGCCCCGCTGAAGATCGCTGACGGCTCAGCAGCCGCAGCCGCAGTTGTTGTTGTCGCACCCGCAGCCGCAGCCGCCGTAGCCGAAGCCGCCGCCGCAGAGCAGGATGATAAGGATCAGCACCCAGAGAATGTTATTGTTGTTGCAGTTATTCCCACAAAGCATGGAGATCTCCCTTCCTCCGCGCAGCATGACGTCCCGGCCCCGCGCGGATGGGCCGGTCGTGATCCGCGTTCGTGTCGGATGAGCGGGCGGTCCCCGTCATCTGCGCTATACTATGCCCACCCGCCGCGGGCGGTGACTAACCCCAAGGAGAGCAGCTATGGATGAAGAAAAAAGGATCCCGGAAACGCCGGAGGAACCTGCCGGCGCAGTGGACCTGGACGG
>JAFRDL010000079.1 GCA_017411265.1 Oscillospiraceae bacterium | reverse complement strand
GGGAGCAGCAGCGGGAGTGCTGCTGGCGCCGCAGGCGACCAGGGCGAACACCATGGTCAGAGCCAGCAGCAGTGCAAAGATCTTCTTCATTTTTTTTCCTCCTTTTTATTTCGGCCTCTCCGGCTCTCTTCCGGATTCGACCGTTTCAAACATGGTGTGCGGGGCGTCTTACCCCAGAACGGAGTGGGCGATATCCTCGAACTCGCCCAGGGTGAGCAGACGGCCTTCGGCCAGGGCCTTTTCCTTGATCTTCATCACGATCTCCATCTTCTGGTCCTTGCTGTCGCAGCTCATGCCCAGCTGATCCAGGTAGATGTTCACCGTGGGGATGCCGCTCATCTTGCCGATGACCACTTCCGCGTCCTTGTGGCCCACCAGCGGGTACAGGTACGGGCTCAGCTCCAGAGGAGCCACGTCCTTGGCGTTCACGAACCAGTCCGCCACGATGCCGGATTCGATCTGCGCCAGCGTCGGGCCCACGATGCCCCGGTTGGACGGGATCGTATGGCCGGACAGCTTCCGCATCAGCTCGCTCAGCTCGTTCATCTTCTCGAACTTGATGCCGGTGTCGATGTTGTACATGGTCAGCAGGGACAGCGCCACGTCCTCATACGGCGTGTTGCCCGCCCGCTCGCCGATGCCGGTGATGGAGGTGTGGGCCACCTCCGCGCCGGCCGACAGCGCCATGATCGTGTTTGCCGCGCCCAGACCGAAGTCGTCGTGGAAGTGGACCTCCAGCGGCTTGTCGATCACGGACTTGATCTTCTTCACCATGTAGTTGCAGGCGTGGGGCGCCAGACCGCCCATGGTGTCCACCAGGGCCAGCGCGTCCATGTGGCCCTGCTCCGCCACGCTGGTGATCATGGTGGTGAAGTCGTCCAGGTCCGTCCGGCTGCCGTCGATGCAGAAGAACACGGTGTACAGGCCGTTCTCCTTGGCGCACAGCGTGGCGTCGATGGCCAGATCGATGGCCTTCTTGGCGTCCCACTTGTAGGCGTACTTGAGCATGTGGTCGCTGGAGGGGATCTCCACGATGATGCCCTTTACGCCGCAGTCCACCGCCTTGAGCACGTCGCCGCGCATGCAGCGGGCAAAGGCGAAGATCTCGGGGTCGTTGGGGCCCTGATACCGCTTGGCGATCTCCACGATGGCCTCCCGGTCCTGGGCCGAGACCGCCGGCATGCCCGCCTCGATCCGGTGCATGCCCAGCTCCGCCATCTTGTCCGCCAGGGCAATCTTCTGATCCCGGGTGAACACCAGGCCCGCCTGCTGCTCGCCGTCCCGCAGCGTCACGTCATGGAACTTGATCTTCTTGGCAAAGTTGAATTCCTTCGTCGCCTCCGGGGCGAAGTTCCACGGACTGGTGAACCATTTGTCCGTGTGCCAGGGTGTGAAGCTCATTTGTCATTACCTCCCCTAAGACTGTATGTTGATCGGCTTTCCGAAAACAGGGTTACCGGCCGAGGGCCTTGCGGTTTACGAAGAACTGAGGCTCGCCGTGCTCCAGCGCACCGATGACCTGGTTGATGGCGCCGTTGCGCAGGTCCACGTCGGAGCCCTCGGAGTAGTAGGCGATGTGGGGGGACACGATGACGTTGTCCATCTGGAAGAGGGGGTTGTCCAGACTGGGGTGCTCGTCCGCCAGCACGTCCAGACCGGCGCCGCCGATGGCGCCCTCCTGCAGCAGACGGATCAGGCCCTCCTCGTCCACCAGGCCGCCCCGGGCCACGTTGATGAAGATGGCGCTGGGCTTCATCAGCTTGAGCTTGTCGTAGGAGATGATCTTGGCGGTGGCCTTGTTCAGCGGCAGGTGGACGCTGAGCACGTCCGCCCGGCGGAACAGCTCCAGCTCGTCCTCGATCCGCTCCACGCCCATCTTTTCAAAGTATTCGGCGGGCAGGAACGGGTCGTAGGCGGCGATGTGCATTTTGAACGCCTTGGCCTTTTCCGCGAACCGGCTGGAGATGCCGCCCAGGCCGTACAGGCACAGCGTCAGCTCGGAGAGCCGGGGGATGGGCCGGGCCAGCTTGGGATCCCAGACGCCTTCCCGGATCTTGCGGCTGAGGAAGGCGGTCTTCCGCAGCAGACCCAGCATCAGGGCTACCGCGTGGTCGGAGACCTCGTCCAGGCAGTACTTGTCCACATTGGCCACCATGATGCCCCGGGCCGTGGCGGCGGGGATGTCGATGTTGTTGATGCCCATGCCGCAGCGCACCAGGATCTTGCACTTTTCCAGGGAGTTGATAAGCTTCTCCGTCATCTCCACGTAGGAGATCATCACGGCGTCCGCGTCCTTGCACTCCCGCATGATGGTCTCGTCGTCAAAGCTCGGAAGCACTTTGAAATCGTACCCGGCCTCCGCGAAGCGCCGGTACTCGATCTCGTTGTCCTTGTAGATGTTGTCGGTATAGACGACCTTGAACTTGCCCATAAGCCATGCCTTCCTTTCTGATTGAAAAAGAGTTGTATTGAAAACAGGAACTATTCCTCAAAGGAAAAGTGCTCGAACAGCACGTCCAGGGTGATGCGGCTGTGACGATAGCTGGCGTCCACGGCCCCGGCCTCGTCCCCGGCCCGCATGGCCTCCAGGATGGCCTTGTGCTCCTCGTAGACCTGATCCCGGCGGTGTTCCGCCTGGATCACGTTCCACCAGAAGATATTGATCCGGGTCCGCATGTTGTCGAACTGCTCCTGGAACAGGGGATTGCCGCAGAAGCGGATGATCTCCTCGTGGATGAACAGCTCGCCCTCCTGGCTGAAATCCTCCCGGCACCGCTCCAGCGCTTCCCCGATCCGCGCCAGGGAACGCTGCGCCTCCGGCTCCGCATGGCGGCGGGCCATGTTGGCCGCGCAAAAACCCTCGATGGCGGCCCGGAGCTCAAAGGTGTTCCGGGCATCCCGGCGGGTGAGGGTCCGCACCATCACGCCCCGGTTCGGGAGGACCTCCATCAGCCCCTCCAGCCGGAACTGCAGCAGCGCCTCCCGGACGGGGGTGCGGGAGATCTGGAAGGAATCGGCGAACCACTGCTCGGAATAGATCTGGCCCCGCTGGATCTTTTGACTGACGATGCCGTCCAGGATGGCCTGGTACGCCTGCTCCTTCAGGGTAGCGGATCGTCGGATCTCCATAGCGACCTCCTGTCGTATGTGGCATACTACTCTACGGCCCCAACGTACCACGTTCCCGGGGGAAATACAACAAAAACAAAAAGCGCGCGCGCAAAATCCACATTTTATTTAGTTTTAACCGAAAGGAATTGGTGAATATAACGAAGCATTTTTTACGAAAACGTTTCAGCTCCGGGGCCCTTCGGAGCGGGCGTTTTCCCCGGCCTCTCCCGGACGAAAACGACCTCCCCCGCGGACCCGTTGTTTCCGCGGGGGAGGCCGTATTTTCAGTTTCCGTCTGCTGCGTTCAGAGCCGGGCTACGCCGGATCTCCGGGCGGCTTCCGCCACGGCGGCGGCCACCGCGGGGCCCACCCGCTTGTCGAAGGCCGCCGGGATGATGTAGTCCGCCGACAGCTCCCCGTCGGAGATCAGGCCGGCCAGCGCCTTCGCCGCCGCCATCTTCATCTCCTCGTTGATGTCGCTGGCCCGCACGTCGAAGGCGCCCCGGAAGATGCCGGGGAACGCCAGCACGTTGTTGATCTGGTTGGGATAATCGCTCCGGCCCGTGGACACCACCGCGGCTCCCGCCGCCTTCGCGTCCTCGGGGAAGATCTCCGGCGTGGGGTTGGCGCAGGCGAAGATGATGGGGTCCTTCGCCATGCTGCGCACCATGTCCTGGGTCACCTGCCCCGGGGCCGATACGCCGATGAACACGTCCGCGCCCGCCAGCATGTCCGCCAGAGAGCCCGCCTTCTTCTCCCGGTTGGTGACCTGGGCCATCTCCTCCTTGATCCAGTTCAGGCCCTCCCGGCCCTCGTAGATGGCGCCCTTCCGGTCGCACATGGTGATGTTATGGAACCCCGCCGACAGCAGCAGCTTCACGATGGCGATGGCCGCCGCCCCCGCGCCGCTGGTGACGATCCGCACGTCCTCCTTTTTCTTTCCCACCACCTTCAGGGCGTTGGTGAGGCCGGCCAGAGTGATGACGGCGGTGCCGTGCTGGTCGTCGTGGAAGATGGGGATGTCGCACTTTTCCTTCAGCTTCCGTTCGATCTCAAAGCAGCGGGGCGCCGCGATGTCCTCCAGGTTGATGCCCCCGAAGCTGCCGGAGATGAGATATACCGCATTGACGAACTCGTCCACGTCCTTGGTCCGCACGCACAGGGGAAAAGCGTCCACCCCGCCGAATGACTTGAAGAGCACGCACTTGCCTTCCATGACCGGCATGCCCGCCTCCGGGCCGATATCGCCCAGACCCAGCACCGCGCTGCCGTCGGTGATCACGGCGCAGAGGTTGTGCCGCAGCGTCAGCTCATAACTCTTGTCGACGTCCTTCTGGATCTCCAGACAGGGCTGAGCCACGCCGGGAGTGTAGGCCAGGGACAGGTCGTCCTTGGTGTTGACGGGGACCTTGGAGATGACCTCGATCTTGCCCTTCCACTCTCCGTGGAGCCGCAGGGATTCCTTCGCGTAATCCATCGTTTGCGTCCGTCCTTTCGTTTCTGTGTATATGAGGGTGTTATTCGTTTTCCGCGCAGGGGAGGGTGGAGCCGCCGTAGGGCATCACGATCACGGAGGCGTCCGCCCCCAGCGTTTCAAAGGCATGGTCCAGCGCCGCCTGGGCCGTGGGCCAGGGATGCAGGAAGATCCGCTTGACCAGATCCGGATCCAGGTCGCTGACCAGGTCGATCTCGGCGTTTTTCAGCACCATGGCGATGGCCGCCGCCTTGTGGCCGCCCAGCTTGAAGTCCTCTCGGACCCGGCGGATGAGGTCGTCCGGCTCCTTCGCCCAGAGCATCCACTCCTGGAAGGTCTTCTCTCCCAGACCCTCCCGACAGGAGCCCACCAGCACGATGATCCCGCCGGGGCGCACCGCGTGCTTGGCGTTGTCCAGGGCCTTCTGCGCCTGGTACAGGTTCAGGTCCTTGGGGGCGCCCCCCTGGGACACCACCACGATATCGGCGCGCCGGGGGATGCTGGTCCGGTACATGGTATCCAGGAAGCGGCAGCCCTCCCGGTGGGCGGCGGTCATATCCCCGGCCACGGCCCGGACGATCTCCTTGTGGGCGTCCAGCACCACGTTCACGATGAAGTCCGCCCCGCAGAGGGCGGCGGCCTCTTCAATGTCCTGCCGCACCGGGTTGCCCTCCAGCCGTCCGGCGCAGGCCGCGTCCTCCACCATGCGGGAGTGGTTGGCCTGGATGGCCGCCCGGGTGGAGACCCCGGGCATCAGGCTCTTGGCGCCGCCGGAGTACCCGGCAAAATAGTGGTATTCGATGTTGGCCAGCAGGATGCGCCGGTCCGCCTTTGCCACCGCGGCGTCGATATCCACCGGGGTGCCGCGGCGGGTGTCGCCCAGATGGACGCAGCCGTCCGGGTCGCTGTCCCGGCAGGCCACGACGCCCCAGGCGGGGCCCATGAGCTTTTTCCGCTCCTCCTCCGTGTGCCCCCGGTGGGAGCCCAGGGCGAAGGTCACGGTCACGTCCTCGGGACGGATCCCCGCGGCGAACAGCTCCTCCAGCAGGGGGGGCAGGATCTTCCCGGTGGGGCAGGGGCGGGTAATGTCGCTGGTGACGATGGCCACCGTCTCCCCGGGGCGCACGATCTCCCCCAGGCGGGGGGAGCCGATGGGAGCTTCCAGGGCCCGGCGGACCTCCGCCTCCCCGGTGAGAGCAAAGGCGACCTTGTTGGCCTCCAGGACGGCCAGCAGGTTTTTCTCCGGCACCTGGATCTCCTGGGTCTGCGTGCCGAAGCCGAGAGCGATCTTCATGCTTCCTTCCCCTCCAGACGAAACGGGATATAGTCATAGGTGCAGGGAGCGCCGGGGGAGTAGAGCATCTCCCGCCGGGAGAGGTTCATGATGATGGAGAAGTTGTTCTGGCAGCGGCGGCCCTCCGGCTCCCGCAGGTCCTCGTGGCGGCAGATGGAGTCCGGCCAGCCCATGTGGTCCCGGAGGATCTCCTTGATGTCCTCCGGCCCGATCTTCTGATCCCCCTTCTCCCGGAGCAGGTCGCCGATGCGGCCCAGCCGGAGGTAGGTGTCCGGGAAGGCCATGCGCCCCGTGTCCCGGATGTGGGCGGTGCGGGGGCCGTAAAAGTGGTTGGTGTGGGTCACGTAGCCCTTCTCGGCGGGGTAGATCACGTCGATCTCTCCCGGGCCGATCTCCACGGTGATCACCTGGCCGGAGGCCCCGGCCATCATGAAGTTGGCGCAGCAGGCCAGAGGCACCCGCCCGGCGTTCTCAATGGCGTCGGAGAGGGTGAAGCTGTTGAGCACGCCCCGCAGAGCGATGTGCAGGGGCACGGTCTCGCCCTCCCAGCGCTTGTCGGAGCCCAGGGCGTTGAGGCACACGCCGATGCCCGCGCTGTTGAAGCCGATCTTGCCCACGATGCCCGCCTCGGTGATCATCAGGATGTCGGGCTTGTTCTTCTGGTGGATCTCCAGCACGATCAGCGCGCCCTTGGCGATGGCCTTCCAGTCCCAGTTCTGGGCCAGCCACACGTTCCCGTCCCGGGTCTTCCAGGGCATGAACGCGCAGGAGGTGCAGCCCCCGTCCAGCTTGGCGCAGACCTGGCTGCCCTGGAGCACGATCTCGCTCCGGACGTTCAGCGCCAGGATCTCCGAGAGCGCAAAGCCGGAACCGGCGGCGATGCCCCGGATCTCCTCCATGATATCCGGGTCGTAATGCTCGATGGCGGGGATAAAGGTCAGCGCGTACTTTTTTCGCCGTCTCCCAGTCGATGCCGGAGTAGTCCCAGAACATCCCCCGGTAGCACTCGATGGACGTGCGGATGCTGTCTTTCCCCTTTTCTCCGTGGGCGAAGCCCACCTCATAGGGGGTACCCTCCACCCGGAGGTACGGGAATGCGGTCTGATTCGCTGACATGGTACATCCTTCCTTTCACGCTCCCGGCGGGAGCGCCGTTCCTCTTTTCGAATTATACACGCGGTGTCTCCGGGAGTAAAGCGTCTTTCCGCCGCGCCGGGAAAAAAGCGGGCTCAGCCGTTTTTCTCCAGGACCGCCACGGTGCGCCGGGCCACGCCCAGCTCCTCGTTGGCGGGGATGGCCAGCACCCGGACGGGGGAATCGTCGGCAGAGATCACGCCGCCGCCGGTGCAGGCGTTGTTTTTCGCCTCGTCCAGCCGCACGCCCAGGTGGGCCAGCCGGCGGCACACCCGCTCCCGCACCAGGGGAGAGTGCTCGCCGATGCCGCCGGTGAACACCAGCGTGTCCAGCCCGCCCAGCTCCGCGTAGAAGGCGCCGATGGTCCGCACCAGGGCCGTCACGAACACGTCGATGGCCAGCGCCGCCCGGGGATCGCCGGCCTCCATGGCCTCCTGCACGTGGCGGAAGTCCCCGGACACGCCGGAGATGCCCAGCAGGCCGCTGTTTTTGGAGAGCTGGCGGTAGATCTCCTCCCGGTCCATGCCCCGGGACTCCATGAACGGGATCAGGAACATGTCCGCGTCGCCCACCCGGGTGGAGTGGGGGATCCCGGTCTGGAGGGAGAAGCCGAAGCTGGAATCGATGCTCCTTCCGTCGTCGATGGCGCACAGGGAACAGCTGCCGCCCAGATGGCAGGAGATCACCTTCCCGCCGCCCACCTGGGAGGCGATGAAGGAGTGGGAGGCGCCGTGGTAGCCCATCTTCATGACGCCGTATTTCTCGTACCACTCATAGGGCACGGCGTAGAGCCGGTTTTCCAGCGGGATGGTGGTGTGGAAGGCGGTCTCGAAGGCGCCCACCATCCGGGCGTCCGGCAGGATCTTTGTGAACTGTCCGATGGCCTCCAGATAGGGGCCGTTGTGGGCGGGAGCCACCACCAGATAGTCCCGCATGCCCTGCAAAACCTCCTCGGTCAGCTCGTGGTCGCCGTAGTGGTCCCGGGACAGCACCGTCTTGAAGCCTACGGCGCCGATCTCCCCCACGTCCGCCACGGCGCCGTGCTCCCGGTCCGTCATATGGCCCAGGAAGCGGAGGATGCCGTCGGTGTAGGTGGGGATGGAAAGACCCTCCTCCGTGACGGAAAACCCGGCGTCGGGATTCCGGTAGCTGAAAATGGCGTCCGCCTCGCTGCCGACCCGCTCCACCTTGCCCTCGCACAGGACCGTGTCCGCGGGCATGTCGAACAGCTTGAATTTCAGGGATGTGCTCCCCACGTTGCTGACAAGAACTTTCATTGGCTGCGCTTCCTTTCTGTCATCGGTCTATGGATCGGTCAATACAGCCCGGCGAACAGCGCCGCGCCCACCACGGTGAGGAGCCCCGCCACCACGATGGACAGGCTGCCCATGGCCCCCTCCGTCTCTCCCATCTCCATGGCGCGGGCCGTGCCGATGGCGTGGGCGGCGGTGCCGATGCCCACGCCCCGGGCGATGGGGTCCGTGATGCGGAAGAGCCGGCAGGCGCCCGCGGCGAACACGTTGCCCGTGATGCCGGTGACCAGCACGCCGACCACCGTGAGGGACGGGTAGCCGCCCAGCTCCTCGGAGACCCCCATGGCGATGGCCGTGGTGACGGACTTGGGCAGCAGCGTCACGTACATGGTGTGGTCCAGCCGGAACAGGAGGCACAGCAGCAGGATGCTCACCAGACTGGCCAGGGTCCCGGCCAGGATGCCCAGGCCGATGGCCAGGGCGTTTTTCTTCAGCAGGGAGAACTTCTCATACAGCGGCACCGCCAGGCACACGGTGCAGGGGGTGAGAAAAAACTGGAGGTACTTCGCGCTCTCCATATAGGTGTCGTAGGGGATCTTCAGCAGGGAGAGGACGGCGATGGTCAGCACGATGGCGATCAGCAGCGGGTTGAGGAAGGGGAGCTTCCACTTCTTCCGCATCCATTCTCCGAGGAAAAACGTCCCCAGAGAGAGGAACGCCCCCAGACAGGCCGACTCCCGGAAAAACTCAGCCATCCTCCGCCTCCTTTCCCGCCCCGCGGCGGAGAAGGGCCTGGGTGACCCGGCCGGCCACGAACAGCACCAGGAACGTGACGATGAACAGCACCGCCAGCACCGGGACCGCCACGGGCCGGAGGATCTCCCATTTCGTCATCAGGCCCACGCCGGCGGGGATGAAGGTCAGCTGCAGGAGCGCCACCAGGAACCGGCTGACCTCCCGGACCGCCGGGAGGGGGACGATCTTCCATTCCAGAGCCAGGAACATCAGCACGATCCCGTAGACGCTGGCGGGCACCGGCAGCGGGATCCAATGGTGCAGCAGCTCTCCCAGCAGGGAGATCAGCAGTATGATCAAAAACTGGCGGACGTATTTCATGCGCAGCGCCTCCCGTCTGCCGCCGGACGGACCGGGAGCAGAGCGAAAATTATGTCAACCATATGCCCGGAAGAAATCCACGATGGCCCGATTGGCTTCCCGGCTCTCCTCCAGCTCCGGGAAGAGCACGTTGAAAACGTGGTCCAGCTTGTTGGCCTTCCCCGTCCAGGACCGGAAGCTGTAAGGCCGCCCGTTTTCCTCCAGCGCCCGGGCCAGGACCAGGTCCTCCCCGTACAGCAGCTGGTCCGAGGGGGTGGCGGTGACGATCAGCGGGGGATACTCGCTTTCCGGGATGAGCCGGAGCACGTCCAGCTCGTCCAGCTCCCCGTCGGTCACGCCGTCGGGGAATACGAGATGGCAGAGGAACCGCACGGCGGCGCCGTCCCCGTCGGACCCGTCGTACCGGAGGCGGAAGGCGGGGCAGGTGGCCGCGGCGGCCCGGACCCGGACGCCGCTGAGCACCGTGCCGAAGCGGGCCCGCATCCCCTCATTTCCCTGGAGCATGGCGTACAGCAGCACCAGATGGCCCCCGGCGGAGTCGCCGCTCAGGAAGACCCGGTCCGTATCAAAGCCGTACGCCGCGGCGTTTTTCTCAATCCAGGCCAGGATGTCGGCCAGCTCCTGCATGTTCTGCCGGAAGGTGCCCTCCGGGTGGAGGGTGTAGTCCCCGTTCACCGCGTGGAAGCCCTGCTGGGCGAACCAGCGGGCGTGGAGCCGGTTGATGTCCTTCTCACAGGCGATGTAGGCGCCGCCGTGGATCTCCACGATCACCGGCAGGACGCCGCCCCCCTCCGGGGAGATGAGGTCCAGCGTGTGCCGGGGATCGCCGTCGTCCCGGTAGGGAAGGTCGTACCGATGGCACAGCCCCCGGGCAAAGAGCGCCGAGCGTCCGTTGGCCATCCGCTCCCGTTCCCGCCGGGCCTGATCCTCCCGATTGCGCAAAACCGCTTCCGAAACCATGGCGCGCTCTCCCGTCGAAATAAATTATGTAAACTATAAGCCTCTTCCGCCGGCATCCGGCGGGGGGCAGACGCGGCGGCCGCTGGGGCGGCGTCTCAGTATACCATTTCCTCTCCGCGCTCCGCAACGCCGGAATGGCGGCGGATGAAACCGGCGATGTCGTCCAGCACCTCCGGTCCGATGTGCTGTTCCGTTTTGTATTCCTTCCCGGCCTTCGCAATGTCGTTGTACAGACCCTTGACAAAGGCGTGATTGAGATCCTCGTACAGGCGGTATTCCACGTTGTCCCGTCCCTGGAGCAGCTCCCGGAACCGGACGAAATCCACGGAGGACAGCACCTGGAAGTCCTTTCCGCCCTGCAGGATCAGCGCCGGCTTGTCCGACTCCAGCAGATAGTCCGCCGCCGTTTTCCGCCCCATCTCCTTGAAGTACCAGAGGGTGGTGGGGCCGGCAAACTTTTTCTTTTTGGCCTCCTCGTCCGGCATGTCGTAGAGCCCGTCGAACTTTCGGCTGAAGATCCGGTCCTCCAGCTTCCCCATGAGCTTCACCAGACCGCCCCGGGAGCCTCCCGCCTGCTTCAGCTGCCGGACCAGGACCTCCTCCAGCCGGAGGGGGGTCCCCGCCATGAGGACCAGGCCCCGGAAATCCCCGCCCTCCGCGTCGATCCGGGGGGCCAGCATGGCGCCCATGCTGTGGCCGACGAGAAAGACCGCGTCGGGATCGACCCGGGGATCCCTCCGGATCAGCTCCGCGGCCCGCAGGGCGTCCTCGATGGTCTCCTCCCGGACGGTGATGGGGAGTCTGGCCATCTTTTTGGCGTGGGCGAAGGTCCGCTTGTCGTAGCGGACGGAGGCAATCCCCCGCGCCGCCAACCCCTCCGCCAGATCCTTGAAGGGGGTCAGAGCGTAGATCTTCTCATCCATGTTGCTGGGGCCGGAGCCGTGGACGAACACCACCCCGGGGACCCGGCTCTTCGGAGCGTCGGGGAAGACCATGAGCCCGTTCAGAGGGAATTCCGTACCCTGGCCGACGACGATCTTTTCACTTTTCATGGCGCTTGCCTCCTCGCAGATGAATCCGAAAACAGGAACAATTTTATTTTATCACCTTGCGGCGGCGCTGTAAATACGGGAAGCGCCCACCCGACCGGGAGGCCGCCTCTCCGGGAAAAACCCGTTGCCACCGTCTCCGGGCCGTGGTAAACTGGGATCCGGCAGGAAAAAATACGCAGCTTCGGGGAGGATCTCGGTATGGGAAGCATGTTTCTGATGTGCGGGCACATCGCGTCGGGGAAGTCGTACTTTGCCAGGGAATTCGCGGAGAAGAACGGGCTCCGTTTCCTGGACGTGGACGCGTGCTACCGGATCTACAACGGGGACGAGAAGATCCACGAGAACAAGTTCGAGGTGTGGATCCTGTTCTACCAGCTGATCCATCAGGCGGCCCTGCTGGGCCAGAGCGCGGTGGTGGACACCAACGCGCCCCTCACCAGCTACCGGGACGAGTTCCTCAACTGGTTCCCGGAGTACGACAGCCACCACCTCATCTGGATCGACGCGGACCCCGAGCTGGCGTGGAAAAACAACTGCCGGCGGGAGCGGAAGGTATCCCGGGAGACCTTCGACCACCTGGTCACCATGTTCCAGGACCCGTCTCCCGACGAGGGAACCGCCGTCTCCCGGGCCGCGTGGAGCACCATCTGCCGGGTCCGGAACGTGGACAACCAATTCCAGCCCCCGGAGTTCATCAAGGGCGAGCCGTGGAAGTATCGGCTTTGATATCCCGCCGCGGGCGCGAATAACGAAAAAGGACGGCCGCCGGCCGTCCTTTTTCGTCGGGATCCGAAGCGCTCCGCCGGCCGGCGTCTGCGCCTCCCGGCCCGTGCGGAGGCGCTCCGACCGGCGGTCCGGGGGCGTTTCCGATGCGGTTTTACGCAAGTTCGACAAATGAAAATTGCAAAATCCCGGGCTTTTTTCTGTTCTGTCAATTGTTTTTCGGAACTTTCCCGTCTAATATGAATAGCATATTGTAAGACAGACACGGGAGGTCCTCTTTTATGGCGTACAAGATCAACCGATACATCACCGACTGGGTGGAGGAGTGCCGCGCCCTGCTGCAGCCGGACCGGGTTTTGTGGATCGACGGCAGCGAGAGCCAGCTGGCGGAGCTCCGCGCCGAGGCCTTCCGCACCGGCGAGCTCGTCAAGCTCAACGAGGAGAAGCTCCCCGGCTGCGTGTACCACCGCAGCGCCCTCAACGACGTGGCCCGGGTGGAGGCGCGCACCTTCATCTGCTGCGAAAAGAAAGAGGACGCCGGCCCCACCAACAACTGGATGGACCCCGCGGAGATGAAGGCAAAGCTCCGGGACATCTACGATGGCTGCATGAAGGGACGCACCATGTACGTGATCCCGTACTCCATGGGCATCGTGGGCTCTCCCTTCGCCAAGTACGGCATCGAGATCACCGATTCCATCTACGTGGTGGTGAGCATGGCCATCATGACCCGGGTGGGCACGGAGATCTACGAAGCCCTGGGCGATTCCCCCGACTACATCAAGGGCCTCCACTCCAAGGCGGAGCTGGACGCGGAAAAGCGCTACATCGTCCATTTCCCGGAGGAGAACACCATCATGTCCGTCAACTCCGGCTACGGCGGGAACGTGCTGCTGGGCAAGAAGTGCTTCGCCCTGCGCATCGCCTCCGTGCTGGGCCGCCGGGAGGGCTGGCTGGCGGAGCACATGCTGATCCTGGGCGTGGAAAACCCGCAGGGCGAGGTGCGCTACGTCTGCGGCGCCTTCCCCTCCGCCTGCGGCAAGACCAACCTGGCCATGCTCATCCCGCCCAAGGCCTGGCGTGACAAGGGCTGGAAGTGCTGGTGCGTGGGCGACGACATCGCCTGGCTGCGGCCCGGGCCCGACGGACGGCTGTGGGCCGTGAACCCGGAGAACGGCTTCTTCGGCGTGGCTCCCGGCACCAGCGAGAAGACCAACCCCAACGCCCTGGCCGCCACCCGGAAAAACACCATCTTCACCAACGTGGTGCTCAAGCCCGACGGGACCGTGTGGTGGGAGGGCATGGACAAGAACCCGCCCGCCGGCGCTCTCAACTGGAAGGGCGAGCCCTGGGACCCCGCCTCCGGCGAGCCCGGCGCCCATCCCAACTCCCGGTTCACCGCCCCCGCGGAGAACTGCCCCTGCATCTCTCCGGAGTTCCGCAACCCCAGGGGCGTGCCCATCTCCGCCATCGTCTTCGGCGGGCGCCGGGCCAGGACCGCGCCGCTGGTGTACCAGAGCCGGGATTGGGGCCACGGCGTGTTCGTGGGCAGCATCATGGCCTCCGAGAAGACCGCCGCCGCCGAGGGCAAGGTGGGGGAGACCCGCCGGGATCCCATGGCCATGATCCCCTTCTGCGGCTACCACATGGCGGACTACTGGCAGCACTGGCTGGATATGGAGGAGAAGATCACCCATCCGCCGGTGATCTGCAACGTGAACTGGTTCCGCACCGACGACCAGGGGCATTTCCTCTGGCCGGGCTTCGGCGACAACCTGCGGGTCATCGAGTGGGTGCTGCGCCGGGCCTTCGGCGAGGTCGGCGCGGTGGAGTCCCCCCTGGGCTGGCTGCCCCGGCCGGAGGACCTGGATCTGGAGGGCACGGACGTGTCTCCGGAGACGCTGGCGGAGCTGCTGTCGGTGGATCCGGAGCTCTGGAAGCAGGAGTGCGCCGGCATCCGGGAATTCTACGCCAAATTCGGCGAGAAGCTGCCCCGGCGCCTGCGTGACGAGCTGGACGCCCTGGAGGCCCGGCTGGGCTGATCGTTGGACAAAAAAGGACCCCCGTTCCCGGAAGCGCCGGGAGCGGGGGTCCTTCCGTATGCTCATGTCCCGCTTTCGTCGGGCTCGTCGTACTCCCCGTACTCGCAGCCCACATGGTCGGCCTGGATCTCGTCCACCAGCCGCAGACCGCCCTCCTCCTTGTCGTAGAGCTTCACCGTGCCCCGGCCGGTGCCGCCGTTCCAGAGACGGTTGTGCCGCTTGCTCCCGTCCGGCGCCTCGTAATTCACCAGCAGCATCTCCGCTTTCCGGCAGGAGATCTCCGTCTCCATGACGGCGAAGCGGTTTTCCTGCCGGACGCGCCAGTGGACGGTATCCTCCCGCTCCTCGAAAGAGAAGTCGGTCTTCACGTTCAGCCAGACGTGGGAAAAGTTGAAGTCGTATTCCTTCCCCTCGTAATAGAACACGCCCAGCAGCCGCCGGTCCAGAGGGACGAAGTAGATCTTCGGCCGTCCCCCGCCGATGTCGAAGACGCTGTTGCGCAGCTCCTGTCCGGTCCGTCTGCTCCGCAGGCAGTTGGAGGACAGCCAGACCCAGGGGCTGGTGAAGTCCCGGCCCCAGTTCTTGTCGGCGTAGCCGTAGCAGCGCTCCGGCGTGACGGTGTATTCCCGCCCGTTGCAGGTGATGGTTCCCCGGTACGCCGTTTTCATGCCCTCGGCGTGCCAGTACATGGCGAAGGCCTCCGCGTCCCGCAGGGGGCGGCTGGCGCCGTAGCCCACGTTGAAGGCGATCTGCTTGTCCACCGTCAGATCCCAGGACAGGCTGCCGGCGCCGCACATCCACTCGGGATGGGCCGCCGCGTCCGCCGCGGCGACGGTCACGCTGCCCCGCAGGGCGGTCTCCGAGGCGAAGCAGTCCTCCGCCTCCACCTCGTAGGGCGCGCCGCCGTGGATCCGCGTTTTTTTCAGAGAGAAAAAACGGTGGAGCTGGCAGGGCGCCTCCCCCCAGCAGCCCGCCTTGACCATCAGATAGGAGGGGGGCTTTCCGGCCCTTTGGTTTTCCGGGAGCTGGCCCAGCGCCGGCTCGTCCTCCGCCAGAGCGGGATTGCAGATGAAGAACTCGATGAAAAACGGCTTGTCCTCCCCGGTCAGCGCGTCCTGGGCCGTGAAGGAATGCCACCACCAGTCGTAGCCCCGGTGGCTCAGCGGGCCGTGGAGCATGAACGCGTCCCGGGTGATATCGGGATGGTTGAACATATACGCGACTCCTCCCTGCGGTGTTTTGACAAAGGGGACGTCCCCCGCAAGAGCATACCAGAAACCGGGAGGAAAAGAAACCCGAAAATGAAAAACCCCCGGACCGGCCGGCGGGATCCGCCCTTGTCATTCCGCGGCAGGGAGAGTATACTGAACGCGGCAGGGAAAACAAAGCGCCGCGGGCGGGGGAGCCCCGCCGGGCGAAACAGCGTTTCGGGTGAGGGAGCATGGAAAAGTCATTCGTCGAGCCCCACAATAAGGCGGTCTTCACGGCGGGGATCCGGTACGGCACGGAAACGGTCCGGAAGCTCATGGAGACGCAGTACGGCACGTTCCACATGGGAAGAAAGCTGGGACAGATGGTGATCGGCCTGGTGCTGATCTGCGTCGGCGCCTGGCTGGGCACGAAGGTGGGGGTCGCGGCCCTCGCCCTGGGCTGCATCGTGGTCATGAGCCTGAACCTGCGGCCCAGGATGCAGGCGGATGAGATCTGCCGGCAGTATAACGGCTCCTTCCCGAACCTGCGGTATTCCTTTACCCATACCGGCTTCCGGACGCAGCAGATCTCGGAGGAGGTGTCCTGGGGGTCCGTGGCCCGGCTGATCGACGACGGGGTCTACCTGTATATCTTCGACCGGCACGAGACCGGCTACATGGTGGACAGGAGCACCGTCAAGGGGAGCGGGGGCGCGGACGCGCTGAAGGCGATGCTGGTGAGGAAGACGGGGCTGGAGTGGAAAAAGCCCTCCTCTGTGTTCAAGCTCCGGTTCCGGGATCTCAGGGACGCCCTGTCCGGCTCCGACGGGTATTCCGGGGAGCGCCTGGACGACCGGAGACGCTGAGGCGTTCCGACAGAAGGCCGGCCGCCCGAACAACGGTCGGGCGGCCGGCCTTTCCTTTCGGATCGGAGCGTCAGTTGATCTGGGTGACGTTGATCTCCACGATCTCCTTGTTTTCCCGCAGGGTCTCCATGATCTCTTTGGTGTCGATGTACCGGGGCAGGAGCAGCGTCAGCTCATAGGTGGCCAGCCCGTTCTCGGCGCGGACGATCCGGGTCTCCGTCGCCTGGGCGTTCCAGGCCTTCAGCTTTTCCTCCAGGACGCTTTGGAATTCCGCCGATTCCGGCGCCGTGATCCGCAGCAGGTTGGAGACGTAGGAATCCACGCCCACCGTGAAGCGGTGCATGAAGTACTGGAGGACAGCGATGACGGCGGTCACGAACACGCCGATCCAGTACAGGCCGGCGCCGATGGCCAGCCCGATCCCGGCAGTGGCCCAGAGCCCGGCCGCCGTGGTCAGTCCCTTGACCGTGTTCCCGTTCCGGAAAATGACGCCCGCGCCCAGGAAGCCCACGCCGCAGACCACCTGCGCCGCCACCCGGGCCGGGTCTGCGCCCCGGGTGCCGTTGAAATTGCCCCCCGCGACCGCCAGATCCGCGAAACCGTATTTGGAAACCACCATGACCAGCGCCGCCGCCGCACAGACGATCACGTGGGTCCGGACGCCTGCCTCCTTGAAGCGCCGGGAGCGCTCCACCCCGATGACCGCCCCGCACAGGCAGGCGATCAGGATCCGCAGGCAAAACTCCCCGCTCTGCAGCAGGGTGAAATGACTGTTCAGCACCGTTGCCAGCGTCATGTTCCTTCCTCCCTTTTCCCGCGGGGACCGGGTCCGTCCGGCGTCCTTCCGCGCTCTCTCCATTATATGAAAAAGCAGGCCCTCCGGTCAACGGTCTTTTCCCGGAGAAAAGCATTTTCCGCCGCCACGGGCGTGGCGGCGGAAATCCGGCTGTCCGGCGCGGGATCGCCGATTCTTTTCAATCCCCGTTGTTGGGAAAAGAGATGAGCTCCATGGCCTGCTTCAGCTTTTCCTCAAACACCTCCGCCGGGATCAGGGCGATGCCGATCTCGTCGCCTCCGACAATCAGGCGCTGGCCTCCCGTGAGGCCGAACTTGTCCCGCGCGCCCTTGGGGATGACGATCTGCCCCCGGTCGTTGATGGTGACCGAGCCCCAGATGTTTTTGCCCTTGGGCGCCGGCGGGATCATGCCCACGCCATCCACCGTTTCCGTCTTGATCAGGCTGTCGATGGTGGTGCCGTACACCTCCGCCAGCAGGCCGCACTTCTCCACGTCGGGGATGGTCGCCCCGCTCTCCCACTTGGCATAGGCCTGCCGGGAGATGCCGATCTTTTCCGCGATCTCCTCCTGGGAGAAGCCGCGCATCCGGCGGAGCATCGCCAGATTGTCCTTGAGCATCCCGATCCCTCCTTACAGGTCGATCTTTTCAAAGCGCCGGCACGCCGCTCTGTACGCCCACGCGGTCAGGAGCGCATAAACGGCGATCCCCGCGGCCAGCGCGGCCAGCTGCAGACCCAGGTGGTCCGTGCCGAAGGCGTTCAGGGCGCCCAGTCCCGGGATGTGATGAAGCGCCTCGAATACGAGGATGGCGAGGAAAGCCGCGATGATATAGGCGACGAAGGGCCGGCCGATCTTGTACGCGGTCTTGTAAAACCCGCTCACGAAGATCCGGTTGAACAGGCCGAAGATGAACAGCGCGGCGCCCAGGGCGAAGGGATTGGCGTTCATCAGGGCGTTGGCCGTGTAGGGCGCCGCCTCCGCCAGGACGGTCATCCGTACGATCACGGCGACGAGCATCAGAACCAGCGCGCAGAGCTCGATGAAGCAGACGAACAGGAACCTTCCCTTGACCACGTCGCGCTTGGCGATGGGGAGCAGGGCGGAGAACACGGTGTCGTTGGCCTCCCGGGCCGCCTGGAAGCTCTGGAACAGGCCCAGGGTCGTGAAGAAAACCCCGCAGAGGATGGGATAGCCCGGCAGGAAGAACAACAGCCCGAAGGCGATGAACAAAAACGCAAGGGGAGAGGAGCTGAGCCGGATCTCCTTCCGCATGATATTACGCATGTCCCTCACCCCTTTCCATTCGCAGCATGGTATCCTCCAGCGTTTCGCCGGGCGCGGAGAACCGGGCCGTAAAATCCTCCCGGGAAGTCGCCGCGGCGATCCTTCCCCGGGAGATGTATACGATGTCGTCGGCGCACTTTTCGATGTCGGAGATGATGTGCGTGGAGAAGAACACCGCCACGCCGTCCTTTTTCAGCTCGCCGAACACGTCCAGAAGCTCGTTCCGGGAGAAGGGATCCAGCCCGCTGGTGGGCTCGTCCAGGATCAGCACCTCCGCCCGGTGGGAGAGCGCCATGAGCAGGTTGAACTTCACCTTCATGCCCTCCGAAAGCTCCAGGGGCGTTTTCGCGTCGTCCAGCTGGAACAGCTCCGTGTATTTCCGGTAGGCCTCCTCGTCCCAGGTGTCGTAGAAGCGTTTGACGATATCCACGATGCTCCGGATCTTCTTTCTGGGATACCAGTTGACCACGCCGGTGGAATACCCGATGTGCTTTTTGATCTCCGTCTCGTTCCCCAGCAGGGGCTTGCCGAAATAGAGGACCGAGCCCCCGTCCGGATGGACGAGATTGAGCATGGATTTGATGGTGGTGGTCTTGCCGGCGCCGTTCCGGCCGATGAAGCCGGTGATGCGCCCCGCATCCACGGTGAAGGACGCCTCCTTCAGTTCAAACGAGGGGTACTTTTTCATAAGCCCCCGCACTTCCACAACACTCATGGAAACAAAACCTCCGTGCGTTTGATTTATGTGATTATTGTAAAGTATGGTTGCGGGATTTTCAACCAACTGCAAATAACATATTTTTGTGTTTTCCGTTATTTTTGGTTGCGTCCTGCCCGGGCCGGGCTTTTGCGCCCAACGTCCGGGCCGGAACGACAAAGCAGGAGTGACCGCGCGGGTCACTCCTGCTTCGTGCGTATGGGAGCCGACGATACGGCCTCCGGGCCGCTTCCCGGTGACGGCGCCCGGTCCCTGCCGGGCCCGGCGGGACGGTCACTGCATCCGGTAGGTCACGGTGACGTTGGCGGCGATCTCGGTCTCTCCCGGCTGGAGCGCCGGCCCGCGGTCCATCTCGGCTTCCTCGGCGAAGACGGCGGACGTGTTCACGCCCTTCCCGTATCTGGCGGAGGTGTCCTGCCAGCCCTCGGTGACGGAGACGGGCTCTCCCAGCTTTTTCCCGGCGGCGGCCGCGAGGGCCTCCGCCTTTTCCCGGGAGGCCTCCACCGCCTGGGCGAGCGCCTGACGGTAGGCCTCGTCATAGCCGCTGCAGAGGAAGCTGACGCTGTCCACGTTGTTGATCCCCGCGGCCACGCAGGCCGAGAGGAGCGCGCCCAGATCCTCCACGTCCTGATCCTGTACGGACATGGAGGTGGTGACGGCGTATCCGACGATGCGCTGCTCGCCGCCCTCCGACCAGTCGTACTGCGGATACAGGTTGTAGTAGTTGGTGCGGATGCTCTTCTCCTCCACGCCGCGGGCGGTCAGAACGTCTATGACGTTTTGGACCGCCTGGCTGTTTTTGCTCTGGGCCAGCTCCGCGGTCGCCTCCTGCGTGGTCACGCCGAAGTAGACGGTGGCCTTGTCCGGCACCAGCCGAACGGTGCTGGACGCGGAGACCGTGATCGCCGGCAGAGCCTCGGCCGGGGACGCCGCGGC
>JAFRDL010000078.1 GCA_017411265.1 Oscillospiraceae bacterium | reverse complement strand
GGCCCGGGACGGTGTGGGCCTGCGCCGCGCTGATGGGCGCCGCGGCCTGGCTGTGCGCCCCGGACGCCTTCGCCCTGGGGCCGCTGGGACGGCGGATCGTGCCCCTGGCCGACCTGGGCTTTGCCTTCGGGCTCCTTCCGGCGGCGCTGCTCGTCGGAAGACTTCGGAAACGCATATAAAAACGCCCCGGGGCTCCGGGGCGTTGGTTTTGTGTCAGTCGTTGTTCTCTTTCGGGGCGTCTTTCTTCTTCGCGGGTTTTTCCGGCAGCACCATCAGCACGGTAAACGCGATGAGCACCGCGGAGAGGCCGACGTACAGCAGATCGAGCCGCTTCTCCGCCGCCTGCTGCGCATCCGCCTCCTTCTCCGCGGGCGCGGGCTCGTCGGCGGGCGCCTCCGCGGGGGACGCCGTGGGTTCCGCCGTGGGAGCCGCCGTGGGGGCGGGGGTCTCTGTGGGAACCGGCAGATCCGTCGCGTCGAAGAGGGCGCCCAGATCCAGCTTCTCAAAGCCGGGGGTCCACTCCACCTGGGCGTTTTGGATCCAATCGGCCAGGTCCAGGGAGAAGAGGTCGTTGGCGGCGCTCTGCCGGAGCGTGAGGTGCGCGCCGGTGTTGGCGTCCTGGTCCATGGTCATCCCCTCGGTGTCCAGGGGCAGCCGGAGGATGATGTGATACCCGCTCTGGGACTCCACCAGTTCCGAGAGGGCGAACTCCTCCATGTCGAAGGCGGCCTCCTCGAACTCCGGGTACATGGTCCCGGAGGTGAAGGTATACCCCTGCGGGAACTGGGAGAGCCCGCCCACGTCGCCGGAATCCTGGTTCATGATCTCATCGAACCGGGCCTCCAGGGCCTCGTTGTCCCCCAGGAGGGCCTTCAGTTCCGCCAGGGAGGCCTCCGCCCGCAGGCGCTGCGCCTCCTTGCCTGCGTCGTCCAGGGGCTGGCCCGCGTCGTCATAGAAGAAGTACAGGATGTGCTTCACCCGGATGTAGCCGCCGTCTTCGGCCCAATCGAGCACGTCCTTCGGAGACAGCTTCTCCCCCTGGGTGCCGTAAGCGCTGCCCATGAGCGCCTCCAGCTCCTGGCTGCACTGGATCAGATACAGAAAGACCGGCTTGGTCAGGTGGGCCTCGTCCAGGAGCTTCTGGAACTCCTCCGGTCCGCCGTAGCGTTCCTCCATCTGCGCCCAGTCGTCCTCCAGGGCGGCCAGACCCGCCTCGTCCAGCGCCACGCCGGCCTCCACGGCCCGGGTGTGCGCGGACGTGTAGTACTTGGCCTTGTAGAGCGCCATCTCGGCGATGTATTCCGCGGTGGTCATGTCCTCGGTGATCATCTCGTTGTAGTCTGTGGGCAGGGCGCCGGTGTAGTACGTCACGGTCCGCAGCTCCTCGGAGAGCAGGTAGAAGTACAGCGGCCAGGTCACCGGCTCCCCGTCGATGGTGCAAACCACGGTGTCCGCGTCATAGGCCGCGCCCGCCCGGTCCAGCACGGCCTGGGTTGCTGCGTCCGAGGCGGAGGCGGAGCCCGCCAGCACGCCCAGCGCCAGCACGGCGCAGAGCACGAGGGAGACGATCTTCTTTCTGTTCATGGGATTACCTCTTTTCCTGTGATTGGGTCGTATCCGGATCCGGCGCGGTGGCGCGCCAGGCGTTTACCAGGGCCCGGGCCTCCGGGATGGGGCGGCTGCCGGGCCGGAGCTTCAGCCCCAGGCGGGGGGTGCGCCCCGCGTCCAGCTTCACCCGGCCCTTGAATTCCGGCCGGGCGTAGAGGGCGGAGAGCCGCTCCATGTCAAAGTCCACCAGCGTGAAGTACATCATGCTGTTCTTCTGCTGGATGTCGGAGATGCCCGCCTTTCCCGCCTCCCCCCGCAGCAGGGCCACGTGGATCAGGGCGTTGACGCTGGGAGGCGGATCCCCGAAGCGGTCGATGAGCTCGTCGGTGAGGTCGTCCGCGTCCGCCTCGGTGCGCACCAGGGCGATCCGCCGGTACAGGTCCATCCGCTGCTCGGGGGAGGGAACGTATTTTTCCGGGATGTTGGCCGTGACGGACAGGTCCGCGCTGCATTCCGTGCGCACCGGGGGCGTCTCCCCCCGCTCCTCCAGCACGGCTTCCTCCAGGAGCTTCAGGTACATATCGTAGCCCACGTCCATCATGTGGCCGGACTGCTCGGCCCCCAGCAGGTTCCCCGCCCCCCGGATCTCCAGATCCCGCATGGCGATCTGGAACCCGGCGTTGAACTCGGCGAACTCCCGGATGGCGGTGAGGCGCTTCTCCGCGATCTCGGTGAGGGCCTTTTCCGGCCGGTAGGTGAGATAGGCGCTGGCCCGGCGGGAGGACCGGCCCACCCGGCCCCGGAGCTGGTGGAGCTGGGCCAGGCCCAGCTTGTCCGCGTCCTCCACGATGAGGGTATTCACGTTGGGGATGTCGATGCCGGTCTCAATGATGGTGGTGCACACCAGCACCTGGATCCGGCCCTCGGCCATGTCGTCCATGACCCGGGAGAGCTGCTCCTCGTCCATCTTGCCGTGGGCCACCGCCACGCGGACCCCCTCCAGCAGCTTCTGCAGCCGGAGGGCCGTGCGCTCGATGTTTTCCACCCGGTTGTGGAGGTAGTACACCTGCCCGCCCCGGAGAAGCTCCCGGCGGATGGCGTCGCACACCGCGTCCCAGTCGTGCTCGATGACGAAGGTCTGCACCGGCTGACGGTCCCGGGGCGGTTCCTCCAGGGTGGACATGCTCCGCAGCCCCGACAGGGCCATGTTCAGCGTCCGGGGGATGGGGGTGGCGGACAGGGTCAGCACGTCCACGCCCTTGCTCATCTCCTTGAGCTTCTCCTTGTGGGTGACGCCGAAGCGCTGCTCCTCGTCCACCACCAGCAGACCCAGGTCCTTGAACTCCACGCTCTTCTGCAGCAGGCTGTGGGTGCCGATGAGCAGGTCCACGCCCCCGCTCCGGAGCTTCTGCAGGATCTCCTTCCGCTGGGACGGCGTGTTGAAGCGGCTCAGCAGGGCGATCTCCACCGGATAGCCGAAAAAGCGCCGGGAGGCGGTCTGGTAATGCTGCCGGGCCAGCACGGTGGTGGGCACCAGGAAGGCGCACTGCTTGCCGTCCAGGATGCACTTCATGGCCGCCCGGAGAGCCACCTCCGTCTTGCCGTAGCCCACGTCCCCGCACAGCAGCCGGTCCATGGGCACGGCCTGCTCCATGTCCCCCTTGATCTCCCGGGTGCACCGGAGCTGGTCGTCGGTCTCGGCGTAGCCGAAGGCCTCCTCGAACTCCGTCTGCCACGGGGAATCGGGGGAAAAGGCGAACCCCGGCGTCCGGGATCGCTCGGCGTAGAGCTTCGTCAGCTCCCCCGCCAGCTCTCTGGCCGCGGCCTTGGCCCGGGATTTGGACCGCTGCCATTCCGCGCCCCCCAGCCGGGAGAGGCGGACGCTGTGATCCTCCCCGCCGCCGATGTATTTGGACACCAGGTCCAGCTGGGTGGCCGGGACATACAGGCTGTCCGTCCCGGCGTAACAGATCTTGATGTAATCCTTTTCCGCCCCGTCCACGGGGATCTTGAAGATCCCGGCGAAGCGGCCGATGCCGTGGTGCTCGTGGACCACCAGATCTCCCACGCTGAGGTCCGCGCAGGAGCCCAGCTTTTCCCGGTCCGCCATGGCCTTCCGGCGCTTCCGGCGGCTGAGGGCGGGGGCCATGATCTGCACGTCGGTGAGCACCGCCAGGGCGCATTCCGGCAGCTCCGCCCCCGCGGACAGGCCGCCCACCGCCACGCAGCACCGCCCCGCCGGGGGCAGCTGGCCGTCGGGCAGACCGGGGAGGGGCCGGAGGCCGTTTTTCTCCAGCATCCCCAGCATCACGTCCCGCCGCCGCTGGTCGGCGCAGAGCACCACCGCCCGGTAGTCCAGGTCCAGATAGTGCTTCACGTCGGACAGGGCGGTCTCCACGCTGCCGCCGTAGGAGGGCAGCTGCCGGGCGTTGGCGGAAAAGAGGCTTTTCGGCGCCAGGGGATACCGCCCCGCGGCGAAGGCGTCCCCCATCACCACGGCGAACTCGCCCAGCCGCCGGCAGGCCTCCCGCCAGGGGAGCAGATAGCTCTCTCCCTCCAGAACGGGGATCCCGGCCTCCAGGAGGAGCTTCACGTCCTCCGCCAGCTGCTCCTCCAGCTCCCTGGCCCGCTCGCCGCCGCGGTTGGGGGCGTCCAGGAACACCAGGGCGTCGGGGGGAAAGTACTCCAGCGCCGTCACGTAATCGTCGGACAAAAAGGGCATGTACCGGTCCGCCCAGGGCAGGGCCGCCCCCTCCCGGAGGCGCTCCGCGTCGGCGCACAGCCGACGGGCCTGCTCCTCGCCGTTTTGTCGGCGGCGGGCCCGGACCGCCCGGCTCTCCAGGGTCTTTGCC
>JAFRDL010000077.1 GCA_017411265.1 Oscillospiraceae bacterium | reverse complement strand
CGTCGTGGAAAACGGCGCGGAGACCATCTGACAGAACCGGGATCTTTGTTATGCATTTTGTATATGTTGTGATCAATGTCCTGCTGCTGGCAGGCATCATAGTTCTCGTCGGCCGGAAAGCCATCGCGGGCATTTTCCGTTCCCGGCGGGAGAAGATCGACCGGGAGCTGACGGAAGCTGAGACGCCCCTGGTGCTGGAACCGCTCCCCCCGGCGGAGGCGCCCGTCCTCCCGGTGGAGGAAGAGGTCGGCCAGATCCGCGCCGAGAGCGAGGAGACGCTCCGGGGCCTGGAAACGCTGTTCGAAGGGGACAGCGCCGACCAGCGCCGGGAGATGCTGCTCCAGACCCGGAACGCCGTGGTGGAAAAGGTGCTGGCTCTGACCCGGGAGCATATGTCCACGGAGGAGTACCGCGCCTCCCTCGCCGCCCGACACGGCGAGGCGGTGGAGCGGATCCTCAGCCGCATCCACCTCACCCCCGGCGACATGTCCTACCTGGCCCGCACCGGGCGGCTGTACGTGACGCTCACCTCCGCCTCCCCCCTTGCGCCGGAGCTGGTGGACAAGGTCCGGGAAAAGGCCACGGATATGGTCCAGGCCGCCGGCGGGGAGATCAGCTTCTGGGTCCGGGAGAACAGCGAGCTTCTGGGCGGTCTGCAGCTGCGCATCGGCGACACCATTTACGACTTCTCCATCGCCGACAAGCTGTATCGCCTGGGGAAAACTCTGAAGGAGCGCCCCGTCACCGAGACAGACGGAGACTCCATGATCTCCGGCATGCGCAAGGCCGTGCAGGATATGGAGTTGGGCATCGACGTGTTCCAGGTGGGCCGCGTCATCAGCGTATCCGACGGCATCTGCTGGCTGGACGGTCTGGTGGACATCATGTACGGCGAGCTGGTGGAGTTCGTCAACGGCCAGCGGGGCATGGTGATGGATATCCAGCCAGACCGGGTAGGCTGCATCATCTTCGGCCGCTACGACCACATCGACAGCTACAGCCGGGTCCGGCGGCTGAACATCATGGCCAGCGTCCCCGTCGGCGAGGCCATGCTGGGCCGTGTCGTGGACGCTCTGGGCAACCCCATCGACGGCAAGGGCCGGATCTGGACCAACGAACGCCGGCCCATCGAATACAACGCCCCCGCCATCCCCGACCGGATGAGCGTTTCCGTGCCGCTGCACACCGGCATCAAGGCCATCGACGCCCTGGTGCCCATCGGCCGCGGCCAGCGGGAGCTGATCATCGGCGACCGGCAGACCGGCAAGTCCGCTCTGGTCATCGACACCATCCTCAGCCAGAAGGGCCAGGGCGTGATCTGCATCTACGTGGCCGTGGGCCAGAAGCGGGCGTCCGTAGCGGAATTCGCCGCCCGGCTGGAGCAACGGGGCGCCATGGAATACACTACCATCGTCAGCGCCACCGCTTCGGATTCCGCCTCCCTGCAGTATGTCGCCCCCTTCGCCGGGGCCGCCATGAGCGAGTATTTCATGTACAAGGGCCGGGACGTGCTGATCATCTACGACGATCTCAGCAAGCACGCCGTGGCTTACCGGGAGCTGTCGCTGCTGCTCCACCGCCCCTCCGGGCGGGAGGCCTACCCCGGCGACATTTTCTACCTCCACTCCCGTCTGCTGGAGCGGGCCGCCCGGCTCTCTCCCGAGGCCGGGGGCGGCAGCGTCACCGCGCTGCCCATCATCGAGACCCAGGCGGGGGACATCTCCGCCTACATCCCCACCAACGTCATCTCCATCACCGACGGACAGATCTTCCTGGAAGCCGACCTTTTCAACGAGGGACAGCGTCCCGCCGTGAACGTAGGCCTGTCCGTATCCCGTGTGGGCGGCGCGGCCCAGACCAAGCTGATGAAGCAGGTGGCCGCCAGCCTGCGCACCTCGCTGGCCCAGTACCGGGAACTGGCCACCTTCACCCAGTTCGGAGCGGATCTGGACAACGCCACCAAAAAGGTGCTGGCCTCCGGCGCCCGAATGATGGCCGCCCTCCGGCAGGACCGGTTCGCTCCTCTGGCGGACTGGCAGCAGGCGCTGCTGATCTTCGCCGTGTCCGAGGGCTTTGCCGACAAGACACAGCCGGAAGACATGGAGGTCTTCGCCGCCGATCTGTACCGCTGGTTCCAGGCGGAGCGTCCGGAGCTGGTAGAGCAGCTTTCCACCGGCAAGAAGCTGGACGCCGCGGCCCAGGACAAGCTGCGCGCCGCTTTGAGCGAGTTCGCGGAGGCGCTCTGAGATGGCCGGACTGCAGGAGCTTCGCAAACGGCTGCGGAGCATTCGCTCCACCGGCCAGCTGGCCAGCGCCATGCGTACCGCCGCCACAGCCAAATACGCCCGGCTCAACCGGGTCCGGGGGGATTTCTCCCCCTACGCCCAGGCCTGCGAGGACATGCTCCACCATCTGGGCGGTTCCGGTATCCGCCGGGAGACGGAGGAGATCCGGCACCGGGACGCGGTGGTGCTCATGAGCAGCAACCGCGGGCTCTGCGGCGGGTTCAACGCGGAGCTGTTCCGCTTCTTCTCCCAGCGGGAGGTCCGCGGGGAGGAGCCCCCCCTCCTGTTCGTCTGCGGCAGAAAGGCCGCGGGCTGGCTTCGGGAGCAGGGGCTGGAGGCGGAGGAATACCTTCTGTCCGATATCCCGTCCTATTCCGAAGCGAAAGCCCTCTCCGACCGGCTCCGGCAGCTGTATGTCGCCGGGGAGGCGGAGCGGATTCTTGTGGTATACCAGAGTTTTCACAATATGCTGACCCAGGTGCCCGCGGAGCGGCAGCTTCTCCCTGAGCCAAAGCTCGGGGAGGGGAAGCCGGATGCGGATCTGCTCTATCTCCCGGACCGGGAGACCATCGGGGAGCAGCTGGCCGTGTCCTGTCTGGACACCGCCGTCTATCATCTGGCGCTGGAAAACGCCGCCGGGGCCCAGGCGGCCACGCTGGTGGCCATGCGCTCCGCCTGTGACAACGCGGACGCCTCCGCCGCCAAACTGGAGATCACCATCAACCGCCGCCGGCAGGCCGAGGTCACCGCCAGCGTGATCGAGACCGCCGCCGGCAATCTGCAGCAAGGAGTTTGACTATGGCCGCTGGAAACATCGGCACCATCACCCGCATCAGCGGGCCGGTGGTGGATATTCAATTCCCGGAGAAGAGCGATGTGCCGGATATCTTCCATGCCGTGGAGGTCACCATCCGGGGCGAGGTCCACGTGATGGAGTGCCTGCAGCAGCTGGGCAGCGGCGCGGTGCGCTGCATCTCCATGCGTCCCACGGACGGCATGTCCCGGGGCATGTCCGCGGTGGACACCGGCGCGCCCATCTCCGTCCCGGCCAGCGAGAACATGCTGGGGCGGATGATCAACGTCACCGGGGATCCCATCGACCGGGCCGGCCCCATCCAGGCGGCGGAACGCTGGCCCATCCATCACCGGGCCCCCAACTACACCGACATCGTTCCCGCCAGCGAGATCCTGGAGACGGGCATCAAGGTCATCGATCTGATGACCCCCTATGCCCGGGGCGGCAAGATCGGTCTCTTCGGCGGCGCCGGCGTGGGCAAGACGGTGCTCATCATGGAGCTCATCCGGAACATCGCCCACGAGCACAACGGCTACAGCGTGTTCGCCGGCGTGGGCGAGCGGTCCCGGGAGGGGAACGATCTCTGGAACGAGATGAAGGATTCCGGGGTCATCAACAAGACCGCCCTGGTCTTCGGTCAGATGAACGAGACCGCCGGCGCCCGGCTCCGGGTGCCGCTGGCGGGCCTCACCATCGCGGAGTATTTCCGGGAGACCGCCCACAAGGACGTGCTTCTCTTCATCGACAACGTATTCCGCTTCACCCAGGCCGGGTCGGAGGTCTCCGCCCTGCTGGGGCGCATGCCCTCCGCCGTGGGCTATCAGCCCACCCTGGCTTCGGAAATGGGCGTGCTCCAGGAGCGGATCGTGTCCACGAAAAACGGCGCCATCACCTCGGTGCAGGCCATTTACGTCCCCGCGGACGATCTGACCGACCCGGCCCCCGCCACCGCCTTCTCTCACCTGGACGCCACAACGGTGCTGTCCCGACAGATCGTGGAGCTGGGCATCTACCCGGCTGTGGCTCCCCTGG
>JAFRDL010000076.1 GCA_017411265.1 Oscillospiraceae bacterium | reverse complement strand
GCCCCCGAAGCCGCCGCCGCTGCGCCCGCCGCCGCTGCGGAAGGAGCTGCCGGAGGAGGGACGGGAACTGAACCCGGAGGAGGGACGGGAACTGAACCCGGAGGAGGGACGGCTGGAATAGCTGTGATACCCGGTGCCGGGCCGGTTGTACGTCCGCGTCTCCCAGGGAGGAGGGGCGCTGTACGTCCGGTTGACCCGGGTGCGGGTGCTCCACCAGGGGGAGAAGTAAAAGAACGGCCAGATGCCGAAGCGTCCGTAGCGCCGCCGGCACCGGATGGGGGAGGTGATGATGATCAGGATCAGCACCAGGACCACCAGCACCAGGATGGCTTCGGCGTCGGAAACGCCGCTCTCAGCCGGCTGGGAATAGACGTTGCCGCCGTAATTGCCGCCGTAGGAGTGGGCGTTCCCGTTGTTGGCGGTGGAGCCGTAGTAGTCCGTGAACCAGCCGGTGAGCTCCGGGAGCAGGGTGGAGGCCGCCTTTTCAAAATCGCCCTTCCGGACGGCCCGGTAAAAAGCGCTGTCGTCCGACACCATGGCGGCGATCTCGTCCACGTAAGGGGAGTCGTAGATCCCCCGGCCGCACTCCAGCCAGAACTCGTTGTCCTCGGTGTACAGCACCAGGAGCATGCCGTTGTTCTCATTCGCGCTGCCGATGTTCCAGGTGTCGAAGATCTCCTTGGCGAACTCCTCCCGGTCGTATCCGGCAGGGGCGTAGGCCACGGTGACCACCACCAGCTGGGCTCCGGAGCAGTCATACTCCAGCGTCTGGTTGGCCTGGATGATCTCGTTTTCCAGGGTCTCGGAGAGGACGTCCGCGTCGTCCACCACATAGGCGGGGGCGTTGAGATCCACCGCCGCCAGCGCCGGAACGGACAGGGCCGCCAGCAGCGCCAGAATGGCGATCAGGGAGAGGACAAGGCGTTTTTTCATGGCTGGACCTCCGCAAACAGCTCCGGCCGGGGGATCCCCAGCCATTGGGCGAGCAAGGATCCGGGGAAGCGGGAATAGTTCTTCCGGATCAGGGCCATGGCCTGGACGTTGTAGTCGCTCTCCAGCAGCTGCCGCCGGGCTCCGGCCACAGCGGCGGTGCCGTCGGCAAAGGTGCTTTTGTCCGCCTCCGTCATCGCGACGGAGGCCGCGGCGGCGCTCAGCTCGTCCACGGCGGCGGACAGGGCGGTGGAGGCGTCGTAGATATCGGAGATATCCCAGCCGGCCTCCGCCTCGATGAGGGCCTTCCGGGCGGCGCGGACCGCATCGCCGGAGAGCTGGTCATAGTGGTCCGCCACCGTGGCCAGGGAGGCCGCGGCGCTGATCTGCTGGTCCACGTAGTAGACCGGCGTCTTGCCGCCGACGGAGAAAAAGGACTCGTGCAGCTTGTTGCAGTCCCGGCTCATACCCACTCTCGCGCTGAGGAGGGTGGATGCCAGGACGGCGGCCACCGTCAAAACGATGGCCACCGCTCGGTTTTGAAAAAACTTCATGTCGTTGTCTCAGACGGGAGGGGATCAGCCCTTCATATCCAGCAGCTTCTGCTTCAGCTCGCCCTCGATGCGGCCCAGCTCGATCTCGGCCTCGGCCCGGCGGGCACGGCCGTCGTCCTGGATCTTCTTGACCTCTTCCAGGGTGTCGATGAGGTGCTGGTTGGTCTTCTTCAGGGTCTCCAGGTCCACGATGCCCCGCTCGGACTCCTTGGCTACCTCCACGCTGCCCATGTGCAGGGCCTCGGCGTTGTGGAGCAGCAGGTCGTTGGTCACCTCGGACACGGCGTGGGAGGCCTCCATGGCCTGCTGGGAGTGGAACATGCTCAGCGCCAGGACCATCTGCTGCTTCCACAGGGGGATGGTGTTCACGATGGCGGTCTGGATCTTCTCGGTCATGAGAAGGTCGTTGTTCTGGATCATGCGGATCTGGGGGCCCATCTGCAGGGAGATGGTCCGGGTCAGCTCCAGGTCGTGGAGCTTTTTCTCAAAGCGGCCGATGAGGTTGGCGAAGTCGTTGGCGGCCTGGGCGTCCTCGGGCAGGCCGGACTCCTCGGCCTTCTTCTGCAGGGCCACCAGGTCGTTCTCCCGCAGCTCCTTGGCCCGGAGCTTGCCGGCGATGATATACATGGTGAGCTCTTTGAAATAGGCCTGGTTGAGCTCGAACATCTTGTCCATGGCGGTGATGTCCTGGGCCAGGGTCACCTGGTGGTTCTGCAGCTGGGTGGTGATCTTGTCCACGTTCACCTCGGCCTTGTCGAACTTGGCCTTGGTGGCGGCGATGTTCTTCTCCGCCTTTTTGAAGAGGTTCTTGAGGCCCTTGGCCTTTTCCTCCTCGTTGAGGCCCTTCAGCTCCACCACCAGGTTGGCGAGCATATCGCCCACCTCGCCCATGTCCTTGGTCCGGACCTTGCCCAGGGCCTGGCCGGAGAACTCGGAGATGTTCTTCTGGGCGGCGGCGCCGTAGGACAGCACCAGGTTGGTGTCGGTGACGTCGATCTGCTTGGCAAACTCACGGACGGCGGCCTGCTCGGCAGGGGAGAGACGCTCGATGTCCAGCTTTTCGGGCTCGACTTCCGGCTTCTTCTCCTCCTCCGCGGGCTTCCAGGTCAGCTGGGGAGCTTCGGGGGCGGCGGGGGCCTCCTGCACGGCGGCCTGGGTGGGGTTCAGGGTGAGAGAGGGGACATATTCGTTTTCAGCCATTGGAAGTACTTCCTTTCTGTTCGTTTATCTGTTCTTTCTGTTGTTTTTCCTGTTGTTTTTCGTACTGCTTCATAAAGTCGTTCCAGTCCAGGTAGCTCTTGCCGCCCAGGCCCTCCCGGGCCAGCATGCCGTTCATGATCTCGATATCCATCTGGATATCCGCGGCCTGGTTGGCGAAAAGGGCGTCCAGCTGCTTCTTGTAGGCGTCGATGGTGGTATCCAGCATATCCTCGATGCGCTCCATGGAGCCGCTGATGTTCTCCCCCTGGATGTCCTGGGCGCTCATGCGGTCGTAGGCGTTGAGCAGCTTGATGGTAGTGGGCAGATAGTAGTCCAGGAATTTCCGGATCTGGGGCACGTCGCCGGGATCGTCGATGGCGTCCCGGACGATCTTGTCGGAAACGGCCATGAGCTCGTTGATCTTTTCCCGGATCGTGGGATCGGGGATGGACTTATAAAGCCGTCCCATCTCCTTGAGCGCCGTCCGTCCCTCGGAGATGATGGCCTGGACCTCGGGAGAATAGGGGCTCTTTTCCTCGGCCTTCGCCGCCTTGGCCTGTTCCGCTTCCCATGCTTTGGCGGCGGCCTCGGCGTCCTTGGCGCCCTTCTCGTCGGCCTTTTTGTCCCGGCGCTTCAGCAGCGCGGACACGCCCACGCCGGCGATGATGCCGACGCCCAGGGTTATCAGCAATCCCGCCAGATGATCCATCCGGACCCCCATCAGGGCAAAGATCAGCCAAACCGCCAGAAAGGTATAGATCGGACTGCTTCTGCGGCGCCTGTGGTTGCGCAATGCAGACCCCTCCTTTTATATCTTCAATCTAAGATATTTTATCCCCAATCTGTTCCGCCGTCAAGGGAGTTATCAACGATATTCCTTTCTTTCGACTTGAAAACACCGGATCGAACGTGTATACTATAAACTGATTTGGAATGCGCTTCGGGAGACGCCGGACCCTCCGGCGCCTCCCGTATCCCAAAGAGCGGGGCACGCGTGCCGCCCTGTCATCCTATGCCGCCGGTTCCGGCGGCGAGACTGCCTGAAAAGGAGAAACGCCATGGCTATGATCGCGCCGTCCATCCTCTCGGCTGACTTCGCCCGGCTGGGGGAGGAGATCCAGGACGTGGAGCGGGGCGGGGCCGACTGGCTCCATGTGGACGTGATGGACGGGCTCTTTGTGCCCAACATCTCCATCGGCATCCCGGTGGTGCAGAGCATCCGCAGGGCCACGGACATGTTCCTGGATGTGCATCTGATGATCGTGGAGCCCCTCCGGTACGCGGCGCGCTTCTGCGAGGCAGGGGCGGACATGGTCACCGTCCATGTGGAGGCGGACACGCCGGCAAACATCACCGCCGCGCTGGAGACGATCCACGCCTGCGGGAAAAAGGCGGGGATCGTCCTCAAGCCCGCCACGCCCGCCGCCGCGGCGGAGCCCTGGCTGGCCATGGCGGACATGGTCCTGGTGATGACGGTGGAGCCCGGCTTCGGCGGCCAGAAGTTCATGGCGGACATGCTGCCCAAGATCCGCGCCCTGCGGCGCCGGCTGGACGAGGTGAATCCGGCCTGCCGCCTGGAGGCGGACGGCGGCGTGGACACGGACACCGCCCCGCTGCTGACGGCGGCGGGCTGCGGCGTGCTGGTGGCGGGCAGCGCCGTATTCGGCAGGGCGGACCGGGCGGCGGCCATCCGCGGCATCCGGGACGCGAGATAAACGGACTGGGAGGAACGACTCATGGCATCCTTTTTCCCCGCGGCGCTGGAAAACCTCATTGACGGCTTTGCCTCGCTTCCCGGCATCGGGCGCAAGAGCGCCCAGCGCCTGGCCTTTCACGTCCTCTCCCTCCCGGCGGAGGAGGCGGAGAGCTTCGCCAACGCGGTGCTGGAGGCGAAGAGAAACGTCCATACCTGCCCGGTGTGCCAGAATCTCACCGACGGGGATCTCTGCCCGGTGTGCGCTTCCGAGACCCGGGACAGGACCACGGTGTGCGTGGTTTCCGAGCCCCGGGACGTGCTGAGCATCGAGCGCAGCCGGGAGTACCGGGGGCTCTATCACGTGCTCCACGGCGCCCTGTCCCCCATGAACCATGTGGGGCCGGACGACCTGCGGATCCGGGAGCTGCTGGAGCGGGTGGCCCAGGGGGAGATCCGGGAGGTCATCATGGCCACCAACCCGGACACCGAGGGGGACGCCACCGCCATGTACATCTCCCGGCTGCTCCGGCCCTTCGGCGTGAAGGTGACCCGGCTGGGCTTCGGCGTGCCCGTGGGCTCCAACCTGGAGTACGCGGACGACGCCACCATGCTGAAAGCGCTGGAAGGCCGGAGGGAGATGTGACGCGGATTTCCCCGATCCCGGAATATTTTGCCCGTTTCGGGACCATAATGATCACACTACATATTACAATCATTTGAAGGAGTACAAGTATTAAGACACTATGGCACAAAAACTGAAAATCATTCCTCTTGGCGGTCTCAACGAGATCGGCAAGAATCTCACCGCCTACGAATACGGCAGGGACATCATCGTCGTGGACTGCGGCATGGGCTTCCCGGACGACGACATGTACGGGATCGACGCGGTCATCCCCGACGTGACCTGGCTGGAGAAAAACAAGAACCGTATCCGGGGCATCTTTCTTACCCACGGGCATGAGGATCATATCGGCGCGCTGCCCTATGTGATCGACCGGCTGGGCGCTCCCATCTACGCCACCCGCCTCACGGCGGGGCTGGTGGAGCTGAAGCTCCAGGAGCGGGAGCTGCTGGAGAAGACGAAGCTCATCACCGTGGAGGCGGGGGAGACGGTGCAGGCGGGCTGCTTCAAGGTGGAGTTCATCCACGTGAATCACTCCATCGCCGACTCCGTATCCTTTGCCATCCGCACCCCCATCGGCACCGTGGTGCAGACCGGGGATTTCAAGATCGACGTGACCCCCCTGCAGGGGGAGATGACCGACCTGACCCGCTTCGGCGAGCTGGGGAGGGAAGGGGTCCTGGCCCTGCTGATGGACTCCACCAACGTGGAGCGGCCCGGCTGGTGCCCTTCGGAGACCCGGGTGTACGACCGCTTTGACAAGCTCTTCAAGGACTGCGACAAGCGGATCATCATCACCACCTTCGCCTCCAACGTGGACCGCATCCGCCAGATCATCGACCTGGCGGCCCGATACAAGCGCAAGGTGGGCATCACCGGGCGCAGCATGGAAAACGTGGTGAAGCTCTGCGTGGAGCTGGGCTATATGAAGGTGCCGGAGGGCGTGCTCATCGACATGAAGCGCATCGCCTCCGTGCCCCGGAACAAGCTGGTGATCATCTCCACCGGAAGCCAGGGGGAGAGCATGTCGGCATTGTACCGCATGGCCTTCTCCGAGCACAAGCAGGTGGACGTGGGCCCGGGGGACCGGGTGATCATCTCCGCCTCCGCCATCCCCGGCAACGAGCGCACCGTCACCCAGGTGATCGACGAGCTGTTCGCCAAGGGGGCCGAGGTGGTCTACGAGCGGGGCACGGACCTGCATGTGTCCGGCCACGCCTGCCAGGAAGAGCTGAAAATGATGTATGCCCTGGTGAAGCCCAAATTTTTCATCCCCGTCCACGGCGAGCGGCGGATGCTCTTCAAGAGCGCCGAGATGATCCGCTCCATGGGCCACGAGGCGAAAAACGTGGTCATCACCGAAAACGGCCGCCCCGTCGAACTGACCCCGAAGACCGCCAGACTGGGAGAGCCGGTCCCCTCCGGCAAGGTCCTGGTGGACGGCATGGGCGTGGGCGACGTGGGCAGCGTGGTGCTCCGGGACCGGAAGCACCTGGCCGACGAGGGCATGGTCGTGGTGATCATGACCCTCTCCGGGGAGGACGCCTCCCTGGTTTCCGGCCCGGATATCATCACCCGGGGCTTCGTCTATGAGAAGGAGTCCGAGAAGGTGAAGGAGGAGCTGCGCCGGGTGGCCTGCGAGAGCATCGAATACTGTGAATCCCGGGGCATCACCGACTGGGCTTCCATCAAGAGCAAGGTGAAGACCAACCTGTCCGGCTACCTCCTGCGCACCACCAGACGCGCCCCCATGATCCTGCCGGTCATCATGGAAGTCTAAAAAGGAGGCCAAAGCATGGCCCTTCCGTACTGCATTCCGTATTTTGACGCCCACTGCGACACGCTCACCCGGTTCCGGCACCTTCGCCGGAGCCCGAAAAACCACCTGGACCTCGCCCGCCTGGGGCATTACGCCCCCGCGGCCCAGATCCTGGCCCTGTGGGCCCCGCCGGGGCTGGACGGGGAGACGTACTTCCGCCGCCTGCTGCTCACGGCGGACCGGGAGCTCAACGCCAACAGGGACGTCGCCGCGCTGTGCACCTCCGCGGCGGAGGCGGACCAGGCCGCGAAGGACGACCGGGTCGCCCTTTTCCTCTCCGTGGAGGGGGCCAATCTCCTGGGCTGCAGCGTGGCCGGCCTGCTGAACGCCTGGCGCCGGGGCGTGCGGATGGTGACGCTGTGCTGGAATAAAGACAACCGGCTGTGCGGCGCGGCGATGGACTCCGGCTCCGGCCTCACGGAGGACGGGAAGCGCTTTGTGTCCGCCTGCTGGGAGAAGGGCGTGGCGGTGGATCTGTCCCACACCTCGGAGAAGACCTTCTGGGACGTGATCCGCATCGCGGAACGTCCGGTCCTGTGCAGCCACTCCGACGCCAAAAGCGTGTGCGGCCATCCCCGGAACCTCACCGACGCCCAGATCAGCGCCGTCGTCCACAACGACGGCTGCATCGGGCTGAACCTGTGCCCGGATTTCCTGGGCCGGGGCCGGAACCTGGACGCGATCCTGGCCCATGTGGACCACTTTCTGTGCATGGACGCCCGGGAAAACCTGTGCCTGGGCACGGACTTCGACGGGGTGGACGAGCTGCCGGAGGGGATCTCCGGCGTGGAGAGCATGGAGACGCTGTACGAGGAGATGCTCCGCCACCGGTTCAGCGAGGGGCTGGTGCAGGACATCTTTTACAACAATCTGCACCGGTTTATGGAAAAAGCCCTGTGATTCTTCGGACATGACCCTGCGGCGGGAGAAAGAAAAAGGAGAGAGAACGTATGAAGCCTGCGGTCTATGAAGGCAGCGAAGCCTACATATTCATCAGCTATGCCCACAAGGACAGCGACCGGGTATTCCAGATCGTCAACGAGCTGGCGGCCCAGGGCTACCGGATCTGGTATGACGAGGGCATCGCTCCCGGCAGCGAGTGGCCGGAGAACATCGCCCAGCATCTCAACGCCGCCGGTATGGTGATGGCCTTTCTGTCTCCCAACGCGGTGGCGTCCCCCCACTGCCGGAGAGAGATCAACTTCGCCCTCTCCAAGCGGAAGCCGTTCCTCTCCGTGGTGCTGGAAAAGACGGAGATGCCCCTGGGGATGGAGATGCAGCTCTCCGCCCAGCAGAGCATCCCCCGCTACAATTACGCCGCCTGGGACGAATTTATCGACAAGATCCTCAAGTGCCCGGCCATTGAGCCCTGCCGGGACGGGGCGGCTTCGGAGGAGACCGCCGACAGAGCAGGGGAGAAGTCGCCCGCCTGCCCCTCCTGCGGCAGCCGTCAGCTCCGGAAGGAGGCGGACGGCGCGCTGGTCTGCGATTACTGCGGGAGCCGGATCTTTCCCGAAACGGACGGAGCGAAAGGGAGCGCCGCGGAGATCGAGGCGAAGCTCTATGCGATCTACAACGAGGCGGCGGAGCACAAGAACAAAAAGGAGTATCCCCAGGAGCTCGCCGCGCTGCTGAAGGGCCTGTCTCTCACAACCACCAGCGATCTGCTGATGCTGAAGATCGGCCGATCCTACCGCCGGAACGGGAACAGCAAGAAGGCGATGGAGTATTATGAAAAGGCCCGGGCGCTGAACCCGGATAACCCCCTCATTGACAACAGTATCGGCGTCCTCTATTTTAATGCCGGACATTATGAGCACGCGATCCCCTATTATAAGAAAAGCATCGAGCTGATGCTGAAGGACCCCCTTTCCGCTTCAAAAGGAGATCTGGCGTTGAACTACGATGATCTGGGCTATGCGCTGGGGAAAATTGGAGAGACAAAAGAAGCCGTAAAGTATCTCCGGCTGGCAAAGGAGAACGGATACAGCGTGGAGACGCTGAAAAGCGACTGCAAGCAATTGAATATCCCCTTTGAGCGGCTGCTGGACGATGGGGAAAGCGCCTCCGCCTCTGCCGCAGACCGGAAGGCGGCGATCATGGAGATCCTGACGGAAGCCTATGGTTTCCATGAGAAAAACCAGTATGAAGAGGAATTCAAGACCCTCTGCAAAGGGCTTGACATAGACCCCGACGACGCTGTGCTGCAGATGCGGCTGGGGCGGGTGGAGCGGCTGCGGGGTCATTATACAAAGGCGCTGGAGCACTACCGGCGAGTAAAGCAGCTGGCGCCGGAGGATCCCATGCTCTACGGCAATCTCGCCGCCGTATATATCAACACCAATCAGCTCGCCCTTGCCAAAGAGAACTATGACATGGCCTTTAAAATGGTGGAAAAGGGGGCCGTTCCCATATCCGCCCACGACACCGCCGTGCTCTATTCCAACTACGGCATGTGCCTGGGAAAAATGGGGGACATGGCCGGTGCACGCAAATACCTCCGCATCGCGAAGGACAAGGGGTACAGCATGGACTCCATCAAGTACATCTGTGAACAGATCGGACTCCCCCTGCGGAAGGTCACGGGCTGGTTCTGACCGCGGGAGGAATGGGCTGTGAACATTCAGATCTTCGGGAAAAAGGGCTTCGAGACCCAGAAGGCGGAGCGGTATTTCAAAGAGCGCCGCATCAAATAAGTACATCGACCTGACGCCGTGCGGAGAGATGCTCCTCCGTCGGCTCGGCGAGGGCCCGGCGCAGGACGTTTTCACCGTGTTATGTGGAGAACGCGCCGGGGCGAGCGCAAATACAACAACGGCAGAGCGCCGCGGAGGAGGACCTCCGCGGCGCTCTTTCCAT
>JAFRDL010000011.1 GCA_017411265.1 Oscillospiraceae bacterium | reverse complement strand
TCCGAGGAGGCCGCCCGGGCCGGGCGCAACGCCGCCGCCTTCGTCAAGGGGGAGGTCCCCCAGGGCGGATCGGAGATCCGCCTCACCGGAAAAAACGGCGTGCGCTACACCGTGCCCCAGACCATCCGCTACGACGCCATGCCGGAGGAGGTCACCGTCCGCTTCCGGGTGGGCGAGCCCTATTACAGCCGATACCTGTGCTGCTACGTGGACGGAGAGCGGATCGCTCACCGGAAAAAGCAGATCATGGCCCCGGGCGAGATGGAACAGTTCACCGTCCGCCGGAGCCAGCTGAATGAGAACACCCGGGAGATCGTGTTCTGCGTGGAGGAGGAATAAGAGATGGATATGATCTGCATCCGCTGCCCCATGGGCTGCGCCCTCCATGTGGAGATGAAGGACGGCCAGGTGCTCTCCGTCAGCGGCAACACCTGCCCCCGGGGCGAGGAATACGCCCGGGCCGAGGCCACGGCCCCGGTGCGCACCGTCACCAGCACGGTGCGGGCGCTCCACGGCGTCCGGCCCGTGGTGGCGGTGAAGACCGTCCCGGACGTGCCCAAGAAGGAGATCTTCGCCGTGATGGAAGCGGTCCGTGCCCTCACCGTAGAGGCTCCGGTCCGCATCGGGGACGTGCTGCTGCCCCGGGTCGCCGGGACCGATTCGGATCTGGTGGCCACCGCGGACCTGGAGAGAGCCTAAAAGCGCATAAAAAGAGCGGCTGCTGCGTTTCGCAACAGCCGCTCTTTTTGGCGTATCACATGGTCTGCTGGGAGATGCCGTGGATGGCGCAGATGGCCCAGTCCGCGCCCTCGCTGGCCAGCACGCTGCCGCAATAGGGACACCGGGCGCTGGTGTTGATATCCAGCGGCGCGCCGCAGTTGGGACAGTTGATAGGCCGCACGCCGTCTGCGTCCGCCGCCGGGGTCGTCACCCCGGTTGGCCGCATCAGATCCCATTCGTAGGTCATGAACTTCTCCCGGTCCCGATGACCGGAGATCACCTTCCCGGTGGCGTCGTCCACGGTGTAGTCCACGATCCGGGCCCGGAGCCGGAGCAGCACATGGTCCTCTCCGGCCGTCTGGTGGAAGCCCCGGGGCGTTACGTCCATGACGGCGATGCGCTCCACATAGTTGGTGTGCCCCCGCCGGATGATGCCCTCCAGGGACCGCTCCATCTGGGTGAAGAAGCCGTCGGTGAAGTAGGGCCGCAGCGCGGAGATGTCCTTGTCGGTCCAGGCGTTCTGCATCCGCACATACAGATTGGCCGCCCGCTGGCACAGCTCTCTGGCGCTGAAGTTGGGATCCACCGCGCTGTACTCCCCGATGGGACGGACGCGGGGCCGGTTCTGCATGCTCTCCCGGCGCTCCGCTTCCTGCCGCCGGGCCTCCTGCCGCCGCTCCTCCTCGCGTCTCTGCGCCCGGGTGACGATCCACACCATAAACAGGATGAGAATGACCAGTACCACAAGCCACAGGATCATTTTCCCGTTGTTTGAAACGCCGTGATGCAGGCCGGAGCCGGAATAGGAATGGGTGGTCCCGCCGTAGCTCCCGCCGCTGTAGCTGCTGTAGCCGCCGCTGTAGCTGCTGTAGCCGCCGCCTCCCCCGCCGTAGTAGGAGCCGGAGGAGGAGCTCCAGGCCCAGTCGTCATCGTCGTCATCGTATCCGGAGCTGTAGCTGTTATCGTCGTAATCGTAGTCGTAGTCGTAATCGTAGCTGTAGTCATAATCGGTATCCCCGGCGTAGTCGCCGAAATCGGCGCGCGCCGTGGCCGCCGCCAGGGGCAGGAAAAGGCATGCCGCGCACAGCAGCGCCGCCAGACGTCGTTTCACTCTCTCCCGCTCCTTTCGTGCGTTTTCCGCCCCGATTATACAGGAACCCGGCGGCGTTTGCAACCGGGCCGCCGCGCTCCCGCACGGACATTGTACTCCATCCCCGCCGGGAAAACAAGAGACCGGGCGGCGTGCCGATTGCGTTTTCCTCCGGTCTGTGGTATGGTGGTCGGGGACGCATGCGTCCCGAACGATGCAGAGGAGGTCGCGCCATGAAGTGTGCGGTGATTTACGATTCCCAAACAGGCAACACCCGGCGGGCCGCGGAGTGGATCGCGGAGGGCATGAGAGAGGCCGGCGCGGAATGCGGCGTTTTCCGGATCGACGCCGTGGACGAGGCCTTTGTGAGAGAGGCGAAGGGCGTGGTGATCGGCAGCCCGTCCTACGCGGCGCTGATGACCGCGGACATGCGCGCCTGGCTGCTCTCCTCCGGCGGGAAGCTGGGCATGGGAGGAAAGCTGGGCGGCGCCTTTGCCACGGAGCAGTATACCCACGGCGGCGGTGAACTGGTGATCCAGTCCATCCTCACCAACGAGCTGGTGTGGGGGATGCTCTGCTACTCCGGCGGTGCCGCCTGCGGCAGGCCGGTGATCCACATCGGGCCCATCGGGGTAAACGGCAATGTGGAGCCCCACAACGATCTGGAAAACTACCGGGACTATTTCACCGTTTACGGCCGCCGCTTCGCCGCCAAGGCGGCGGAGCTGTTCGGGGAACGGTAACGCACAGCGGAAAAGGATGGAGGAGCGTTCCCGCTCCCCCGTCCTTTTCGTCTCCCCGGGCAAAGCCGGGGAGGAAGGAGGGAACATGGACAGACAGGAGATCCTCGATCACATCCGCCGCGAGTACCGCGTTCCGGGGGAACGGCTGTGGCTGGCCTACCCCGATTACGTGGTTTTCCGCAATCCGCGGAACAAAAAGTGGTTCGCCGTCCTCATGGACGTGGAGAAAAGAAAGCTGGGCCTGGAGGGAGAGGGAAAAATCGACGTGATGAACCTGAAGTGCGACCCCATCCTCCTCGGCTCCCTGCTGCAGGGCAGGGGCTACCGTCCGGCCTTTCACATGAACAAGACGAACTGGGTCACCGTTCTCCTGGACAGCGCGCCCCCGGAGGAGATCCCGGAGCTGCTCCGGATCAGCTACGACACGGTCGACCGGAAATAAACCGATCGGCATATAAAAAGCGGACGGGCCCCGGCCCGTCCGCTTTTTATATTTTACAAAATCCCCTGCTTCTGCCGCAGACTCAAATGGTCCGCGATCATGGCGATGAATTCGGAATTGGTGGGTTTTCCCTAGATGCCGCTGACGGTGTAGCCGAAGAACTTCTGCGGTCCCGCGAACCGATGGATTGGCGAATCCGTTGGCTTGCATACGTCCGGTTTCCTACCTCTGTCCAAGCGATACCG
>JAFRDL010000075.1 GCA_017411265.1 Oscillospiraceae bacterium | reverse complement strand
TGCCAGGTAGCCATCCTGGGCACCGGCGACCCGGCGTACGAGAACCACTACCGCTTGCTCCAGGCCGCCCATCCCGGTCGGTTCAGCGCCCAGATCCGCTTCTCCGAGCCCCTCTCCCGGCGGAGCTACGCCGGAGCGGACGTGTTTTTGATGCCCTCCCGGTTCGAGCCCTGCGGTCTGAGCCAGATGATCTCCATGCGCTACGGCACGCTGCCCGTGGTGCGTCAGACCGGCGGGCTGGCCGACAGCGTCATCCCCTTCAACCGCTATACCGGCGAGGGGAACGGCTTCGGCTTCCTGAATTACAACGCCCACGAGCTGCTCTTCACCGTGAAGGAGGCCTGCCGTCTTTACCGGGAGGAGCCGGAGGCCTGGCGCAAGCTGCAGGAGCAGGCCATGGCCGCGGACTTCAGCTGGAAGGCCTCCGCCCAGTCTTACCGGAAACTGTACAGGAGTTTGTTTGCATGATCGTTCACGAGTCACGCAGCGCGGACTTCCGCCGTCCCTTCGGGGCGGCGGAAGTTTCTGCTGAGATTTACCTCTCCGCCGTCCGGCCCGGGGCGGAGTCCATGATCCTCCGTCTTCACGGCTATCAGGAGCCGGATCGGTTCCTGCCCATGACGCCGGAGGGCCGGGGCCGCTTTTCCGTCGTCTTCCCGGCTCCGGAGACGCCCTGCGTCCTCTGGTACTCCTTCATGGCGGCGGGAGAGGCCTCCTGCGAGTGGCAGATCACGGTATACAAATACGCCCCCGTCCCCGACTGGTGGAAGGAGGCCGTGGTCTATCAGATCTTCCCGGACCGCTTCGCCCGGGAGGCCGGCTGGGAGCCGAAGGAGCCGGAGGTCCGCAAGGGCACCCACCGCTTCCTCATCCGGGACTGGGACACCCCCGCCTTCTACCCCCGGGGGGAGGACAAGTCCGTCACCGCCTGGCCCTTCTGGGGCGGCACCCTGAAAGGAATCCGGGAAAAGCTCCCCTATCTCCGGTCCCTGGGGGTCACGGCCATTTACCTCAACCCCATCTTCGAGGCCTGCAGCAACCACCGCTACGACACCGCCGACTACACCCGCATCGACCCGCTGCTGGGCACGGAGGCGGACTTCGCCTCTCTGTGCGCCGCGGCGGAGGCGCAGGGCATCCGTCTCGTCCTGGACGGGGTGTTCAACCACACCGGGGCGGACAGCGTCTACTTCGACAAGTTCGGCAACTACGGCACCGGGGACAAATACCGGCACTGGTTCCGCTTCGGAGAGGAATTCACCCACGGCTACGAGTGCTGGTGGGACGTGCCCGACCTGCCCGACGTGGAGGAGAACGATCCCTCCTTCCGGGAATTCGTCTGCGGGGAGGACGGGGTGCTCCGCCGGTGGCTCCGCCGGGGCGCCGCCGGGTGGCGGCTGGACGTGGCGGACGAGCTGCCCGACAGCTTCATCCGGGAGATCCGCGCCGCCGTAAAGGCGGAGAAGCCGGACGCCCTTCTCATGGGCGAGGTGTGGGAGGACGCCACCTGCAAGGTGAGCTACGGCCAGCTCCGGGAGTATTTCCTGGGCGACGAGCTGGACGCCACCATGCACTATCCCTTCCGGGAGATCGTGCTGGACTTCCTCCTGGGCAAAGTCCCCGCCGGGGACGCCTGCGAGGCGCTGTGGACGCTGAAGGAGCACTATCCGCCGGAAAACCTGTACGGCGCCATGAACCTCATCAGCAGCCACGACCGGGAGCGGATGCTCACCCTGCTGAACGACGACCGGGCCGCATGGAAGCAGGCCACCCTGCTCCAGTTCGCCTTCCCGGGGGTCCCCTGCATCTACTACGGGGATGAGGCCGGCATGACCGGCGGACCGGACCCCTGGAACCGGGGGTCCTTCCCCTGGGGCCGGGAGGACGCCGGGCTCACGGAGTTCGTCCGCCGGCTCTCGGCGTACTACCGCGACACCCCTGCCCTTCGCGCCGGGGAGTACGAGCCTCTCTTCGCCGGGGCCGATGTGCTGGGCTGCCGCCGCACGCTGGACGGGAAAGAGGTCCTGGCCCTGGTCAACCGGGGGGACTGTCCGGCGGACTGCTTCGGCGTCACCGTTCCGCCCCACGGCTGGGTCCTGCAGAAAAACTGAAAGCCGCGCGGCCCCGAAATCGGGGCCGCGCGGTTTTTATCGGATCAGCCGCTCCGCCGCGGCCCGGTCCGGCACGGGGTACAGCTCCTCCAGCCGTCGGAGGATCCGCTCCCCGGATCGTGCCGGGACCTCGCCGTAGGCGCCGGTCACGGCTTCATACCCCCACACGCTCTCCGGCGGGGCGTAGACGGCGATGGCCCAGCCGTAGGGCTCTCCCCGTTTGTTCTCCCGCCGGCGGAAATCCCGCACCACCAGATACAGCCTCATCTGCAGCGCGGTGACGTTCCCTTCGAAATTGGGCTCTCCGCCCTTGCCGAAGCCCGCCGCCTCCTTCAGCTCGAAGGACAACCGTTCCGGCCGATCCCGGAAGCAGTCCATAAGCTTTTTCCACCGGTGATGGGCCTTGCCGTCGTCCCACAGGGCGTCGAAGTCGTAGCCGTCCCGGCGGAAGTTGGCGAACGCCGGCAGCCATCCCAGGGAAATGAACCCCGCCTTCTTGTCGAAGAATTTCCCGTAGGCCACCCGGCCGCTCCGGGCCAGGAGCTCCCGCCATTCCCAGGGGTCCCTCTCCGCGTCTCCCGTCCACCAGTCCTCCGCGCAGGTGCGCTCCTCCACGGAAAAGCCGGGGACGTCGTTTTTGAACAAAGGGAGGAAGCCCACGCGCTCCACATGGTCCAGCAGCGCCTCCGGCGACGCGATGCGCCGGGGGTCGTTTCTGTCCACGCCGTACAGGATCCACTCGCCGCCCTCGTTGCCCACGGCCGCCGCCCTCCTTTTCCCGTTTTTCCATATTCTACACCCGGGGAGGCAGCGATACAATCAT
>JAFRDL010000074.1 GCA_017411265.1 Oscillospiraceae bacterium | reverse complement strand
GCAAATAACTTTGGTAAAAAGTGAAAAAAGTGCTTGCATAATGAATATCTCTTCTGTATAATAACATTCCGCGGGTCTATCGACCGCAGTATTTATAGGAGGAGGTGGCTAAAAAAGAATGGCCAACATCAAGTCTTCGGCCAAGAGGGTCCTCGTCAGCAGAGAGCAGGCGGCCCGGAACAAGGCGAACAAGTCCCAGCTCAAGACGATGATCAAGAAGTTCGACGCCGCAACGGCGGAAGGTAACAAGGAGAACGCCGAGGCTGCCTATAAAGCCGCTGTCAAGTCTGTCGACCGCGCAGTGTCCAAAGGGCTGCTCCACAAGAACAACGCGGCCCACAAGAAGTCCAAGATGGCTTCCAAAATGAACGCCCTTGGCGAGTGATCCGACAAACAAAGGCGCGGCAGAAATGCCGCGCCTTTTCCATCCCTGTGAAAGGAGCCACTCATGGGAAAAGAAAAACCTCTGCTGATGCTGGTGAATCCCGCCGCGGGCCGCTCCACCTCCCACGCCGCTCTGGGCAGCGCGGTGGGCACCTTCTGCGACGCGGGCTACGCCCCCACCGTCTATTTCACCACCGCCCCCGGCGCCGCCGTGGAGATGACGGAGCGCCTGGCTCCCGGCTATGAGCGGATGGTGTGCCTGGGGGGCGACGGCACCCTCTCCGACACCATCGCCGGGCTGATGCGTCTTCCGGCGGGGCGGCGGCCCCATCTGGGCTACATCCCCATGGGCACCGCCAACGACGTGGCCAGCACCCTGGGCCTGCCCATGCGCCAGCCCGGCCGGGCCGTGGAGAAGATTCTGGAGGGGGACGGCATGCCCTACGACGTGGGCGAGATGGCGGGCGTGGGGTATTTCACCTACATCGCCGCCTTCGGCGCCTTCACCGAGGTGAGCTACAAAACCGATCAGGAGCTGAAAAAGACCCTGGGCCATCTGGCCTACGTCATCGAGGGCATCAACTCCCTGGGCAGCATCAAGAGCTATCACGCCCGGGTGGAGCACGACGACGGCGTTCTCGAGGGGGATTTCATCTACGGCGCCGTGTCCAACTCCCTGAGCGTGGGGGGCATGGTGAAGATGAAGAAGGACCTGGTGGACCTGTCCGACGGAAAATTCGAGGTGCTGCTGGTGCACAACCCGGTGAACCCGGGGGATCTCAACTCCATCGTGGGCGGGCTCCTCTATCAGGACTACGACAACAGCCCCTGTCTCACGGTGGTGCAGAGCGAGACCGTGCGCATCACCTTCGACCAGGAGGTCCCCTGGACCCGGGACGGGGAGAACGGCGGCAGCCACCGGACGCTGGAGCTGCGGTGTCACCCCCGGGCGGTGGAGATCTTCTGCTGAAAACCGAAAAAAACAGACGGGAGCGATCCCGTCTGTTTTTTTACCGCCGCATCCACACCTTGGGGGAGAAGAGGTACATCATGGGGAAGATCTCCAGCCGGCCCAGAAGCATCTCCAGGCTGAGCACCAGCTTGCTCAACGGGGAGAACATGGCGTAATTCCCGGCGGGGCCGACCGCCGACAGGCCCGGGCCCACGTTGGAGATACAGGCCAGAGAGGCGGTGAGGTTGGTGGTGAAGTCCATGCCGTCCAGGGACAGGACCAGCCCGCACAGGAGCAGCACCATCATGTAGGCGGCGAAAAACACATGGACGCTTTTCACCGTTTCATCCTCCACGGGCCGGGATTCGAACCAGATCCGCCGCACCCGGGAGGGCAGCACCAGCTTTTTCAGCTCGAACGCCCAGGATTTCAGCAGGATCAGCACCCGGGAGAGCTTCATGCCGCCGGCGGTGGAGCCGGCGCAGCCGCCGACGAACATCAGCAGGAACAGCAAAAACCGGGAGAACTCCGGCCAGGCGTCGAAATCCGCCGTGCCGAAGCCGGTGGTGCTCATAATGGTGTTCACCTGGAAAAAGGCGTACCGCAGGCCCTGCCCGAAGCCGCCCGCCCGGGAGGCGATGTTGGCCGCGATGAGCAGCGTGGACGCCGCCACGATTCCCAGATAGGTCCGCAGCTCCTCGCTTTTCGCCACGGATCGCACCTGGCCCAGCAGCAGGAGGAAGTACACGTTGAAGTTCACGCCGAAGATCATCATGAACACGGCGATCACCATCTCGATATACACGCTGTCGAAGGCGGCGATGCTGGCGTTCCGGGTGGAGAAGCCGCCGGTGCCGGCGGTGGCGAAGGCGTGGAGCAGCGCCTCGTAAAAGCTCATGCCCCCGAAGAGCAGCAGCACCATCTCCAGCAGCGTCAGCGCGATGTAGATGAGATACAGGATCCGGGCGGTCTTCCGGATCCGGGGGGCCAGCTTGCCCACGGTGGGGCCGGGCACCTCCGCCCGCATGATGTGCATGTAGTGGGCGCCGGAGGTGGGGAGCACCGCCATGATGAACACCAGCACGCCCATGCCGCCGATCCAGTGGGTGAAGAGCCGCCAGAACATCACGCCCCGGTGAAGCCCCTCCACCGCGGGGAGGATGGTGGCGCCGGTGGTGGTGAAGCCGGACACGGTCTCGAAAAAGGCCTCTATCCAGTTGGGGATATCCCCGGAAAACACGAAGGGCAGGGAGCCGAACGCGCTCATCAGCACCCAGGACGCGCCCACGCACACGAAGCCCTCCCGGGCGTACAGATCCCCGTCCGCCTTCAGCCGGGTGAGCAGCAGCCCCGCGGCGCACAGCATGAGCATGGGCCACAGGAAGGGCAGCACGCTCTCCCCGTACAGCGCCGAGCACGTCAGGGGCAGGAGCATCAGCGCCGCCTCGATGAGCAGCACCTTGCCCAGGATATTTCCAACGATCCGCTTGTTCATGGCCGGTCAGTCCTCCGCCAGGATCTCGTCCAGCGCCCGGATGGCCCGGTTGGTGGTGATGACCACCACCTTGTCCCCCGGCTGGATGGCGGTGCGGCCGTCGGGGATGAAGCTCTTCCCGCCCCGGGTCACGCTGGGGAGCAGCACGCCCGGCTGGAGACGCAGGGCCCGCAGTTCCTTTCCCACGCAGCGGGCCGAAGCGCCCGCCAGGAACTCCGTGGCCACCACGCGCCCGTCCGCCAGGTAGAAAAGGGCCTGCATGGTGCTGTCTCCGGCGGTGCTGCTCATGGCTCGGACGTAGCCCACGATCCGCTGGGCCATCAGCTCCTTGGGGGACACGGCGGTGTCCCGGAAGGTGCCTTCCAGCAAATGGGTGAACCGCTCGTTGTTGATCTTGCAGACCACCTTTTCCACGCCCAGCTTGTCGGCGTACATACTGATGATGATGTTGTCCTCGTCATAATTGGTCAGCGCCACAAAGCCGTCCGCCCGGGCCAGGCCCGTTTCCTGCAGGGCGGAGGTGTCCGTGCCGTCGACGCAGACGATGTCCGCGCAGCGGAGGATCTCCGACAGATATTTGGCCCGCTCCGGGTTCTTTTCGATGATGGTCACATCCACGCCGGTGTTTTCCAGCAGCCGGGTGAGATACACCGCGGTCCGGCTCCCGCCCAGCACGGTGACGTTCCGCACCGGCTTCCGGTAGGCGCCGGCAGAGGTAAAGAACCGCCGGAGATTGTGGGGCGTGCCGGTGACGGTGACCATGTCCCCGGTCTTCAGGACGAAATCGCCCTTGGGGATGATGAGCTCCGCCCCCCGTTCCACCGCGCAGACCAGCACCCGGGAACCGAACTTCCGTTCCAGCTCGCTGAGCGTCACGTTGTGGAGCCGGCTGTCCGGAGGGATCCGGGCGGTGACGATCTCGAACTCGCAGTCCGGAAAGACCTCCACCCGGGTGGCCGTGGGGAACTGGAGCACCCGGGAGATCTCCTCCGCCGCCACCTGGTCCGGGTTCAGCGCCAGAGACAGGTCCATCAGCTCCCGCATGGTGTCGATCCGGTCCATATACTCCGGGTTCCGGATCCGGGCCATGGTGTGCCGGGCGCCCAGCTTCTTGGCGAACAGGCAGCTCACCAGGTTGATCTCGTCCGCGCTGGTGGCGGCGATGAAGATGTCCGCGTTCCGGACCTCCGCCTCCTCCAGCACCGAGAGGTTGACGCTGTTGCCGCAGTAGCCGATCACGTCCATGGCGTTCATGGCCGCGTCCAGAAGGGCCCGGTCCGCGTCGATGATGGTCACGTCGTGTCCCTCGGCCACCAGCTGCTTGGCCACGGCGTAGCCCACCTTGCCCGCGCCGGCGATGATGATGTTCATACGGTCACCCGCCTCTCACGAGGAATAATATACTATTATACACCAATTTCTCCGCCGTGGCTATAGGAGAATGCCGGCTTTTCCGCCTGGGAGAAAGGCTTTGTTTTCTCCCGACGGTATGCTATGATGAAAAAACCGGGAACGCCCCGTCCGGGATCCGAACAGCGGCGTCCGGCCGCGGGATGGGATGAGAAAATGAGAGAAAAAGCCGTCCGCACAGCAAAAAAGAGAGACGCAGCCCCGCCGTTTGCCTGGGACCGGGCGGTCTGGATCTCGCTGCCCTTTTTTGCCCTGACGCTGTTCTGGCAGTCCTACGATTACACGGTCCCGCTGATGCTCTCCCAGCATTTTCGCCTGGGCACCACCGCGTACTCCGCCGTCATGTCCATCGACAACGTCGTCGCGCTGCTGTTCCTGCCGCTTTTCGGGATCCTGTCCGACCGGCTGACGGGACGGCTGGGCCGCCGCACGCCCCTCATCCTCCTGGGTGCCGCGGGCGGCGTCACGGGGCTGGCCTTCATGCGGCTTTTCGACGGCCGGGCGACGGAGGGAGCGGACGTGTTCGCGCCCTTCCTGGCGGCGCTGGTCCTCACCGTCATTTTCATGAGCCTGTTCCGGGCGCCCAGCGCAGCCCTTGTCGCCGACTGCTTCATCCGCCCCCAGCGGACCAGGGCCAACGCCGTTCTGAATCTTGTGGGCGCCCTGGCCAGCGTGGCCTTCGGGCTGGTGGGCCGCCGGCTCATCCGGGAGCGGGGCGGCGTGCCGGTCTTCACCGACTGTATGCTTTTCGTGGCGCTGACCGTCGCCGGGGCGATCCTGCTCTATCTGCTGCTGGTGCGGGAGAACCGGTATGTCGCCCGGGCGGAGGAGCTGAACCGCGCCTGGGGCCTGATCGACGAAAAGACGGACCCCTCGGACCGGACCCGGACCAGGCTCACCGCCCCGGAAAAGAAGAGTCTCGCGCGGATCCTCCTGGCCACCTTCTGTGTGTATGCGGCCTACAACGGCTTCCACACCCACTACACCAATTACCTGGTGAAATATCTGCGGCAGAGCCCCTCCTGGATGGGGCCGTATCTGCTGGAGGTGATCCTGGCCACGCTGATGATGCTCCCGGCGGCGTTCGTCACCTCCCGGCTGGGCCGGAGGAAGAGCTGCCTGGCGGGCTCGGCCCTGTGCGTCCTGGGCTACTGCGGCGTGTCCCTGGTGACGGCGGAGCGCCCGGAGCTGCTCTATCTCTGGTTTTTCGTCGCGGCCGTGGGCTTCCCGCTCATCGGCATCAACCTGGGTCCCATGGTGCTGGAGCTGGGGAAGGATCGGGATTCCGGCCGTTTCATGAGCTGGTACTACGTCGCCACCACCGCCGCGCAGATCGTCACCCCGGTGCTCGCCAGCCTGTTCATCAACGCCGCCGGGTACCGGGTGATCGGCGTTTACGGCGGGGTTTTCAACGCGCTGGCCTTCCTCTGCTGTCTGCTTGCCCGCCATGGGGACGTGAAGCCCGCGCTCTCTGCCGCGGTGGAGGAGGCCCTGGCAGACGACTGAGGATGCGGCCGGAAAGCGGCCTTTGACGGACGAACTTTTTATAAAAGAAAACAGCCCCACCTTCCGGTGGGGCTGTTTTCCTTGGTGGACGATACAGGACTTGAACCTGTGACCCTCCGCACGTCAAGCGGATGCTCATACCAGCTGAGCTAATCGTCCTCACAGAGGCAAGGGGTATTATACCGAAGGCAATACCCCTTGTCAACTGTTTTTTCTTTGAAATCAGCCGGAGGATCAGGAATCCGTCTTGGGCGCGGGCGTGGCGTAGATGATGAGGTCCCACTCCAGGTTGTCGTCCGCATAGGTATCCGGATCGAACAGGTTCTCGGTGAGGTACGCCGACTGGATGGCGGGCACATAGATGGTCACGTAGTCCTGCAGACCGCCGAACTCGGCGATGATGGTGGCGTGGGTGACCATGTTGGGGCTGGCTCCCACCACGCGGACGACGCCCCGGTCGTCCACCGAGAGGATCTTCTCATTGCTGCTCCGCCATACCACCTTGGGGTTGTCCTGGGCGGGATAGATGTTCAGATCCAGGTCGATCTCGATCTCGCCGGGGTTGCTCAGGGTGATGTCGGTGCCCACGGATTTGTTGAGGAAGGCGATGGCCATGCTCTCGATGGAGGGCGTGGGAGTGGCCTCCGGCGTGGGATCGGGAGAGGGGCTGGGGGTAGGCAGATCCGCGGACATGTACGCGGGAGACGACCCGCCCTGCTGGGACACGGCGGCGGGGACCGAGGACGTGCTGCGCCCTTCCCGCCCGGAGAGGACCAGCACCACGACGGCCAGGATCACCGCCAGGAGCAGCACGGCGGCGAAGATGTACTGCCACCGGATGTTCATGGCGCCCCGCTCATAGGCCGCGGTGTCCGGGGTGGCGGACGCCGTGGTGGGGGGGACGCGGCCGGGCTGGTTGATCCGGGGCGCGCCGCACTTGGGGCAGCGGTTGCGCAGCCCCGTGTACTTGCACCCGCACCGGCGACAGGTGATTTCAGGGATGATGGCCATGAAAAGACCTCCTTTGTATAGGAACATACCAAAATTATATAGTACTCCACGATATCGGGCACATTTTACTATACAAAGCGGTCAATGTCAAGTTTTCCAGATATTTCCTTTTTGCGGGGAACGGCGGTCCGGCCGGCAGGGAAAAGCGTTACAGGGACAGGGTGCCGCTCTCGTCCTCCAGAAGGATCAGGATCCGCTCCTGGACCCCGGTAACGGCGTTGAAATACACCAGATAGTGCTGCCCCTCCCCGTCCTCGCAGACGAACTCCCTGCAGAAGATCTCCTCCGCTCCCGGGGTGGGGATCACGGCCAGCCGCTCCGAGAGCACGGCCAGCCCCTCCGGCAGGGCGCCGCGCATCGCCCCGGCGTCCGCCTCCGGGGCGGGGAGGTCCCGCCGGGCGTGGGAGGTGAGGTAGGCCTCCGCGTCGAAGCGCAGCAGCTCCCCGTTGTCCATGGCTACCGTCACCTTCACCATGTCCGGATAGCAGATCGTCTCCCCCTGCCTGGCGCAGAAGGTCGCCGTCAGCTCGTTCCCCTGGGCGATGTGGTAGCTCTCCTCCATCCCCCGGTAGTCGTGGCTCCGGAGGATGGTCCGGGCGGCCTCCAGCGCCTTTTCTACGCTGTACACGGAGCGTGTGGGGACCCGGGAGGAGATGGCCTGCACCACGTAACCGCCCCGGCGGCTGACGGCCAGGGTGTAGTCCCCCGCCGTCACCCGCCACACGGGGATCTTGCCGTCCACGGGACCCTCCACATGGACCTGGTTGCTCCGCATCCCCAGGAAGCCCGCCGCCACCAGGGCCGCGGCGTCCTCGGCGATCTCCTCGGCGCCCTCCGTCATCCGGGGCGGCCGTTCCGCCACGGCGGCGGAGAAGGGTCCGTCGTACACCAGAGAGGGGAGCTCCGGGAACTCCTGCTCCATCTGCAGGAAGCTGTCGGACAGGGGCGGCAGCTCCGCGGCGGCGTCCGTCCCCTCCCCGGCACTCCGGTCCTCCCGGAGCTGGCGCAGGTTGTCGGAGAGGAGCGCGGCGGCGTCTCCCAGGGAGCGGAGGTTTTCCCGCTCCTCCTCCGTCACGGCCTCCCCGCCCCCTGTCTTCCGCAGGAGCCAGGCGGCATAGTCCCCCGTCCGGGCCAGGAAGGAGGCCGTCTGCTCCAGCTCCTGGATGGGGAAGGGCAGGGACGAGAGGGCCGCCGAGGCCGCCAGCGCCCGGGCGTACGCCTCCGCGCACAGGGAGGCGGTCATCCCCGGGGAGACGGCGTAACGGGTCTTTCGCAGCGCCGCGTCCATGCCGCTCACCGCGTCGCACAGGGCGGAAAAGGCGTATTCCCCCCGGTACCGGGCCTCCCGCTCCGCCCGGAGGGCGCGGCGGCTCTCCAGCGCGGCGAAGGCGCCCAGCCCCACCGCGGCGGCCAGGAGATAGGAGATCCAGCGGATGGCTTTTCTCTTTCGCATAAAAAAACACCTCTTTCCCCGTAGTATGCGCGCACCCGGGCGTTTTATGTTTTTCCCCGGCGCGGGGAGAACCGGCAATATTTCAATTCGGGCTTATTGTCAAGGGAATGGGGAGGTGTTATAATTGTTCAAAATTGTAAAATGGAAGTGGTATGCATGCTGGCAAAGGAAATGGAAACGTACATCACCGGCGGCTCCGCCGTCCGCGCCATGTTTGAGGAGGGCGCCCGTCTGGCGGCAAAGTACGGCCGGGAGAACGTGTACGATTTCTCCCTGGGCAACCCCAACATCCCCGCCCCCGGAGCGGTGAACGACGCCATCCGCGCCGTGCTGGACGAGGAGGAGAGCACCTTTGTCCACGGATATATGACCAACGCCGGATACCCGGACGTGCGCCGGGCGGTGGCGGAGGACCTGAACCGCCGGTTCGGGACCGACTATTCCGAGGCAAACATCCTCATGACCGTGGGAGCCGCGGGCGGACTGAACACCATTCTCCGGGTGCTGCTGGATCCGGAGGACGAGGTGATCGTCTTCGCTCCCTATTTCTCCGAATACAACTTCTACGTCCGGGGCGCCCGGGGCGTGATCCGCCCCATCCCCGCCGACCCGGAGACCTTCCGGCCGGACCCGGAGGCCCTGCGAAAGGCCATCACCCCCCGGACCAAGGTCCTGCTGCTGAACAACCCCAACAATCCCACCGGCGTGGTGTACGCCGCGGAGACCCTCCGGGCCATCGCCGCGGTGCTCACGGAGAAGTCCGCCGAGATCGGCCATCCCATCTACATCCTCTCCGACGAGCCCTACCGGGAGCTGGTGTACGACGCCGTCTCCGTGCCCTGGATCCCCGCTCTGTACCCGGACACCGTGGTGGGCTACTCCTGGAGCAAGAGCCTGTCCCTGCCGGGAGAGCGGATCGGATATCTGTGCATCCCCGCCTCCTGCGCCGATTTCCCCGTGATGTTCGACGCCGCCGTGGCGGTGAGCCGGACCCTGGGCTTTGTGAACGCCCCCTCTCTGATCCAGCGGGCGGTGATGCGTTCCCTGGGGGCGCGCACCGACATCGAGGCCTACGACCGGAACCGGCAGGCGCTCTACAAGGGCCTTACGGACCTGGGCTTCCGCTGCGCCCCGCCCCAGGGCGCCTTTTACCTGTGGGTCCAGGCCCCCGACGGGGACGACGTGACCTTTGCCCAAAGAGGCATGGAGCACCGCATCCTCATGGTCCGGGGCTCCGGCTTCGGCTGCGCCGGGTACGTGCGGCTGGCCTACTGCGTCAGCCACGATATGATCCTCCGCTCGCTTCCCGCGTTTGAAAAGCTGGCAAAAGAGTATAATTTGAAATAAAAGGGAGTTCTGTCATGGACGAGACCGTCAAGAAAAAAGTCATGCTCTCGGGCATCAAGCCCACCGGGGACCTGACCCTGGGCTCTTATCTGGGAGCCATCCGGAACTGGAAGGAGCGGGCCGAGCAGTACGACTGCTACTATTTCATGGCCGACCTGCACGCTCTTACCACCCGGAACGACCCGGCGCTCCTGCGGCGCCGGACGCTGGAGCAGCTGGCCCAGTATCTGGCCTGCGGCCTGGACCCGGAGAAGAACACGCTCTTCCTCCAGTCCCACGTTCCCGCCCACGCGGAGCTGGGCTGGGTGCTCAACTGCTACACCATGTTCGGGGAGCTCTCCCGCATGACCCAGTTCAAGGACAAAGCCGCCAAAAACGCCGACAACATCAACGGCGGGCTGTTCACCTACCCCGCCCTCATGGCCGCGGACATCCTGCTCTACCAGCCGGATTACGTCCCTGTGGGGGAGGACCAGAAGCAGCACGTGGAGCTGACCCGGGACGTGGCCCAGCGGTTCAACAACCTCTACGGCGAGACCTTCAAGATCCCCGAGCCCTTCATCCCCAAGGTGGGCGCCCGGATCATGGACCTGCTGGATCCCGTCAGCAAGATGTCCAAGTCCGACGAGGTGGGCAACGGCCGGGTGTGCATCATGGACAAGCCGGAGGATATCCTGCGGAAGTTCAAGCGGGCCGTCACCGACTCGGAGACCGGCCGGTGCGTGTACTACGACCCGGAGAAAAAGCCCGGCGTGGCGAACCTGATGCAGATCTATTCCGCCTGCACGGGCAAGAGCTTCCCGGAGATCGAGGCGGAGTTCGACGGCAAGGGCTACGGCGTGTTCAAGCCCGCCGTGGGCGAGGCCGTGGTGGAGACCCTCCGGCCCATCCGGGAGGAGGCCGAGCGCATCATCCGGGACAAGGCTTATCTGGAGAAGATTTACCGGGACGGCGCGGAGCGGGCGTCGTATGTGGCGGCGCGTACCCTGCGCAAGGTCTACAAGAAGGTCGGTCTGGTACAAAAGTGAAAGGCTGAGGGACGGCAATGCTTCCTGCTATCGCCCTGCGGCTTCGGCTGCGGGTGGTCCTCGCGCTGCTGGCGGCGGCGGCGGTCTGTATGGCCGCCACCCCGGCGGCGAGAAAGATCGCCATGCGGATCGGAGCCATGGATATGCCCGGCGAATCCCGCCGGGTCCATACCACCCCCATCCCCCGGATGGGGGGCATCGCCATTTTTCTGGGCTTTCTGGCGGGCGTGCTTCCCTTCGCGGCGCTGGACATCCGGGTGCGGGGCGTCCTTCTGGGCAGCCTGATCATCGTGATCCTGGGCGTGGCGGACGACATCCGTTCTCTCAATCCGTGGGTCAAGCTGCTGGGCCAGTGCGCCGCGGCGGCGGTAGCCATCGCCTGCGGGGTCCGGATCAACATCCTCACCAACCCCCGGATCTTCGGGGAGGTCATCCCCCTGGGGGCGCTGTCCGTCCCGGTGACGCTGATCTGGATCGTAGGGATCACCAACGCCCTCAATCTGATCGACGGCCTGGACGGTCTGGCCGCCGGGGTTTCGGGCATCGGCTGCGCCAGCATGCTGGCGGTGTCGCTGTTCCTGCCGGGAGCGACGGACGTGTCCGTGCTGCTGGCCGCGCTGGGAGGCGCCTGCCTGGGCTTTCTCCCCTTTAACCGGAACCCGGCCCGGGTGTTCATGGGAGACACCGGGGCGCTGCTGCTGGGCTTCGTGCTGTCCGCCGCCTCGGTGCTGGGCCTTTTCAAGATGTACACCGTGGTCACCTTCGCGGTGCCGCTGCTGGCCCTGGCCCTGCCCCTGTCGGACACGGTTTTCGCCATCGTGCGGCGGCTGTACAACGGGGAAAACCCCATGAAGGCGGACCGGGGCCATATCCACCACCGGCTGTTGGCCCTGGGGCTCACCCAGAAGCAGGCTGTGACGGTGCTTTACGCCGTCAGTCTGATCTTCGGCACGGCGGCGGTGCTGCTGGCGGCCAACGCCGCGGCCCGGTTC
>JAFRDL010000073.1 GCA_017411265.1 Oscillospiraceae bacterium | reverse complement strand
CCGGGGCTGCGGGCGCGCTTCACGGCGGCACGCACCGCCAGGATCACGATCCCTGCCAGCACCGCCCGCAGGCGGATATCCCAGATGTTCATACGTCCCCCCTATCCCAGGCCCAGCGCCAGGGCCAGCAGCCGCACCAGCAGCGCCATGACCCAGGCGATGGCGCACTGCCAGACCACAACGCCTAGGGCCCAGCCCCGGCCCAGCTCCCGGCGGATGGCGGCGATGGACGCCACGCAGGGAGTGTACAGCAGGCTGAACACCAGCATCGACAGCGCCGACACGGTGGTGAGGGCTCCCGCCACACCGCCCTGGGTCCGGAAAAGGAGGCCCATCACGCTCACTACGCTTTCCTTGGCCATAAAGCCGCAGATCAGCGAGGTGCAGATCCGCCAGTCCCCCAGACCGATGGGACGCAGCAGCGGGGCGATCGCCCCGGCCGCCAGCGCCAGGATGCTGTTCTGGGAGTCGGACACCAGATTGAAATGAACGTCAAAGCTTTTGAGGCACCAGACCACGATGGAGGCGATGAGGATCACGGAGAAAGCGCGCTGCAGGAAGTCCCGGGCCTTCTCCCACAGCAGCTGCATCACGCTCCGCAGACCGGGAAGCCGGTAATTGGGCAGCTCCATCACAAAGGGCACTGCCTCCCCCTTGAAGAGGGTGTCCTTGAAGAGCAGCGCCGCCGCGATGGCGGTGAGGATGCCCAGAAGATACAGGCCCGTCATCACCAGCCAGCCCCGGCCGGGGAAGAAAGCGGCAACGAAAAAGCCGTAGATGGGCACCTTGGCCGTGCAGCTCATGAACGGGGTGAGGAGGATGGTCATCCGCCGGTCCCGGTCGCTGGGCAGGGTGCGGGTGGACATCACCGCCGGGACCGTACAGCCGAAGCCCACCAGCAGCGGCACGATGCTCCGCCCCGACAGGCCGATCTTCCGCAGCAGCTTGTCCATGAAGAACGCCACCCGGGCGATATAGCCGCTGTCCTCCAGCAGGGAGAGGAAGAAAAACAGCGTCACGATGATGGGCAGGAAGCTGAGCACGCTGCCCACCCCCTCGAACACGCCGCCGATCACCAGACCGTGGAGCGCTGGATTCACACGGGCCGCGGTGAGACCCGCGTCCGCCCAGGCGGTGAGCGCCGCGATGCCCGCCGCCAGCAGGTCCTGCAGCCAGACGCCGATCACTGCGAAGGTGAGATAGAACACCAGGCCCATCACCAGGACGAACACCGGCAGCGCCGTGTATTTGCCCGTAAGGATCCGGTCCAGCCGCTGGCTGCGCACGTGCTCCCGGCTCTCCCGGGGCTTGACGACGCACCGGTCGCACACCCGGCGGATAAAGGCGTAGCGCATGTCCGCCATGGCGGCGCTCCGGTCCAGCCCCCGCTCCTTTTCCAACTGGAGCATGATGTGCTCCAGCAGCTCCTTTTCGTTGTCGTCCAGCTTCAGCTGGTGCAGGATCCTCTCGTCCCCCTCCACCAGCTTGGAGGCGGCGAACCGGGGCGGCAGGCCCGCCCGGACGGCGTGGTCCTCGATCAGGTGGATCACCGCGTGGAGACAGCGGTGCATGGCGCCGCCGTTGTCGTCCGCGCCGCAGAAGTCCTGCTCCACCGGGCGCTCCTGGTACCGGGCGATGTGGACCGCGTGGCGCACCAGCTCGTCCACGCCCTGGTTCTTCACCGCCGAGATGGGCACCACCGGTACCCCCAGCAGCTCCTCCATGGCGTTCACGTCCACGCTGCCGCCGTTGCCGGTAACCTCGTCCATCATGTTCAGCGCCACCACCATGGGCACGTTCATCTCCAGCAGCTGCATGGTGAGATACAGGTTGCGCTCGATGTTGGTGGCGTCCACGATGTTGATGATGGCCTTGGGCTTTTCCTTCAGCACGAAGTCCCTGGACACCAGTTCCTCGCTGGAATAGGGGGACATGGAGTAGATCCCCGGCAGGTCGGTGATCCGGGTATCGCTCTCCCCCCGGATGGCCCCGTCCTTCCGGTCCACGGTGACCCCCGGGAAGTTGCCCACGTGCTGATTGGAGTCGGTGAGCTGGTTGAAGAGCGTGGTCTTGCCGCAGTTCTGGTTGCCCACCAGGGCAAAGGTCAGCTCCGTTCCCTCCGGCAGCGGCTCTCCGGTGCCTCTGGGATGGAACTTGCCTCCCTCGCCCAGGCCGGGGTGAGCCCCCTCCCGGAGACAGCGGGATACGCTCTTCTCCTCCCCCGCGGCCTCCGGGAGGAGCTGGATCTTCTCCGCGTCCGCCAGACGCAGCGTCAGCTCATACCCGTGGATGCGCAGCTCCAACGGGTCCCCCATGGGGGCCAGCTTTACCACGGTCACCACCGCGCCGGGGATCACGCCCATATCCAGAAAATGCTGCCGCAGGGCGCCCTGCCCTCCCACAGCCGTGATGCGCCCGCTCTCACCCGGGCGCAGATCGCGAAGCGTCATATCTCTGTCCTCGATTTGATTCAAGAGTCGATTATTAACCTATGTTAACACAAAAACCGGAGCGCCGCAAGGCGCTCCGGAAAAAGGGTCCCTGTTTTCTGTTAATTCGGAACAGGTCTAAAACTCAAAACTCCCCCGGTAGACCGTGGTGGCCCCGCCGGTGAGACGGACGCCGCCGTCCGACACGTTCACGGTGAGCTCGCCGCCCAGGAGGGTGACGCGAATGTCGGCGTCCCGCTCGCACCAGCCGTTCTCGATGGCTGCGGCGGCCGCCGCGCAGGCGCCCGTGCCGCAGGACAGGGTCTCCCCGCTCCCCCGCTCCCATACCCGGACCCGGAGGTTGTTCTTGTTCACCACCCGGACGAACTCCACGTTCACCCGCTCCGGGAACAGGGGCGAAAACTCAAAGGCGGGCCCCAGGGTCTCCAGGTCCAGGGAGTCGATGGCGTCGCAGAACACCACGCAGTGGGGGTTGCCCATGGAGAGACAGGTGACGTAGTACTCCTCTCCCGCGACGGTCACCGGGGCGTCGATGAGGCGCTCCCGGTCTGTGACCACGGGGACCGAGGCCGCCGCGAAGTCCGCCGCGCCCATGTCCGCCTCCACGGAGCTCACCCTGCCGTCCCGGAGGAACAGCCGCAGCCGCTTCACGCCGCTGGCGGTCTCCACGCTCATCCTCTCGCTGCGGATATAACCCCGGTCGTACATGTACTTGGCCACGCAGCGCAGGTTGTTTCCCGCCATCCGGCCCTCGCTGCCGTCCCGGTTGAAGCTGCGCATGCACACGTCCGCGATCCGGGACTTCTCCATGAGGACGATGCCGTCCGCGCCGACTCCGTAGTGAGGGCGGCACAGACTGACGCACAGCGACTCCGGACAGGTGATCTCTCCGTCAAAGTTCTCGATGAAGATATAGTCGTTGCCGCAGTCCTGCATCTTGGTGAAGGGGATGGTCCGGCGCCACAGCCGCATGGCGTTGATGTCCACCAGCTCCGTGTTGGACTGGGTGAAGCGGCTGGCGATGATGTCCGCCAGGGCGTTGGCCGTGTCCAGGGACGTGAGACAGGGGATCCCCAGCTGCATGGCCCGGCGATGGAGGGCGATGTAGTCCCCCATGGTGCCGTCCTTGACCGCGCCGGTATAGACGATATAGCACAGACCTCCCTCCTCCATCAGACGGGCGATCTCCCCGCTCCCGGAGGCGTTGGGCACCGTGGTGACGGGGATGCCCAGCGAGGCGACCGCCGCGGCGGTGGTGTCCGTGGCGTACAGCGTGAGACCCAACTCGTAGAAGCGCCGGGCCAGAGAAAGCACCTCCTGGCTGTCGCTCTCCTCCACGCTCAGCAGGACGCCCGCGCCGCCGTGGCCCTGGGGCACGGTGAGGCCCGCGGCGGTGAGACCCTTGAACATGGCCTCCGCCAGCGTCCGGCCCAGGCCCAGCACCTCCCCGGTGGACTTCATCTCCGGGCCCAGGATGGAGTTGGCGTCAACAAGCTTCTCAAAGGAAAACACCGGCACCTTCACGGCGTAGTAGGGCGGCGTGCGGCACAGCCCGGTGCCGCAGCCCAGGTCCCGGAGCTTCGCACCCAGCATGATCCGGGCGGCCAGGTCCACCATGGGCACGTTGGTCACCTTGCTGATGTAGGGCACCGTCCGGGAGGCGCGGGGATTCACCTCGATGACATAGAGCTCGTTGTCGTAGATGAGATACTGGATGTTCACCAGTCCCCGGGTCCCCATGGCCAGGGCCAGCTTCTCCGAGGCGGCGCAGATCCGGTCCAGAAAACGGTCGTTCAGGTTGTAGGGCGGATAGACGGCGATGGAGTCGCCGCTGTGGACCCCGGCCCGCTCGATGTGCTCCATGATGCCGGGGATGAGCACCTCCTCCCCGTCGGAGATCACGTCCACCTCCAGCTCGGTGCCGGGCATGTATTTGTCCACCAGCACCGGGTTTTCGATGCCTCCGGAGAGGATGGCCCGCATATACCGCTCCGTCTGGGCGGGGGTGCGGGAGATGGTCATGTTCTGCCCGCCGATGACATAGGAGGGCCGCAGCAGCACCGGGTAGCCCAGCTCCTCCGCCGCAGCGAGAGCCTCCGGGAGGGAGTTCACTCCCCGGCCACGGGGCCGCCGGATGCCGAAGCTCTCCAGCAGGGCGTCGAACCGGGCCCGGTCCTCCGCCAGGTCGATGCCGTCGGCGGAGGTGCCCAGAATGGGCACGCCCCGGCTGTCCAGGAATTTCGTGAGCTTGATGGCCGTCTGGCCGCCGAAGGCCACCACCACGCCCACGGGCTTCTCCACCTGCAGGATGTTCCACACGTCCTCCCGGCACAGCGGCTCAAAGTACAGCCGGTCGGCGGTGTCGTAGTCGGTGGAGACGGTCTCCGGGTTGTTGTTGACGATGACCACGTCATAGCCCATCTCCCGGAGGGTCCACACGCAGTGGACGGAGCTGTAGTCAAATTCGATCCCCTGGCCGATGCGGATGGGGCCGGAGCCCAGCACCATCACCACCGGGCGGCCGCTCCGGGGCAGGGTCCGGGACTCGCACTCCCGGTCAAAGCCCGAATAGAAATAGGGGGTCTCCGCGTCGAACTCCGCGGCGCAGGTATCCACCATTTTGTAGCTCATGGGAAGGCCGGGCAGGTCCTCCCTGCCCCAGAAGCGGCAGAGGGCTTCATCGGTGTAGCCCAGGAGCTTGGCGCGGCGGTAGGCCTCCTGGGAAAACCCGGCGGAGACGATCTCCGTCTCGAAATCCGCCATTCCCTTGAGCTTCCACAAAAACCAGGGGTCGATCCGGGTGACGGCGTGGATCTCCTCCACGCTCATCCCCGCTTTCAGCGCCTCGAATACGGTGAAGACCCGGCGGTCGTCCTGCTCCGAGAGGCGTTCCCGGAGGCTTTTCCCGGAAAGGGGCGGGGCGTTCAGCGTGTCCAGACCGATCTCCGCCCCCCGGACGGCCTTCATCAGGGCCATCTCGAAGGAGGCGGCGATGGCCATCACCTCGCCGGTGGCTTTCATCTGGGTGCCCAGCCGCCGGCTGGACCCGGCGAATTTGTCGAAGGGCCACTTGGGGACCTTCACCACCACATAGTCCAGGGCCGGCTCGAAGCAGGCGCAGGTCCTGCCGGTGATGTCGTTGGGGATCTCGTCCAGGGTATAGCCCAGGGCGATGCGGGTGCTGATCTTGGCGATGGGGTAGCCGGTGGCCTTGGAGGCCAGGGCCGAGGACCGGGATACCCGGGGGTTCACCTCGATCACCGCGTATTCAAAGCTGTGGGGATCCAGAGCGAACTGGCAGTTGCAGCCCCCCACGATGCCGATCTCCGTGATGATGTCCAGGGCGGCGGAGCGGAGCATCTGATACTCCCGGTCGGAGAGGGTCAGCGCCGGGGCAACCACCACGGAATCCCCGGTGTGGATGCCCACCGGGTCCAGGTTCTCCATGGAACACACGGCGATCACGTTTCCCGCGCCGTCCCGCATGGTCTCGAACTCGATCTCCTTCCAGCCGGAGACACACTTTTCCACCAGGATCTGGCCGATGGGCGAGAGATCCAGCCCCGCGGCGGCGATGCCCCGCAGCTCCTCCTCCGTCCCGGCGATGCCGCCCCCGGCGCCGCCCAGGGTGTAGGCCGGGCGGACGATCACCGGGTAGCCCAGTCCGGCAGCGACGGCAAGGGCGGCGTCCACATCCTCCGCCGTGTCCGAGGGGATCACCGGCTGGCCCATGGCCCGGAGAGTGTCCCGAAACTTCTCCCGGTCCTCCGCTTTCTCGATGGCGTCGATGCCGGAGCCCAGGAGCCGCACGCCGTATTTTTCCAGCGTCCCGTCCCGGCTGAGCTGCATGGCGATGGTGAGGCCGGTCTGGCCTCCCAGCCCCGCCAGCAGCCCGTCGGGCCGCTCTTTTTCGATGATCCGCCGCACCGTCTCCGCCGTCAGCGGCTCCAGGTAACTGGCGTCCGCCAGCTTCTTGTCGGTCATGATGGTGGCCGGGTTGGAGTTCACCAGCACGGTGGCGATCCCCTCCTGCCGCAGCACCCGGCAGGCCTGGGCGCCGGCGTAGTCGAACTCCGCCGCCTGGCCGATGACGATGGGGCCGGAGCCGATGACCAGCACCTTATGTATGCTTTTGTCCTTAGGCATGGCCGTCCTCCTCCATCATGGCGATGAACCGGTCGAACAAAAACTCCGTGTCCCTGGGCCCGGAGCGGGCCTCCGGATGAAACTGGACGGTAAAGCAGTGCAGTCCCGGGTAGTCCAGCCCCTCGCAGGTGCCGTCGTTGGCGTTTCGGAAGCTCTCCACCGCGGCGGGTACGCTCTCCGCCACCGCCGCGTAGCCGTGGTTCTGGGAGGTGATGTACGTTCTCCCCGTGCGGAGATCCCGCACCGGCTGATTGGCCCCCCGGTGGCCGTATTTGAGCTTCACGGTCGTCCCCCCCGCGGCCAGAGCCGTGAGCTGGTGGCCCAGGCAGATGCCGAACAGGGGCGCGCTGCCCATCATTTTTCGGATCTGCTCCACGCAGAACACGTTCTCCGCCGGATCCCCGGGACCGTTGGAGAGCATGATCCCGTCCGGCGCCGCGGCCAGCACCGTCTCCGCCGGGGCGTCCGGCGGGAAGCAGATCACGCGGCAGCCCCGGGCGGTGAGGGACCGGAGGATGCTCCCCTTGGCGCCGTAATCCATAAGGGCCACACGAAAGCGCTCCTCCCCCGCTGCCGGGTGCTCCGCAACGGTTTTGCTCCCCGCCAGAGCGACCACGTTCTCCACCCGATAATCCCGAATGGGCGTCAGATCCTCCGGAAGGGCGCGGCAGATCCGGGCGTTCATGGTCCCCTCTTCCCGGAGGAGGCGGGTGACGGCCCGGGTGTCCACCCCGGCGATGGCGCAGATCCCCCGCTCCTTCAGGAAACGGTCCAGCTCGTATTCGCTCCGGAAATTGGACGGCCGGGAGCACAGCTCCCGGACCACGTACCCTTTGGCGAGGCATTCTCCCTCGAAATCCGGGGAAATGACGCCGTAATTCCCGATGAGAGGAAAGGTCTGCACGATGATCTGTCCCGCGTAGCTGGGATCGGTGAGGGTCTCCAGATACCCGGCCATGCCGGTGGTGAACACCAGTTCCCCGGTGCTCTCCCCCGTCGCTCCCACGGCCTCGCCCTCGAAGACGCGGCCGTTGCTCAATACCAGATAGGCTTTTTCCATAGTGTTCACAGAGTGGCCGCCAGAACGGCCTTGATGGTGTGCATCCGGTTTTCCGCCTCGTCGAAGACGATGGAGCTTTCGCTCTCGAAGACCTCGTTCGTGACCTCCATGCAGTCGATGCCGTATTTCTCGTACACCGCCCGGCCCGTCTCCGTCTCCAGATCGTGGAAGGAGGGCAGGCAGTGCATGAAGCGGCACTGCTCCCCGGCGGCGGCCATGAGCTCCGCCGTGACCCGGTAGGGGGTAAGGTCCGCGATCCGCTCGGCCCACACCTCCTCCGGCTCGCCCATGGAGACCCACACGTCGGTGTAGATCACGTCCGCGCCCTGCACGGCCTTCATGGGGTCGGTTTCAAAGGACAGCGTCGCCCCGGTCTCCGCCGCGACGGTCTGACAGGCTGCGATGAGGGCGCCGTCCGGGAAATACTTCGCCGGCGCGCAGGCCGTAAAGGCCATGCCCATCTTGGCGCAGCCCACCATGAGGGAGTTGCCCATGTTGTACCGGGCGTCCCCCAGGTATACCAGCTTTTTCCCCTTCACGGCGCCGAAATGCTCCCGGATGGTCAGCAGATCCGCCAGGACCTGGGTGGGGTGGAACTCGTTGGTGAGACCGTTCCAAACCGGTACGCCGGAATACCCGGCAAGGGCCTCCACCCGCTCCTGGCCGAAGCCCCGGTACTCGATGCCGTCGAACATCCGGCCCAGGACGCGGGCGGTGTCGGCGATGCTCTCCTTCTTGCCCAGCTGGGAGCTTTTGGGATCCAGGTATACCGGGTGGATGCCCAGATCCGCCGCGGCCACCTCGAAGCCGCAGCGGGTGCGGGTGCTGGTCTTTTCAAACACGAGGGCGATATTTTTCCCCTGGCACAGCCGGTGAGGGATCCCCGCCTTTTTCTTTTCCTTCAGCTCCGCCGCCAGATCCAGCAGGCCCTCGATCTCCGCCGGCGTGAAGTCCAGCAGCTTGAGAAAGCTCTTTCCCTTCAGGTCCATGGTCTCCTCCTTATTCCACCGCGCAGGCCGCTTTGATCACGGCCACGGCCTTTTCCAGCACGTCCGCGGGGATGTTCAGCGCCGGGAGCAGCCGCACCTTGTCCTTGGCGGTGAGACAGAGGACCCCCTGTTCCATGCAGGCCTTCACCACGTCTCCGGCGGGCTTCACGGTCTGGATGCCGATCATCAGCCCCATGCCGGATACGCTCTCCACCCCGGAGGCGCCGGAAAGGGCCTTGAACACAAATTCGCCCTTGGCCTTGACCTCCGCCAGGAAATCGTCGGTGAGCCGCTCCACCACGCTCAGGGCTCCGGCGCAGCACACCGGATTTCCCCCGAAGGTGGAGCCGTGGTCCCCGAAGCCCAGGACGTATTCACACTTCTCCCCCAGCAGCACCGCCCCCAGGGGCAGGCCGCCCCCCAGGCCCTTGGCCGTGGTGACGATGTCCGGCTGCACGCCGAAGTTCATATAGGAGTACATGGCGCCGGTGCGGCCGTTGCCGGTCTGCACCTCGTCCACCAGGAGAAGAACGTCCTCCCCGGCGCAGAAGTCCGCCAGGCCCTGCACGTACTCCTTCTCCAGCGGTACGACGCCCCCCTCCCCCTGGATGCATTCGATGAGGATTCCCGCGGCCTTGTGCTCCAGCGCCAGGGCAATGGTGCCCTCCAGATCGTTGGCGTCCGCGTGGACGAAGCCGGGGGTAAGGGGCTGAAAGAGCTCATGGTAGTGCTCCTGCCCCGTGGCCGACAGCGTGGTGATCGTCCGGCCGTGGAAGCTGTTCTTCAGCGTGACGATGGTGAAGTGGTCCGCGCCCTTTTTCTCCGCGGCGTACTTCCGGGCGGCCTTGATGCCTCCCTCGTTGGCCTCCGCGCCGGAGTTGGCGAAGAACACCTTTTTCATGCCGGTCTTTTCGCACAGCCGCTGCGCCAGCAGGGCGCAGGGCCGGGTATAGTAGAGGTTGGACATGTGCTGCACCCGGTGAAGCTGCTCCGTCACCGCGGCGGCCCACTCGTCGTCGGCGACGCCGAAGGAGGTGACGGCGATGCCGCTGCCCATGTCGATGTATTCCTTCCCCGTCTCGTCCCGCACCACGGAGCCCTTCCCGGACACGATCTCCACCGGGAAGCGGTTGTAGGTGTTGGCAACGAACTGTTTGTCGATGGCCTTGATGTCGCTCATAGCTCTTCCTCCCCCTGTACGACCATGGTCCCGGCTCCCTCGTCGGTAAGGATCTCCATCAGAATGGAGTGGGGCACCCGCCCGTCCATGATGATGGCGCTCTCCACGCCCCGGTGCAGGGCGTCGATGCAGCACTCCACCTTGGGGATCATACCCCCGGCGATGATCTCCTGCCGGAAAAGCTCCACCGCCTCCGCCACCGTCAGCCGGGGGATGAGGGAGGTCGGGTCGTTCTTGTCCCGGAGCACCCCGGCGATGTCCGTCATAAGGATCAGCCGGTCCGCTCCCAGGGCCCCCGCCACACAGGCGGCGGCGGTGTCCCCGTTGATGTTGTAGGTGTTCCCCTCGCTGTCGCAGCCCAGGGTGGAGATCACCGGGATATAGCCCTTTTCCAGCAGGTCCATCACCGGCTGGATGTTCACGTTGGTGATGCTGCCCACATAGCCCAGCTGGGGATTTTTCATTTTGGCCTGGATCAGCTGGCCATCCATGCCGGAAATACCCATGGCCCGGCCGCCGCGCATCTCCAGCAGGCTCACCAAGGTCTTGTTCACCTTGCCGGCCAGCACCATCTGCACGATGTCCACCGTCTCCCGGTCCGTGACCCGGAGGCCGTCCACGAAGGCGGGCTGCTTGCCCAGCCGCTTCATCATGTCGCTGATCTCCGGTCCGCCGCCGTGGACCAGCACCACCTTCACCCCCACCAGCCACAGGAGGACGATGTCCTCCATGACCTGGGAGCGCAGCTCCTCGCTGACCATGGCGTTGCCGCCGTATTTCACCACCACGATCCGGCCCCGGTAGTGCCGGATGTAGGGGAGCGCCTCGGTGAGCACCCGTGCCCGCTGGGCGTTGGAAAACTGCAGTTCTTCCATACTCACGTCCTGTAATCTCCGTTGATCTTCACGTATTCATAGGTGAGGTCGCAGCCCCAGGCGGTGGCGGCGGCGTCCCCGTCTCCCAGCCGCACCAGGATGCAGATCTCCTTTTCGTGAAGCACCTTGGCGGCCTCCTCCTCGGAGAAGGGCACGCCGGCGCCGTTGCGGCAGACCTCCACCTCTCCGGCGGCGGAGCGGAAGGAGACGCCCACCTTGTTCACGTCCACGTCCGCGCCGCTGTAGCCGATGGCGCAAAGCACCCGGCCCCAGTTGGCGTCCTCGCCGAACATGGCGGCCTTGGTGAGGGAGGAGCACACCACGCTCTTGGCCACGGTCCGGGCGGAGGCCAGGTCCGCCGCGCCGGCGACGGAACATTCCAGCAGCTTGGTGGCGCCCTCCCCGTCGGCGGCGATGGCCCGGCAGAGCCACACCGTCACGGTGTTCAGCGCCGCCATGAACGCGGCGAAATCCTCCCCCTCTTCCGTGATCTCCGGATTGCCCGCCAACCCGTTGGCCAGGATCACCACCATGTCGTTGGTGGAGGTGTCTCCGTCCACGCTGATCATGTTGAAGGTGCTCTGCACATCCGTGGAGAGGGCCCTGCGCAGCATGGCCGGGGAGACGGCCGTGTCCGTGGTGAGGAACACCAGCATGGTGGCCATATTGGGGTGGATCATGCCGCTGCCCTTGGCAATGCCTCCCAGACGGCAGGTCTTCCCGCCGAGAGTGAATTCCACGGCGATCTCCTTGGGCTGGACGTCGGTGGTCATGATGGCCTCGCAGGCGTCCGGGCAGCCGTCCTTGGAGAGAGCCGCCGCCAGCGGTCCGATCCCCGCCGCGATGGGGGCGATATCCAACGGCTGACCGATGACCCCGGTGGAGGCGACCACCACGTCTCCGGGGTCGATCCCCACCGCGGCGGCGGTGAGCTCGCTCATTGCTTCCGCGATCTCCCGTCCGTCGGCGTTGCAGGTGTTGGCGTTGCCGCTGTTGCACACCACGGCACGGGCTGTGCCGTTTTTCAGGTGCTCTTTGGTCACGATCAGGGGCGCGCCCTTCACCAGATTGGTGGTATATACCGCCGCGGCGCTGGCCGCCGTCTCGCTCACGATCAGCGCCAGGTCCTTTTTGCTCCGGTTCTTCCGGATCCCGCAGTGGATCCCCGCCGCCAGAAAGCCTTTGGCGGCGCAAACGCCGCCGGGTACGGTCTTCATATCGTCTTGCCTCCTCACAGCACCAGACCCAGAGTTTCCTCCGTGCCCAGTAGCAGGTTCATGTTCTGAATGGCGGCGCCGGAGGCGCCCTTGCCCAGGTTGTCGAAGACGCTGATGAGCAGGATGCGCTCCCCGTCTCCCGCCACGGTGATCTCCATGCCGTCCTTATCGGCCATGGCGTTCCCCGCCAGCATCCCCTCCGGACACGGCACATACCGCACCACCGGGCCGGTATACAGGGCCTTGAACACCTCCACGGCGTCCGCGGCGCTGCCCCGGAGATCCTTCCGGTGCAGGGGGATGGTCACCGCCATGCCGCTGAAGTAGTCCGCCACGATGGGGCAGAACACCGGCGGCGTCTCCAGCCCGGAGAGCTTCGCCATCTCCGGCAGGTGCTTGTGGCGCTGGCCCAGGGCATACTGCCGGGGGGAGTCCAGAGCGGGATCTCTCCCCTCTCCCTGGTACTCCGCGATCATCTTCTTCCCTCCGCCGGAGTAGCCGGTGACGGAAAAGCAGCTCAGCGCCGCGTCCGGGGCGAGGAGCCCCGCCTGTACCAGCGGAGCCGCCAGGGCGATGAAACCGCTGGCGTGGCAGCCCGGATTGGCGACGCGCCGGCTGCCGCGGATCTTTTCCCGCTGTCCCGGCAGCTCCGGGAAGCCGTAGGTCCAGCCCTCCGCGGTGCGGTGGGCGGTGGAGGTGTCGATCACGGCGGTGCCCTCCCCCGCCAGAGCCGCCGCCTCCACAGCCGCTGCGTCCGGCAGGCAGAAAAAGGCGACGTCCGCCGCGGCCATGGCCTCCCGCCGGGCGGCGGGATCCTTTCGCTCCTCCTCCGCCAGACGGATCAGCTGTATATCCGCCCTCTGTTCCAGCCGCTGGGCGATCCGCAGGCCGGTGGTCCCGGCGCTGCCGTCAATGAATATCCTTGCCATCGTCGAGCATCTCTTTCACATACTTGATCTGTGCCTCTACCGAGGCCGGTGAGGTCCCCCCGACGGACGTCCGCTTTTCCACGCAGCGCCGCAGGTCGATCTCCCCGTACAGGTCCTCCTCAAAGAGCGGGGAATAGCTTTGGTATACGTTCAGGGGCAGCTCCTCCAGCGTCAGTCCTTCGGCGGCGCACCGGGCCACGATCTGCCCCGTGAGCTTGTAGGCGCTGCGGAAGGGTTCGCCCTTTCCGGCGAGGTAGTCCGCCAGATCCGTGGCGTTGATAAACCCCGTGCGGGCGGCGGCGAGCATGTTGTCCTCCCGCACCGTCATGGAGGCGATCATGGGAGCGAACACCCGCAGACACATCTTCGCGGTGTCGCAGGCGTCGAACACCCGCTCTTTGTCCTCCTGCATGTCCTTGTTGTAGGCAAGAGGCAGGCCTTTCATGGTGGTGAACAGGGCCATCAGGTCCCCGTACACCCGGCCGGTCTTTCCCCGCACCAGCTCCGCCATGTCCGGGTTGCGCTTCTGGGGCATGATGGAGGACCCGGTGGTGTAGGCGTCGGAGAGCTCCACGAACCGGAACTCCCAGCTGCTCCAGAGGATGATCTCCTCGGAGAAGCGGGACAGGTGCATCATCAGGATGGACAGGCCGCTCATCAGCTCCAGGCAGAAGTCCCGGTCGGAGACGGCGTCCATGCTGTTGAGAGCGGAGGCGTCGAAGCCCAGCTGTTCTCCCTCCCACACCCGGTCGGTGGGCCAGGTGGTCCCCGCCAGGGCGCAGCACCCGATGGGGGATACGTTCATCCGCACGGCACAGTCGGACAGCCGGTCCATGTCCCGGAGGAGCATCATGGCGTAGGCCATGAGATGGTGGCCGAAGCTCAGCGGCTGGGCCCGCTGGAGATGGGTGTACCCGGGGAGGACGGCCTCCCTGTGGGCCTCCGCCTGCTCCGTCACCGCCCGGATCAGCGCCGCGGCGAGGGCCCGGATCTCCCCGATCTCCCGGCGGAGGCAGAGGCGCAGGTCCAGGGCCACCTGATCGTTTCGGCTTCGGGCGGTGTGGAGCTTCTTTCCCGCGTCCCCCACCCGTTTCGTCAGCTCCTGCTCCACGAACATGTGGATGTCTTCGGCGGTCGGGTCGATGGGGAGCGCCCCGCTCTCCAGGTCTGCCAGGACGGAGGCCAGGCCCGCCTGCAGGACGTCGTTTTCCTCCGGCGTGAGGATGCCGCACCGCTCCAGCATGGCCGCATGGACCATGCTGCCCCGGATATCCTCCCGGAACATCCGGCTGTCGAAGCGGATGGAGGAATTGAAGTCGTCCGCCAGGGGATCGGTCTTCCCGGCCGTGACGCCGGTCCAGAGTTTTTCCATGATGCGCTCCTCGTCGTTCTTACTTTCTTACTTTCCCTCCAGCATGGCCTGGACCCGGATGGGCAGGCCGTAGAGGTTGATGAAGCCCTCGGCGTCCTTCTGGTTGTAGTCGCTCTCCCCGAAGGTGGCGATGCTCTCGCTGTACAGGGAGAAGGGGCTCCAGACCCCGGCGTTGATCATATTGCCCTTGTAGAGCTTGAGCTTCACCTTGCCGGTCACGTGCTCCTGGGTCTTGTCAACAAAAGCGCTCAGCGCCTCCCGCAGGGGCGTGAACCACTGGCCGTTGTACACCAGCTCGCCGAAGGTGATGGCCAGCTTCTGCTTCTCGTGAAGGGTCATCTTGTCCAGGCAGATCTGCTCCAGCACGCTGTGGGCCTTGTAGAGGATGGTCCCGCCCGGCGTCTCGTACACGCCCCGGCACTTGATGCCCACCAGCCGGTTCTCCACGATGTCCAGCAGACCGACGCCGTTCCGGCCGCCGATCTCGTTGAGCCTGAGGACGATCTCCTTGGGGGAGAGCTTCTCCCCGTCCAGCGCCACGGGCACGCCTTGCTCGAAATCCAGGGTGATATACGTCGGTTCGTCCGGCGCCTGGAGGGGCGACACGCTCATCTCCAGGAAGCCGGGCTTTTCGTACTGGGGCTCGTTGCCCGGGTCCTCCAGATCCAGTCCCTCGTGGGAGAGGTGCCACAGGTTCTTGTCCTTGGAGTAGTTGGTCTCCCGGCTGATCTTCAGAGGGACGTCATGGGCCTCGGCGTAGTCGATCTCCTCGTCCCGGGATTTGATGCTCCATTCCCGCCAGGGGGCAATAATGGGCATGTTGGGTGCAAAGTGCTTGATGGCCAGCTCAAAGCGGACCTGATCGTTGCCCTTGCCGGTGCAGCCGTGGGCGATGGCGTCCGCCCCCTCCCGGAGGGCGATCTCCACCAGGCCCTTGACTATGCAGGGGCGGGCGTGGCTGGTGCCCAGGAGATACTCCTCGTACATGGCCCCGGCTTTCAGACAGGGCAGGATGTAATCCTCCACGTATTCGTCCGTGAGATCCAGCACGTAGAGCTTGCTGGCCCCGGTCTTGAGGGCCTTTTCCTCCAGCCCCTCCAGCTCGTCGGCCTGGCCCACGTTGCCGGAGACCGCCACCACCTCGCAGTTGTTATAGTTCTCTTTCAGCCAGGGGATGATGACGGATGTGTCCAGTCCCCCGGAGTATGCCAATACGACCTTCTTGATGCTCTCTTTGTTCATGGATAGATACCCCCTGGTAAAGATGCTGTCATTTTACATTTATATTCACCTAAAGTCAATATT
>JAFRDL010000072.1 GCA_017411265.1 Oscillospiraceae bacterium | reverse complement strand
GGAGCAGCGCAAGGCCGAGGAGGAGCGTCTGCGGGCCGAGGAGGAGCAGCGCCAGAAGGAGCTGGAACGGAAGAATGCCGTCTACAACGACCTGGGCGAACGGTTGGAGCGGGCCTCCGCCGCCCTCAAGAGCGGGGAGAAGCGGACGGCGGCCAGCGTGCTGCTGGATGCGCTGACCATCAGCGGCGAGAACGAGGATATGCGTCGGGACGAGCTCATGGCTCAGCTGAAAAAGGCCCTGTACATCGAGCCCTTCGCTATCGTTTCCAGCTTCGATAACCAGAACAAGCGGGTGAACGACATCACCGTGTCTCCCGCGGGCGATCGGGCCATCGGTATCGTCAACGGCAACGCCATCGCCATGATCGACCTCAACGCCAATGAAGTTTTATATCAGGTCTCCGTGGGCAACGCCATGATCACCGCCCCCTGTTTCTCTGCCGACGGAAGCCGATTCCTGGCTCTCTGCGATATGGGCCGCCTGGTCACCGTGTGGAACACCCTGGACGGCACCGTGGCCTTCTCCTACACCGCCGATGCCGATGAGCAGTACAGGATCGCCAACGCCTTCTTCTGGAAGGACGAAAAGGAGCTGTTCATCCAGGATATGGAGCATTTCTATCTCGTCTGTGAGGACGGCAGCCGGACGCTCTTCTACACCATGGGCGAGCAGATGCCGGAGTACGACGAGAGTAACAACCTGATCTCCCGGATCACGGGCGCGTCCCTGGGCGAGCTGTTCACCTTCCACAACGATGACTATACGGGGACCCCGGTCCTCGCCACGGCGGACCGGAGCCGCATCCTCATCGGCGGCGCCCGGGGCGATACGGCCGTGATCGTGCTCGACGATGGCGGAAACCGGGTCAGCATCTTCGGCGTGCCCGCGGACGCCACCGTCTTCATGCCCGGCCTCATGTCCGAGACCTGGTCCCTGTCCCCCGACGGGAGGACGGCGGTGTGCCTGTCCCTGCTAGGCATTATCGGCGGCTGGGACACGGACACCGGGGAGCTGATCATCCTGGACGGCTTCGACTATTCCGGCGGCTTTGACCGCAGCGACATCGCCTTTTCGGCGGATTCCCAGCGCATGGCCTATGTGGCGGAGGGACAGCTCTATGTGGCCGACGCCCGCACCGGAGCGCTGGAGCTCCAGGCCACCATCGACGAGACCAGCTTCGTGCCCTCGCTGGCCTTCACCGAGGACGGGAACTATCTGTTGATGATAAACCAGAGCCTGTTCATCATCAACGCCCACACCTGGGCGGTGGAGCTCATAGAGAACGCCGAATTCGGCAGCCAGTACAACAATGTGGTGCCCCTCACCGATGCCTTCCTCATCACCAAATACGACGGCACCGCCAACTTCTACAGCATGCCCGAGCTCGCCTCCGTGAAGACGCTGGACAGCTTCGACGGGAAGCTCTGCGAGGCCGCGCCTGCCTATTTCCCCTCCGTGCCGCTCACCGGGGAGCATCGGTACACCGACGCCTTCCTCCAGAGCACCGGCAAGACTATGGACACCACCCCCCAGCTTGCCTTCGCCCGGGACGGGAAAACGGCGGCCCTCTCCTATGCGGACGGGACCATCGAGCTCTTTGACACGGAGGGGGACGGGTCCGTTGCCGCCATGATCGGGGAGCTTACCAGCCCCATCGCTGCCATCGCCATGACGGAGAGACAGCTGGTCGCGGCGGATGACAGCACCCGCCTTTTGATCTACGACCTCGAGGAGAAGGCGGTCCAGCGCATTCTGAACGTGGGCACGGTCTATTCCCGCTTCGCCTTCGATCCCGAGGGGAAGCTCCTCATGGCCCTCTGCGGCGGCCTCACCAAGATCGACGTCTACTCCCTGGAGACCTTCGAGAAGCTCTTTTCGCTTCACGCCACCGCGGACACCTTCCGGGACATGGCCTTTAGTGAGGACGGAGCCTTCGCCGTGGGTGTGACGGCCGCCGAGAAATATGTGGTGGGCGACCTCTGGGCCGACGAGGACGCCCTGCTCACCCAAGCCCGGAAGCTCACCGGCGCGGAGCCGTGAGCCCCTGGGGGCTTGTGTTTATTTCCAAATAACGGTACAGTTCAAGCTGATCTGTCGAAAATAATGGGAGGACCTATGGAAGATTCAAAGCGCGTCAAACAAAACCTCATCATGTTCCCTCTGGGCACCGTGGGCCGGGATATGGTCTACAACCTGGTCAACAACTTTCTTTTGACCTTCGTGCTCTTCACCCGGGAGCTCACCGCCGGCCAGCTCTCCGCCATCACCGCCATCATGGTGGGTGCCCGGCTCTTCGACGCCCTCTACGACCCCATCATGGGCAACATCATCGAGCGGACCCGCACCAAGCACGGCAAGTTCAAGCCCTGGATCGTGGCGGGCATGGTCTCCACCTCCCTGGTCATCTACGCCGCCTTCAACATGAAGCTGCAGGGCTGGAGCTTCGTCTGGTTCGTCGGCCTCATCTACCTTTTGTTCAGCATCACCTACACCATGGGCGACATCTCCTACTGGGGCATGATCCCCTCCCTTAGCTCCGACGGGGACACCCGCAACACCTTCACCGCCCGGGCCACCCTCTTTGCGG
>JAFRDL010000071.1 GCA_017411265.1 Oscillospiraceae bacterium | reverse complement strand
TCCGGCGGCTCTGGAGGATCATCTCGCGGAAGCGCTTGGTGGCCCCCATGACGTTGGGGGGGTTCACGGCCTTGTCGGTGGAGATCATCACGAACGTCTTCACGCCGTACTTCTCCGCCGCCCGGACCACGTGATAGGTGCCGAAGATGTTGGTTTTCACCGCCTCCTCCGGGTTGATCTCGATGAGGGGCACGTGCTTGTGGGCCGCGGCGTGGAACACCACGTCGGGCAGGTCTTTCTCAAAGATGTGGTAGGTCTTGGCCTTGTCCCGGACGGAGGCGATCTCCACCGCCATGTCCAGATCCTTCCCCCAGGTGCGCCGCAGCTCCTGCTGGATGTCGTAGGCGTTGTTCTCGTAGATATCCAGGATGATGAGCTTTTTGGGGTGGTAGGCGGCGATCTGACGGCAGAGTTCGCTGCCGATGGACCCGCCGCCGCCGGTGACCAGGATGGTCTTGTCCCGGATGAAGGCGTCGATGGCCTGGGTATCCAGCTGCACAGGCTCCCGGCCCAGCAGATCCTCGATCCGCAGGGCCTGCAGGTTCTCCACCCGGGGCCGGTCCGGGTCCAGCATGTCCTCCAGGGCGGGCATGGTGAGCACCTTGCAGCCGGTGGCCGCGCAGATGGACAGCAGCTCCCGCCGGTCCTCCGGCTTGGCGGAAGGGATGGCGTAGACGATCTTGGTGATGCCGTATTTCTCCACGGCCTCCGGGATCTTGTCCCGGCCGCCCACGATGGGGATGCCGTTGAGATACTTGCCCCGCTTCAGCCGGTTGTCGTCGATGAAACAGCAGGGGCGGCCCTCGGTGAACCGGTCGGCCAGGAACTCCCGCACCAGGATCTTGCCCGCGGTGCCCGCACCCACGATCATGAGCTTGTCCACATCCGACTCCCGGGACAGGGCGGGGATCAGGCTGGTGAAGCGGAACACGCTGCGCATCCCGGCAAAGAGCATCAGCTGGAGCATCAGCATGATGCAGTACACGCTGTAGGGCAGCCGCCGGGGGAAGAGCGCCAGATGCAGACCCGGGCTCACCAGCACCAGCTGCAGACCCAGGTTGACCAGGAAGGCGATGATCGTGGAGACGAACATATGGGCCACGTCCCGGGCGGTGACGGACCGCCACAGGAACTGGTACATCCGCAGAAGCCAGAAGATGGCGACGGTCACCACGATCTGGATGGGCAGATAGTGCGCGGTGGTGTCCAGGGCCCAGTTCGGGATGGAGGTATAGGAAAAGTCGTACCGGAACGCCAGTGCCACCCAGTCGCTGAACGCCAGGATCACCACGTCCATGACCAGAACGATCAGATATCTGTATTTTTTCATTGTCTTCCCCTGCGCTTTATCCTTCAAATGATCTCCGTGAGCGGAGTGAAAACAGCATAATCCTCTATGTTAATTATACGGTTTCTTTTCCCTTTCGTCAATCCGTCTTTCCCTTTCCCGCACGGCTTTTCGGTTTGCGTCCGAACAGAAGATCTGGTACAATAGGGCGGAAAACACCGAGAGGAGCACAACGAACATGAACCGAAGCGTTCCCGCCGTGGAGATCTGCGGCACCCTGGGTCCGGCCTGCGCCGACGAGGAGATCCTCACCGCCATGATCCGGAACGGGATGACCGCGCTGCGTCTGAACCTGTCCCACACCACCCTGCGGGCCATGGAGCCTCAGGTCCGCATGGCGCAGCGGGCCGCGGAGCGCTGCGGCGCGAAGCTGCGCCTGCTCATGGACATGCAGGGGCCCGAGGTGCGCATCGGCGACCTGCCCGCTCCGCTGCCCGTCGCAGAGGGAGATCGGATCCGTCTGGGCGAGGGGGGGATCCCCGTTCCGGCGGAGGTCCTGCCTCACCTCCTTCCCGGGCAGGAGGCGCTGCTGGACGACGGGAAGATCGCCCTCGCCGTCACCGCCTCCCACGGCGCCTGGGCCGAGGCCCGGGCCGTCAGGGGCGGCATCCTGCAGCGCCGGAAAAGCCTGGCCCTCCCCGGCTGCGAGATCCGTCTGCCCGCCATGACCGCGGAAGACCTGGAAAACCTGGCTCTGGCGAAGGGGCTGGGGATCCGTGGGCTGATGCAGCCCTTTGTCCGGGGCGGGGACGACCTGCGGGCCGTACGGGCCGCGGCAGAAGCGGCCGGATATCCGGAGCTGCCCATCCTGGCCAAGATCGAAAACCGCTCCGGGGTGGCGTCCCTTCCCGAGCTGCTGCCCCTCTCGGACGAGATCGTCATCGCCCGGGGGGACCTGGGCAACGCGATCCCCCTGTGGGAGCTCATCGGCGTGCAGAAGGACATCGCCGCCGCCTGTCGGGCGGCGGGGGTCCCCTTCGTGGTGGTCAACCAGATGCTGGCCTCCATGGAGGAAAACCCGGTGCCCACCCGGGCGGAGATGAGCGACATCTTCAACGCCGTGCTGGACGGGGCCTCCATGGTGATGCTCACCGGGGAGACCGCCGCGGGGAAGCACCCGGCGGAGGCGATCCTCTATATGGCCCGGGCCGTCCGGGAAGCAGAGGCGTATTTGCGAAGAAAATGACGGGGGAACCGGCCATTCCCCCCTGTAGGGGCCGGCGTCCCCGACGGCCCGACAGGTCCATGATAGGGGAACGTTCATCCTCCCTTGTAGGGGCCGGGCTTGCCCGGCCCGCCGGATCACCTTTTATGTGGAACGGGCGCTTGATAAGCGCCCCTGCGGCCACGGTCCTGTACCCGGCGACGACAGCCAAAGGCTCCCGGAAACCGAACGGTTTCCGGGAGCCTTTTTTCACGGAGCCTTATTTCACAAAATAGCAGTAGTTCTCCTTCCGGGGCTTGGGGGCCGCCGGCGGTGCCGCCGCGTAGCCCAGGGCCACGGAGCCAACGCCCTTCCAGCTCCCCTCGATCCCCCAGCGTTTGAGCATGTCGCGGCCCTCGTTGGTCTCGAACATGAACTGGGGACGGTTGATCCAGCAGGAGCCCAGGCCGACCGCGTGGGCCGCGTTCACCAGATTGGTGAGCACCGCCGCGCCGTCCAGGTCGCCCAGATAGCCGCCTGCGGGAGCCAGCACCAGCAGGATGGTGGGCGCGCCGTAGTAAGGATTGGGATTGGCGGTGAACCGGGCGTTCAGCTCGCTGACCGCACGGACCTCCTCCGGCTTCTGCACCGCGATGATGATGGGGCTCTGGGAGCCCTTGGCGGTGGGAGCGAAGGTGCCTGCCTCCACCACGGCCCGCAGCTCTTCGTCGGTGATCTGCTCCGGCTTGAAGCACCGGCAGGACCGGCGCTCCTTCAGACCGTTCAGCAGTTCCTGATTCATGTTTTTTCCTCCTTTTCCCCTCTTGTCAAATCTCGTTCGCAGCGGCTCTGACAGCCTCCGCCTTGTCGGTGTCCTCCCAGCGCACGCCCAGATCCTCCCGGCCCATATGACCGTAGGCAGCCAGTCTGCGGTAGATGGGGCGGCGGAGATCCAGATCCCGGATGATGGCGGTGGGCCGGAGGTCGAAGACCTTCTTCACCGCTTTTTCCAGCTTTTCATCGGACACGGTGCCGGTGCCGAAGGTGGTGACGTTCACGCTCACCGGCTCCGCCACGCCGATGGCATAGGCGATCTGCACCTGGCAGCGCTCCGCCAGCCCGGCGGCCACGATGTTCTTGGCCACCCACCGGGCGGCGTAGGCCCCGGATCGGTCCACCTTGGTGGGATCCTTTCCGGAGAAGGCGCCGCCG
>JAFRDL010000070.1 GCA_017411265.1 Oscillospiraceae bacterium | reverse complement strand
GCACCAGTACGACTTTGACGCGGCCACCGCCATCGGCTTCCTGCGCCAGTACGGACTGGACAAGGATTTCAAGCTGAACATCGAGGCGAACCACGCCACGTTGGCCGGGCACACCTTCCAGCACGACCTGCGCATCTCCGCCATCAACGGGATGCTGGGCAGCATCGACGCCAACCAGGGCGACATGCTCCTGGGCTGGGACACCGACGAGTTCCCCTTCAACGTGTACGACGCCACCATGTGCATGTACGAGGTCCTCAAGAGCGACGGCCTCACCGGCGGCTTCAACTTTGACTCCAAGACCCGCCGCCCCAGCTACACCCCGGAGGATATGTTCCACGCCTATATCCTGGGCATGGACACCTTCGCCCTGGGCCTGCTCAAGGCCGCCGCGCTCATCGAGGACGGACGGCTGGACAAGTTCGTGGAGGACCGCTACGCCAGCTATAAGACCGGCATCGGCGCCAAGATCCGGAGCGGGGAGACCACCCTTGCGGAGCTGACCGCCTATGCGGATCTCCTGGGCACCCCCGAGCTTCCCGGCAGCGGGCGGCAGGAGTATCTGGAGAGCGTCGTCAACAGCGTGCTGTTCGGCTGATCGCCCCGTCACGAAAAAAGCGTCCCGCCCGGCGGCGGGGCGCTTTTCCTATACGCACCGGCTCCTCCGGCACGGTGAAACGGCCGCCGGCCCCGGTATATTTTTCCTCCCGATCGGGCATGATCCCCGTGAGGTGAAGAACAATGAAAGTACGGGAGATCATGACGCCCCGGCCCGTGGCCGTGGGCGCGGAGGAGCCGGTGACCGCCGCGGCCCGGCTGCTGAGCCGGTATAACCTGGGCGCGCTGCCGGTGTGTGACGCCGCCGGGCGGCTCCGGGGCATGGTGACGGACCGGGACGTGATGGTGCGGTGCCTGGCGCTGGACAACGATCCCGCATCCACCCGGATCTCGGAGATCATGAGCCGGGGCGTGGCCGCCGTGACGCCGGATACGGAGGTCTCCCAGGCGGTGCGGACCATGTCCCGCAGCCAGGTGCGCCGCCTTCCCGTGACGGAGGCGGGGCGTCTGGTGGGCATGGTGACGCTGTGCGACCTGGCCCGCCGGGAGGACTGCCGCATGGAGTGCGCCCGGGCCATGGGCGCGGTGACCGCCAATCTGACCCGGCGCTGAAACTCTACCCAGCGTAGGTGGCGCACCGGAGAAAACTGTGGTACGATCTCTCCGTAAAGGAGGGGATACCATGGATCAGTATGTGACCGGAGCGGTCATCCGGAAGCTGCGGGAGGAGAGGAAACTGTCCCAGAGCCGTCTGGCGGAGATCCTCGGCGTCAGCGACAAGGCCGTCTCCAAATGGGAGACGGGCAGGGGCTACCCGGATATCACCCTGATCGAGCCGCTGGCCGACGCTTTGGGGATCTCGGTGATCGAGCTGCTCCGGGGCCGGAACGTGACCAACACCAACCGATCGGCCAACATGGAAAAGCTGCGGTTTTATGTCTGCCCCATCTGCGGCAACGTGCTGTGCGCCGCGGGGGAGGCGGTGGTCAGCTGCTGCGGCGTCACCCTGCCGCCCCTGGAGGCGGAGGAGCCGGAGGGGGAGCACCGGTGCGTCGTGGAGGACGTGGAGGATGAAAAATACGTCCGCATCGTCCATCCCATGAACCGGGCCCACTTCATCTCTTTCATCGCCGCCGTCCGGGACGAGGGCTTCGAGCTGGTCAAGCTGTACCCGGAGGGAGGCGCGGAAGCCCGGGTCAAGACCGGCCGCACCCGCTGGCTGTACTGGTACTGCAACCGCCACGGGCTGTTCCGCCTTTCCCTGCGGGGAGACCGGCGCGGATGAACATTAACGGAAAATTCACGGGCGTTCCCTTGACACGGGGGACGCCCGTATCCTATTATTATATGAGCGAAACCGGACCCGTATCGAAAAAAATAAAAACTATTTTTTTGGAGGTCTTTCGAATGAAAAAGTGGGTATGTCCTGTCTGCGGTTACGTCCATGAGGGCGACACTCCCCCCGAGAAGTGCCCCGTGTGCAAGGTCCCCGGCGAGAAGTTCACGCTCCAGGCCGAGGAGCTGTCCTGGGCCGCCGAGCACGTGGTGGGCGTGGGCAAGGTCTTCGGCGCCGAGGTGCCCGAGGACGTGAAGGAGGAGATCATCAAGGGACTGCGCGCCAACTTTGAGGGCGAGTGCTCCGAGGTGGGCATGTATCTGGCCATGGCCCGGGTCGCTTACCGGGAGGGCTACCCGGAGATCGGCGCTTACTGGGAGAAGGCCGGCCTGGAGGAGGCCGAGCACGCCGCCAAGTTCGCCGAGCTGCTGGGCGAGGTCCTGACCGACTCCAGCAAGAAGAACCTGCAGATGCGGGTGGACGCGGAGAACGGCGCCACCGCCGGCAAGACCGAGCTGGCCAAGCTCTGCAAGAAGTACAACCTGGACGCTCTCCACGACACCATCCATGAGATGGCCCGGGACGAGGCCCGTCACGGCAAGGCCTTCAAGGGGCTGCTGGAGAGATACTTCGGCTAAAAGAACGTGAGGTCGACGGATGTTTTCAGGATTGAAGAAGCTTGCCGCCTTGCGGAAAAGCGGCAAGTCTCGCCGGAGCAAAGAATCTGTCAAAACAAAGCGGGATGAGCTTTACGGGAAATATGACCACAATCGGGACGAGGCAATGCGTGCGAATGTGGGCAATACCTATACGCGGCATCCCGGCGGCGGTCCCATGTAAAGGAGGAAAAAACCATGAAGTATGTCTGCAACGTGTGCGGCTGGGTCTATGACGAGGACGAGGCCGGTGTGAAGTGGGAGGACCTGCCCGAGGATTTCGCCTGCGAGGTCTGCGGCGTGGGCAAGGACGATTTCTCCCCCGAGGAGTAAGAGCGACTCGAGAGGGCGGGAGTCTGCGGCTCCCGCCCTTTCTCTGTACAGGCATGGATTCAGAAGTCAAATACGACGAAGGAGATGCTTTTCCTATGACCAGAGCGGAGATCGACCCCGGCATCTGCGGCCAGATCTGCCGGGTGCAGGCGGAGGTCCAGGAGGACGGTCAGCACGTCCGCATCCAGGCGGAGACCGGCTGCCCCCACATCCGGGGCCTTCTGGACGACCTGGGACCTGTGGTGGACGGCTGGGACACCTGCTTCAAGACCCCCGGCACGGGGCCGCTGTTTGACGCCGCTCCCGCCCACCTGCCCCCTCACGGCGGCTGCCCGGTGCTGTCGGGGATCATCAAGTGCGTGGAAGCCGAGTGCGGCCTGGCGCTGAAGAAGGACGTCCATCTGCGTTTTATCGAGTGACGGCCCGCCCCTGCCCCTCATATGGGCCCGGCAGCAGCGGAAACGAAAAAAGGAGAACACATCATGTCCTTTACCGAAGCGATCAAACATGTTTTCAATCACTACGCCACGTTCTCCGGTCGGGCGCGGCGGAGCGAGTACTGGTGGTTCGTACTGCTGAATTCCCTGGTCAGCACCGCCCTCGCCCGGCTGTCTCAGATCGGCGGCGGATCAGCGCTTTTCGAGGCCCTGGCTTCCCTCTGGGCCCTGGCGCTGTTTATTCCCGGCCTGGCGGTCACCTGGCGGAGACTGCACGATATCGGAAAATCCGGGCGCAACTGGCTTTGGGTCTTTCTGCCCGTTGTGGGCTGGATCATCCTGCTCGTTTATGCGGCCCGGCCGGGTCAGGAGGGGCCCAACCAGTACGGCCCGGACCCCAAGGACCCGTATGGAGGCTGTTCCTATGACCGGCGTCCCCCCTGGCAAAACTGAGATGGGACGGATCGACCTTCACACCCACTCCACCGCCTCCGACGGCACCGACGCCCCCGGCGCCATCGTGGAAAAGGCCGCGGCTCTGGGGCTCCTGGCTGTGAGCGTCACCGACCACGATACCGTGTCCGGCGTGGAGGAGGCCATGACCGCGGGCCGGCGGCTGGGGATCGAGGTGGTCCCCGGGATCGAGGTGTCCTCCGATTACCGGGACAACAACATCCACATCCTGGGCTATTTCATCGACGTCCGCGCCCCCGCTCTCCGGCCGGTGCTGGATTGGGTCAAAACGGAGCGGGAAGAGCGGAACAAAAAGATCACGGCCATGTTCGTGGCCGACGGTTTCGACATGCCCCTGGAGGAGCTGAAACGGGAATATCCCGCCAGCGTCCTGGGCCGCCCCCACATGGCGGAGTACCTCATGCGCAAGGGCTACACAAACAGCGTCAAGGAGGGCTTCGACAAGTATCTGGGGGAAGGAAAGCCCTATTATCTGCCCAAACGGCGGATCTCCATCGCCCGGGCGGTGGAGGTGATCCTGGCAGCCGGAGGCGTGCCGGTGCTGGCGCACCCCCTGCAGTACCGGTATCCCCGGAACGAGGTCGTGGAGATGATCGAGTACACCATGGGCCTGGGCATCCGGGCGCTGGAGTGCTACTACTCCGAGCACACGCCGGAGGAGCAGGAGTGGCTGCTCTCCCAGGCGGAACGTTACGGCCTGGGGGTCAGCGGCGGCAGCGACTACCACGGCACGCGAAAGACCCACATCTCCCTGGGAACGGGGATGGGCGGAATGGCGGTGCCGTACAGCGTATTGGAAAACCTGAAAGCCCGGAGGGGATGATCCCCTCCGGGCCTGTTTATCGAACGACGGGTTCCCGTCTGTTCCTTTCGGAGCTCTCCCCTCTGGAGCGGCGCGCTGCGAGATGGGCGCCTTCGCTCCGGAAGGGGGCTTTTATATCTCCAGATGGGGCACCGCCACGCCGGTGGGGAGCGTCTCCGTCAGAGAGAAGGATGGTCCGACGAGCCGGGTGACCCGATCGGCCGGGAACAGGGAAAGGAAGGGCTCCACCTCTCCGATGACCCGGTAGCCGAAGCCCTGGCCGTCGCTCCGGTAGTGCATGGGCACCACCGCCCGGGGACGGATGCTTTCGACGAGGGAGAAGGCCTCCCGGGCGTCGATGGTGTAAAACCCGCCCACGGGGATCAGCAGCAGGTCGCAGCCCCGGAGAAGCTCCAGGGCGTCCGCACCCGGGACGCAGCCCACGTCCCCCATGTGCGCTGCCCGGAGGGCGCCGAAGGAAAAAACGTGGATGGTGTTCATCCCCCGCCGGGCCCCGCCCTCGCGGTCGTGGGGGCACACGGCGGTCTCCACGGCGAAATCCGCCGGGGCCTTGCCGCCGGTGAGGACGACGGACTCTTTCCCGCTGTGGTCGCCGTGGCCGTGGGAGCAGAAGACCGCGTCCGCGCTCTCCCGCAGGGGGGGCAGTCCGTCCACGGAGCCGTCGGCGTAGGGGTCGACGATCAGGGACCAGCCCTTATACCCCAGCTTGAAGCAGGAGTGGCCCAGCCAGGTGACGGTGACTTTTTCGTTCATGGCGTTTCCTCCTTTAACTCTTCCGCCCGGCGAAGAAGGGCTTCCCTCCCGTTGGGCAGTTTTTCGTCCCAGACCTCTTCCAGCAGCGTGCGCAGCACCCGCCCCACCCCGGGGCCCGGCGCCATCCCCAGGGCCAGCAGATCCCCGCCGCCGACGGCCAGATCCCCCACGGTGAGACAGCGCCCCTCCGCGAGGATCTCGTCCGTCAGGGCGCGCAGCTCCTCCGCCCGGGCGGTCATCCGCGCTCCGGTGGCCGGGGTGTGACCGGCGGCATCCGCCAGGATCACCGAAACCAGACGCCGGGCGTTTTCCTCTCCCAGCCGGGCCAGCAGGCGGCGTACCGCCCGCCTGTTCCCGCCCGAGCGGAAGTCGTGGTCGTACACCAGGGCGACCACCGCCTCCCGGAGGGCGTTGTCGCTCCGGAGACGGCGGAGCGCGGCGTCCGCCATGGCCGCCCCCCGGGCGGGATGGCCGTAGAAATGGGCCCGGCCCGTTTCCGGGTCCCAGGTGAACGAGGCGGGCTTTCCCGCATCGTGAAAGAGCATGGTGAGCCGGAGGACGGGGTCGGCCTCGATGGCGTCCACCGTACAGGCGATGTGGTGCCACACGTCGTACTGGTGGTGCTCCGGCATGCGCTGGTCGAAGCCCAGGCAGGGGGCCAGCTCCGGCAGGAAGACGAAGAACACCTCCGGGAAGGTCCGGAGCATGTCCCCGGCCCCCGGCGCGCAGAGGATCCCCTTCAGCTCGGAGAAGATCCGCTCCGGGGACACCCGGCACAGGGTCTCCCGGAGGGCGTGGAGGGAGGCGGCGGTGGCCTCCTCCACGGCGAAGCCGTACCGGGCGGCGAAGCGCAGCGCCCGGAGGATGCGCAGCGCGTCCTCCCCGAACCGTTCGGCGGGCGCGCCCACGCAGCGGATGAGCCCGGCGGCCAGGTCCTCCCGCCCGCCGAAATCGTCCCGGAGGCCCCGGCGGGGGCTCCAGGCCATGGCGTTGACGGTGAAATCCCGGCGGAGCAGATCCTCGTGGATGTCGTCGATGAACTCCACCGTGTCGGGGCGGCGGGCGTCGGAATACGTCCCCTCCCGCCGGAAGGTGGTGATCTCCAGCGGCCCGTCCTCCGTCAGCAGGGTGACGGTGCCGTGCTTCCGCCCGGTCTCCAGCACCCGGCTCCCGGCGAACACGGCCTCCACCGCCTCCGGCGGGGCGGCGGTGCAGATGTCCCAGTCGTGGGGTTCCCGGCCCAGAAGGGCGTCCCGGACGCAGCCGCCCACCACGTAGCTCTCATACCCCCGGCGCTCCAGCGCGTCCAGCGCCGCCGCGGCAGCGGCGGGCATGGCAAGGTCCATGACGGTCCCCCCTTTCTCTCTCCTGCAGGACAGCATTGTACCATATCCACGCCGGGGCTTCAACGGGGGAGAGTTGACGAACGGGGCGGAATTTAGTATCATTCCTGTCAGAAGCCCACGAAAAAAAGGCGGTGCTTATGAGAAAGACCCTGTTGCGGATGCTGACGGCGGCGCTGTGCGCGGCGCTGCTGCTGGGTGCGGCCCCCGCCGCGGCGGCGGAGGACGAGATCCGCTTCCTCTCCTACGAACAGGCCCTGACCTATTTCGATTTCAATACGGCGGCCACCAACTGGTGCACCAACTTCGGCTGGGACCCCACGCTCCGGCTGGGGGACGCCCGGGACGCCATCCTGGCCGGGACGGACCCGGAGCTGATCATCCGCCTGGCCACCTATGCCCGGGACACGGGCCACACCGACGAAAAGCTCATCGTCACCAATTCCTTCCGCCCCGCCTGCTATCAGGAGGTCATCGGTCTCCACGACAGCAACGCCAACACCGGCCCCTTCCGGAATTCCCTGACCTGGAACGGCCGGACCCTGACAGACTTCTGGTGGAAGGCGGAGGAGTCCCCCGGCTGGCCGGAGAACTGCTCCATCGATCTGCATCTGTACGATATCGACACGCTGGATCTCCGGTACTTCTACCGGGAGGCCCTGCGGCTGTGGGGCAACGGCTGGATCAGCGGCTACTACGCCAGGCCCGGCTGCAGCGCCCACAACTCCGGCACCGCCATGGACATCTCCAACTACTGGATCGCCACCAATTTCAAGACGGTCTACAGCTATCGGGGGAAGGACTACGACATGGCCGACTACGGCCTGTACAAGCCGCTGCAGCCCACCGCCGTCTCCGCCGGGGAGACCTGGCACATCACCTCCACCCCGGACGTGCTGGCCCTGGGGAATTACGACGAGGCCCTGTTCCACGGCTACGAGATCGTCTACGCCCTCTATTACAACCCCGTCAGCCAGGGCTGGTCCATGGCCGACGGGCGGGGTCTGTACATCGGCGCCGGGGTCACGGTGATCCAGCTCCGGCTGTGCCAGCTGGGCCTTCTGGAGGAAAAGTACGTCACCGGCTATTACTGCTCCAAGACCGAGGAGGCCGTACGCGCCTTCCAGACCAGCATGGGTCTGGAGGCGGACGCCATCTGCGGCAGCGGGACCCTGGACCTGCTGTTCCAGAAAAAGGCTCCGGCCGGGGACGCCGAGCCCCCGGTGCTGAACACCGCCGTCGTCACCCGGGCCGGGAACAAGAGCCTCACCATCCAGCTCGCGGGCCGGGACGACGTCCGGCTCAGCGCCTTCCGGGTGGAGACCCGGGAGGAGGGCTCGGAGCAGTGGGTGACCCGGTACTACAACGCCCCCCGCAGCGGCTCCGCCGCCCTGGACGTGGACATCTGGGAGGAGGGGACCTATGAAGTCCGGGCCGCCGCCTGCGACGCCGCCGGAAACGAGAGCCCCCTGACGGACGCGGGCAGCGTGTTCATCGACGCTACGCCTCCCGTGCTCCGGGAGCTGCGGATCCAGAACATCCGGGAGGACGGCTTCGACCTGGTGGCCATGGCGGAGGACAACTACCGGCTGGCCGGGTACACGGTGCGGCTCCGCGCGGAGACCGGGGAGATGCGGGAGAGCTTCCTCCTCTCCGACGGCGGCGTGCTCTGGCCCGCCGAGCGGCTGACCGAGGGCGTGTGGACCGTCTCCGTCACGGCCGAGGACCTGTGCGGCAACACCGCCGGATACACCTTCCGCTGGCAGTACACCGCCGGGGAGGCCCGGCCGGGAGAGAGCGTTGTCTGGTACGCTCCCCGCAGCGCCGACAGCGGCTGAAAAGCCCCGGGATGCGCAAACCCCCCGCCGTCTTTTGACGGCGGGGGTTTCTGTGTGCGTTATTTCCGGTAATCGTAAAAGCCGATCCCGGCGTTGACGCCGGTCTCGCCCCGGTCGATCTTCTCCTTCAGGAGCTTCCCGATGAGGTTGCTGACCGAGCCCTCCTTCTGGGCGTCGGGCTTCATCTGGTTGATGTTGTACGCCGTCTCCAGCCCCACCACGTCCAGGATCTTGAAGGGGCCGGCGGGGGCGCCGGTGGCCAGCTGCCAGGTCTTGTCGATGGTCTCGTGGTCGGCCACGCCGGTAGCCAGCAGGGCCTGCGCCGCGCTCAGGAAGGGGACCAGCATGGAGTTGAGGATATAGCCGGGCTGCTCCTTGTGCAGCTGCAGGGGGATCATGTTGATCTCGTCGGCAAAAGCCACCGTCTGGTCGTAGATCGCCGGATCGGTACCGGGATGGCCCATGACCTCGGCGGTGTTGTTCTTCCAGATGGTGTTGGCGAAGTGGAGCGCCAGGTACTTCTCCGGCCGGCCGGTATACGGGGCGAAGGTGCTGGGGAGCATGGTGGAGGAGTTGGTAAGCAGCACGGTCTTCTCCGGCAGCAGGTCCTTCATGGCGGTATAGACGCCGATCTTGGCCTTGGGATCCTCGGACATGGACTCGATCACCACATCGGCGTCCGCCAGAGCGGCGGCCAGGTCCAGCTCGATGTGAACGTTCTCCGCGAAGTTCTTCTTCGCCTGCTCCGCCAAGGCGTCAATGGCCTCCGGGGTGATCCCCTTCCATGCGCGGATGAGCCCCCGGGGATAGAGAAAGCCTCCCATGGGATTGCCGATATAAGCCTTCGCCGCCAGGAGATCCTGGAGCATCAGCCCGGAATACCGCTCGATCTTGGGACGGGTCCGTTCGATGGAACTCTCCGACCGGAGCCAGAAGGTCACGTCTTTGCCTGTGTAGGCGCACATGAGCCCGATCTGCGTGCCCAGCACGCCGCCGCCGGCCACCACTACTTTGTTCAGCCCAGAAGCCATGTTTTTTCTTCCTTTCCTGTGTTGGATTTATCCCGTCTTGACAGCAAGAAACGGAACGAATATAGTGAATTGGTACTTTTGTACCACAAATCCTTATTATATGTTTCCCCCCGGCGTTTTCAAGGGAACCGGGGAGAAACGGTACGAACGCCGGGAAAAATACCAGTCGGGAACGGGGGAGAGAGCATGGGAGGAAACGCGCGGACCACGGATTTTTTGAAGGAGTGTCTGTCCGATGCGCTGATCCGGCTGATGAGGACGAAAAGCGCGGATCAGATCACCGTTACCGAGATCGCAAGCACGGCCAGCGTGGGCAGGACGACCTATTTCCGGAACTTCAAGTCGAAAAACGAGCTGCTCTCCTTCAAGCTCGTCAAGCTGTGGGAACGGTGGACGGACGCCCGGGATATGGAGGTCCGGAACGAATTCGCCGTTGCCAACGCCCTGAATTTTTTCCGGTTCAACTACGACATCCGGGAGCTGCTGAAGCTGATCTATCAGCATGGGCGGCAAAACACGGTGTATGACGCGTTCTTGACGGTGCTGTATCCGAAGCACAGCGCGGACCCCGCGATGTGCTATAAAAGAAAATTTTACGCCTATGCCCTGTTCGGCCTGCTGGACGAGTGGATCCTGCGGGATTTCCGGGAAACGCCCGAAGAGATGGTGAATATCTCGGAGGCCATCCGGATCAACTGAAGGACGAATGAATAAAACTGCCTCCCCTGCGGAAAGACTACTTCCGCAAGGGAGGTGTCTTTTCATGCAGGGGAAAGTGGAGATCTGCGGGGTGAACACGGCCCGGCTGCCGACGCTGGACGCGCAGCGCACGCGGGAGCTGCTGCTCCGGGCGAAAAAGGGGGACAAGTCCGCCCGGGAGGAGCTGATCGCGGGGAACCTCCGGCTGGTGCTCAGCGTGATCCAGCGCTTCGCCGCCCGGGGGGAGAACATCGACGACCTCTTCCAGGTGGGGTGCATCGGGCTCATCAAGGCCATCGACAACTTCGACTGCGACGCCCACGACGTGCGCTTTTCCACCTACGGGGTGCCCATGATCGCCGGGGAGATCCGGCGGTATCTCCGGGACAACAGCGCTCTCCGGGTGTCCCGGAGCATGCGGGACACCGCCTACCGCATCCTCCAGGCCCGGGAGAAGCTCACCGCCGAGACCGGCCGGGAACCCACGGAGGAGGAGCTCTCCGCCGCGCTGGGCATCCCCCGCCCGGAGATCACCTTCGCCCTGGACGCCATCAGCGACCCGGTGAGTCTCTCCGAGCCCGTGTACAACGACACGGGGGAGTCCCTTACCGTGATGGACCAGGTGCGGGACCCCCGGAACACGGACGAGAGCTGGCTGGACTGCATGGCCCTGGACGACGCCATGCGCCGGCTCACACCCCGGGAGAAGCGGATCCTGTCCCTCCGGTTTTTCGACGGCCGCACCCAGATGGAGGTGGCGGCGATGGTGGGCATCTCCCAGGCCCAGGTTTCCCGGCTGGAGAAAAACGCCGTCGGGCAGATCAAGAAGGCCGTGTTCGTGTCATAGGACAAAGACGCCTCCCCGTACACATACAGGGGGGTGGTACATCGTGGACTGCAGACTATCCGAGCTCCGCTGCCGGGAGGTGATCAATATTTCCACCGGCACCCGGGTGGGGTACGTGGGGGACGCCCTGGTGGATCTGAAGGACGGGCGGATCGTGGCGCTGATCGTGCCGGGGCCGGCCCGGTTCCTGGGGCTGTTCGGCCGGGAGGACGACTATATCCTCCCCTGGCCCTGCATCACCCGCATCGGCCCGGACGTCATTCTGGTGGACGGAAAGGGGGATATCCGCCGGGACCGCCGGGAACGGCGGGGGTTCTTCTGAAAAAAGCCCGGAAATGCCGGGATTTATTTAAAAAAGACTCTTGCAAAATGCTCGGGTATTTGTTACAATACCCGAGCATTACGCACGGGGAGCGGACCGGCGACCCTGTGGCCGGACACGGGTACGACAACGTGAAAGGCCGGGTCGGGCCGGGTGGATGCCCCCGGAGGGAATAACACCATAAAGGAGGAATACCCAATGGCAGTCGTATCCATGAAGCAGCTGCTGGAGGCCGGCGTTCACTTCGGCCACCAGACCCGTCGGTGGAACCCCAAGATGGCCGAGTACATCTATATGGAGCGTAACGGCATCTATATCATCGACCTGCAGAAGACAGTGAAGAAGCTGGAGGAAGCCTATGACTTCGTCCGCGGCCTGGCCGAGAACGGACAGAGCATCCTGTTCGTGGGCACCAAGAAGCAGGCTCAGGAGGCCGTGAAGGAAGAGGCCGAGCGCGTCGGCATGTACTATGTGAACGCCCGCTGGCTGGGCGGCATGCTCACCAACTACAAGACCATGCGCACCCGCGTGGACCGTCTGGCCCAGCTCAAGCGCATGCAGGAGGACGGCACCTTCGACATGCTCCCCAAGAAGGAAGTCATGAAGCACCTGGGCGAGATGGAGAAGCTGGAGAAGTACCTGGGCGGCGTGAAGGAAATGAAGCGTCTCCCCGGCTCCCTGTTCGTCATCGACCCCCGCAAGGAGCACAACGCCATCGCCGAAGCCCGGAAGCTCCACATCCCCATCGTGGCCATCGTGGACACCAACTGCGATCCCGACGAGGTGGATTACGTGATCCCCG
>JAFRDL010000069.1 GCA_017411265.1 Oscillospiraceae bacterium | reverse complement strand
ACGGCTCGTAGGTCGTTGGGGAAGAACCAATTTCAAGCTGGGGTTTCCATGTCCCGGCTGGGCTTTGCCCATACCAATACCGAATCCCAACATCAATAATTTCATCGGAAACGGGGGTATATGTTACTCCAGAGCCGAAATCCGTTCCAAGAATTGTGTTTGTTCCTGTTTCATACAAAGCCAGCCCAAACTTGCCTTGACCGCCCCCTATCGGACATCCGCTCAATACATACTGCGTACCACCCTTTAGCAACACAGAATTAAGAATGCACTTTGAAGAGGCTATTGCTGTCCCCGTGACTGTAATAGTTCCATCGGGGTTTACAGTATATGTCGCTCCCTGTTGTGTCCTGCTTGTTCCGGGTGCAAGTATGTTTTTCCCCGTCCTCGTAACCTTTGCCTCTGTCCACCCGGAGATGGGGCAGATGTTGGAGTAGGGGGCGAAGGTGCTGTCCGTTTCGGTGGCAAGGCGAATCATAGGTTTGATAACTACGTTATTAAGCGTAGCGCCATTGTAGATTCGCAGGAACAAGCGTATTGTTTCATTGCTTAGAGTAACTTCAGCATCGCCCGTATTTAGACCGGCATAGCGATTAGTATTTCCATATATTGCCGCATAGAGCCTGTATGTTGAGTTAGACCCATTTGTTATGCCGTTAATTAAATATGTGCCGTTTGCGAGGCTTTGCCGGTTGTCAGTGAAGTAAAAATCGAATTGAGAGGTAGCCGTGCCATTGAATGTGAATGTGCCGTCTCCATTGGCTGTTGCCGTGATGCCAGCATAAGTGCTTGACGAAACTTCAGCTTCAAACAGATTCTTCCCACCACCCGCAGGCCATGGGTTGTCGTAGCCGTTTAGGTTCTGCACAGGTTCGACTTCAACAGAGAGGGCGGTGATAGGATTGCCACCCGTGGTGTCCGTGAACGTTACGATGTTACCAGAAGCCGTCTGTTCACCGCCAAGGATGTCGGAGATGGGTTCGTTGTCATGGTCGATGTCGGTGCTGTCAAGAACGACCACACCCGTCTGACCGTTGACGCTCTCCACCGCATCGGCCCCGTCCATCACGTCCACGGTCTTTGTGCCTGTCGCATCCGTGATGGTAATCCGGTGCCCTCCGGGGATGTCGGTGACAGTCAGCACGGGAGAAACGCCATTTGCTCCGGCAGGCCCCTGCGGGCCGGTGGGACCGGCAGGGCCAGGAGGACCGGAGGGGACGGGTACCATGACGCCCAGACCTGCTGGCACGCCCACCCGGACGTCCTCGTCCGGGATCCGCACCACGATGGGCGGGCAGATGTAGGAAGTGCTCATTCCCACGCCTCCCCGATGATGTTGGGCCCCAGCTCCACGTAGAAGGTGGGGCAGTAGCGGTAGTCACCGCCGCCCAGATTGACGCCCACCTGGGCCGGGAGACGCCTCATGGGCCAGGTCCTGGTCTGCTCCTCGGTGATTGGCCAGCACCAGACGCCCCGGTCCGCATCAAAGAGGAGCTCCCCGTCCGGGTATTCCTTCAGATCGTCGTTGATCTTGATCCGCACGCCGGTGACGTTATCCGGCGTAGCCAGCTCGCTGCCGATGTACACCGGGAAGGGGATGGCATACTGGTCGCCCTGGATCAGGTGGAGAATGTTGATATCCTTGTTTCCCATGCGCTACCTCCTTAGAGTTCCCTGGGCGTTCCGTCTTCCACGATGAACGCCTGGCCGATCTGGGACACGACGCCGCCGGAGACGGCGTACGCCTCGATCACGTTTTTCACCTCGCCGTCCTCCACCACGGAGGCGCCGGAGAAGCCGGTGCTCCAGTGGGCGTACAGCGTCTGGTTTTCGGTCACGGTGACGGAAGTCTCCGCCGTGATCTCCTCCCCGCCTTCGGCCTCGGTGAACCAGCCCAGGAAGCGGCGGCCCCGGAGCACGGGCACGGGCAGATCGCCGTACGTCTCGCCATAGGTCACATTTTTGGTTGCCGGGTCCACCGTCCCGCCGTTGGGGTCCAGCGTCAGGGTGATGGACATGGCCTCGTCCCAGGACCCGGTGGTGGGGTAGCAGAAAGTGTCGAAATTTCCGCCGCCCTGCCTGTCCTGCCCTTTGCATCGTACAGTTACCGACCGGGACGAAAACGGGCCGGGGCTCTCAAAAGAGAGCGTCCGTGTGCCGCTCGTACTTCCACCGTTGATGTTGGCCCACGAACTGCCCACGGCAGAGCCGTTGATGTATAGCGTGCCCGAGTAGGTGGAAGACCCGCTGGCGTGGACGACGACCTTGATGTACTTTCCGTCCCGGTATGGGTTGTCGCAGTAGCCGCTGACAGAGTAGCTGTAGCCGGAGCCGCTGCTGCTGCCGCTGCCACCGTCAGCTACGGGAGGCGTCAAAACCATAGTGCAGCCTCCTTACTCTTCCACCACAAAGTAGATCCCGTCCGCCGCGCCCGCCTCCGGGGCGGCGGTGACCACCCGGATGGGCCAGGCCGCCGCGCCCATGGACCGGAGCAGCGAGCCCCCGGCGAGATCCACCAGGGCCAGTTCCATCTCGTAGGTTGTGGAGCTGCCGTCGTTGATGTCGGCCTGGGTGATGGCCGGAAGGGCCGCCTCGTTTGCCGCGGTCCGGACGGTGACGGACACGGTATCGGGATCCCCCCTGTGGATCAGGAGAACCACCTGGGCCACGCCGGTGCCGCTGACAGGCACACTCATGGCGGCGGTGTTCTCGATCAGACGGCCGTGGGCGATGAGATAGCCCTTGGCGATGCCCACGGCGCCGCCGGCATAAGTGACGGCGCAGCCGGCGAGCCGGCCGTCGGCCAGGGCGGCGTAGATGTTGGCCTGGTCCTCCGCGGTGGCGGTGGAGCCGTTGAAGCCGATCTTGCGAAGGGACATGGTGAGGACTCCTTTCGGTGGTGTTCACAGTGGACCGCTCTCGGACGGGGGACCAGACGCGCTGGTCCGTCTCGTCCCGGCGGGTGATGTACATCTGGGCCTTCCGCCAGGCGTTGTCCGGGAAAACATAGGGTATGGCGTCCCGGAAGTCCGCCAGAGCGCTCTCCTGGTACACGGAGATCCCCACGTTGGCGCTGATGTGGATGTTTCCGTAGGCACTGTTGGAGCGCCAGAGGTAGATGTAGAAGGTGTTCGCCAGGCCGGACACCGGCAGGCTGAAGCTCTGATCGTGGACGGCGCCGTTCTGCCAGCTGGGGGTGAAGCTGCCCTGGTTGAGGATCCGGGGATCTGCGGCGGCGGGGCCGGTGCCCAGGAACAGATCGTCTGCACGGGTGTTGGTGATGGCCCAGCGGAAGGTGTGGTTGCGGCTTGATGAAACGAACACCCGGAGCGTCATCACCACCCGGGTGGAGTTTCCGGTGAAGCCCACGCTGCAGGGGATCAGTCCGACGTTGTAGTCGTGCCAGCCCTGGCCCACGATGTTCACGGCCTCGATGCCCCGGCTCCGCCAGTAGCTGACGGTGCGGAAGCCGTAGTTCGCCATAATATCCATGAAGCGCAGGGTGTCGCCCAGACTTACGGTCTGGGAGCCGCCCCAGGTCTCTCTCGGTACGTTGATCATTGCAGCAGGAAGAAGATCTGGCCCACCACGCCGGTGGCGGGGAGAGTGGTGCCGTAGCTGTTGGAGGTGACGGCCAGCACGTTGGCCTTCAGGGACTCATTGACGGTCAGGGATCCGCCCACCGTGCCGCCGGCGCTGGAGATGGGCTTTTCCACGGAGTTTTCGTAGGTGACGGCCTGCTCCCGGCGCACCGCGCCGGCGGCCTCGTACTTTTCGGTGAGGGTGGTAGGGAGATTCCCCAGCTCGTAACGGGTCCGGGGATCCGTGTTCTGGATCTGGGCGGAGGTGACGGCCGCGGTGATCACCTCGCCATTGACGCGGCAGGTGATCCGGTCGCCCAGACGGAACTCCCGGTCGGAGGCGAAGGTGATCTTGACGCTGGAATTGTTGCTGGCCATGGCCTCCGCCGCCGCCACGTCCAGATCCAGGTCCTCGTCGGTGACGGACACCACGGCCCAGGTGCCGGGGATCCGGGGGGAGGGCGGGGTCTCGGTGATGCTGCCGTCCGCGTGCCAGTAGAAGTTCTTGGTGGCGCTGACGGTGATGACGTCGTCCTCCACGGCGATCCGCCGGGCGGTGACCTTGGCCACCAGGGAGGTGGTGACGCTGACGGACAGGAGCTGGGAGTGGCCGTCGTTGAAGAAGACGTTGTGAGCGCCTGTGCTCCGGGGGGCCAGGGTGAGGGAGAGCGAATCGGCGAACATGGTCCAGGTGAAATCCACACCCATCTCCTCCGCCAGCTCCAGCACCTCGGTGAAGGGATAGACCTCGTTGTGGGAAAAGGCCATGTCCGCGGCGGTGGTCCCGCCGGTGGTGACGGTGAGGTACGGCATGGCGAACTGCTCGTCCTCCTGGTCCACCCAGTTGGCCGTCAGCTCCGCGGCGATGAAGTCCTCCAGATCCTCGGTGCCGTCGCCGCCGTAGACCAGATCCCGGGTGAAGGCGTAGATGGGCTTGGAGAGGGTGACGGTGGTGTAGCCGCTGGCGGGGGCCGCCTTGGAGGCGTAGAAGAGACGCCCGTCCAGCACCGCCCAGCAGCCGGAGAGACCGGGGGTCTCTCCGGCCACCTTCACGGTGCCCGTCTTTTTGGAAGCAGCGAACACCGGAACGGCGTAGCTCACCACGTCCGGCGCCGCCAGATGCTCCCAGGTAGCCAGGGAGCGGAAAAAGCACTTCATCTCAAACGCTCCTGTAGAAGTAGTTCACGGCCACGGAGGCACTGCCGGAAAGCTCGTTGTCGGCCTCCAGACGCAGAAGGCAGCGCTCCGTCACCGGGGCCCGGAAGAAGGGGTCCGTGCCGGGGGAGACGGCGTCCAGCAGATCGTTGCCGGCCCCGTCCCGGATGTAGCTGTCCAGCCACTGGCTGGACAGCCGGAGACCGGAGACGGTCCCGGAGACGGAGCACTGGCCGTAAACGACGCCGGAGTCAGCGCCGGTGAGGGTGAGCACCGGGTTCTCCGCCTCGCCGGTGAAGGTGAACACCAGGGAGGCGGGCTGGTCCCCGGCCGGGGAGATCTCCACGGTCCAGCTGCCCACGGTGCTGCTGGGGTAGGTGAAGGGATAGGTGAAGGGGTAGGTGAGATCGTTCTCACCTGCCTCCTGCATCGTCAGATCCAGATCCACCGGGGAATACCACGGGGAGAAGGGGGTGAAGCTCGCCGGCACGTTGAGGATCCGCGTCTGGTCCAGCTCGCCCTTCTGGAGAAACTCAAACCGGCCCCGGCAGAGGTACTGCTCGCTGCCGTAGGGCTGGTAGACCAGGATTAGCTGATCGGACGCCGTTAGGAACCGCACGAAGCTCCGGTACGTGGCGTAGGCGGAAGGGGGGAGGAAGTTCAGCTCCCCGGCCACGGGATCCGACGGGACGGTGTCGGTGGGGAGCTCGGCGCGGAAGCCGTGGCCCAGATCCGCGGTGAGGATGTTCCACCGGGCGCCCAGGCCCTCCGGCAGGGCGAAGATCACGCCCTGCTCGCCGTTGAGGGCCCACTCCACGCCCTTGTTGTTCCGGATCCAGAATTTTCTCAAGATACCGCACCTCCCAGCTCTGCGTTGACCCGGCCGATGAGATAGTCCACGGTGGAGGGGCTCAGCTGCTGCGTGGTGACGTTCACGTTCACCGTGCGCCCTCCGCCGCCCTGGCCGCCCCGGTAGGCCGCGGCCTCGCTGGCGGTGAGGACCTGCTCGCCCTTGTGCAGCTCCGCGATGTAGCCGTCAAAGGGGACGTAGCTCAGACCGGAGGCATGGCTGCCGTCGGTGGCTACGCTGACGTGGGCCGTGCCGGTGAGCTGGCCAACCACGCCGGAGAACCAGCTCTTCACCGCGCCCCAGGCGTCCTTCAGGCCCTGGAGGATGCCGTCGATGATCCTTTTGCCGATGCCCTTGATGTCCTCCCAGGCGGCCTGGAAGCCGCCAATGAGCTCCTCGATGATCCCGGGGACCGCGGCCAGCAGCTCCGGGATGGCCGCGGTCAAGCCCTGGACGATGGCCAGGATCAGCTCCAGGCCCATCTTTACCATCTGGGGCAGGTTAGACGCCAGGCCGGTGACCAGCTGCACGATCATCTGGGCCGCCATGGGGATCAGCTGGGGCAGGGCGCTGGTGATGCCCTGGATGATGGTGGAGATCATCTGGATCCCGCTCTCCAGCAGCTGGGGGGCGTTCTGCAGCAGGAACTCACCCAGGGACATGATGATCTGCACCGCCGCCTCCGCCAGATCCGGGGCGTACTGCTCCACGGCGTCCAGCAGGGTGTTGATGATCTCCATGCCGGCGGAGAGGATCTCCGGCAGGTTTTCCGACACGCCCTCCACCAGGCCGCCCAGGAGATCCGTGCCCAGGGAGATGAACTGCGGCAGCTCCTCCCGGATCACGCCCACGGCGTCGGTGATGAACTTGGCGGTGACCTCGCCCATTTTCTTGGTGTCGCCCTCGGCGGCGTTGAGATCCTTTACGAAGCCCTCCAGAAGGGCGGATCCGGCGCCGGAGAGGGAGGTGAGGGCCGGGATGAGGGCAGTGCTCAGCGCCGCCTTGGCGGCGTCCGCGCCCTCGTTCAGGCCCTTCATGTTGGCGGCCAGACCCGCGAAGCGCTGGTCCAGCACCTGGCCGTTTTCGTCCACCGCCGACGCCGCCTCTTGGGCCCACCCGGCCAGGGTCTTCAGCCCGGAGACCGCCAGACCTGCCATCGCGCCGGTGGCGGCCAGCCCCGCGGCGGAGAGCCCGGCGGCTGCCTTGGCTGCGGCCTTCATGCCGTTTCCGGCCACGTCCAGGCCCTTTTTCACCGTGGTGCCGGCTTTGGCCAGCGGCTCCAGCTTTTTCTTCACGGCGTCCACGGCTTCGGCGAGCTGGGCGGAAGCGCTGGAGGCGTCCTTCAGTGCTTTGGAGTTGTCCTTGTGGGCCTTCTCCGTCTTGGCCAGATCCGCCCGGGCGTTGTTCAGCTGCTTACGGAGCTTGTCCGCCTCCACGCTGTTCTCGCCGGTGGCGGCCACCTGCTCCTCGTAGGCGCGGGTCAGAGCGTCCACCTTGACCTTCTGCTGCTCCTGCTGCTGGGCCAGGATCTTGTCCTTGGCGGCCAGGGCGTCCGCACTCTTGGCGTTGTCCGCGAACTCGGCGGTGACGGCCTTCATCTCAGACTGCAGCCCGGACAGGTTGGAGTTGACGGCTGCCATCTCTTTTTTGAATTGATTGTTGTCCAGCGTAATGCTGGCGCCGATCTCCCGGATGGCCATGGATCAATCCTCCTCTCTGTCGGGATCAGGCGGCCTTACCGCCTGGAGCATGTCGAAAAACGTGCCGGGGCACAAGATCAGGGCGTCTGCCGGGCGGAGGTGAAAACGGACCGCAGCGATTGCCAGGAAGCGCGGACGATATCCAGCAGCTCCTTTTTTTTTTCCTCCTCTTCCCGGGCCTGGAGCACCAGGTTGATCTCCTTCTGCTCCTCCTCGCCGGGGATGGCGCGGGTCATGCCCTGCCGGAAGGCCTCCCGGACGGCGGAGCGGAGAAGGTTCCCCTCCGCGGCCATGAGGCCGGTGCGGAGCTGCTCCATGGTGACCATGGGCCGGGGATCCTCGCCCCGGTTCCGGCGCTGCAGCTCCCCCTGGGAGGCCATGAGCGCCGCCAGCCAGCAGCACTCCCGCCAGCCTTCCGGGGTGGGGGCCATGGCAGCCTCCAGGAAGTCCTCATCCCCGAAGCGCTCCAGGCAGAGGAGCATGGCCTCCATGGTAAAACTTAAGGCCAGAGTCTGGCCGTCAAATTCAAAGTCGATGTGTTTCACGGTTCACCTCATAGGGATGGGGAGTGGTTCAAAATGAACCACTCCCGGGTGGATCAGGGGCCGGAGGGGGGCGTGTAGCCGAAGAGGCCCAGGATCCAGGCCACGGCCAGGGCCTCGGTGTTAAATTCCTGCTGCAGACGCCAGGCGCCGCTGTTGCAGGCGTAGCCGGTGAACTGCATGGAGTTGGGCCGGGGATCCGCGCTGCCCTGACGGGTGGCGGCGTTCTGGGCCTCGCCGGAGGCGTTGGCGCTGAGCTTGACCAGGAAGGTGGCCCGGTAGACCAGGCTCTTATCGGTCTTCAAAATCGGCTCGATGAAGCCGTAGCCTCCGTAGGGGGCGGCGTCTCCGGCCGCGGCGGTGACCACGCCGTCGGCGACGGTGTGGCCGTACATCTTGGCGTTGACCTCCAGGTCGTCCAGGGTGGTCTCCGTCGTGAGGGCGTAGGACACGAAGTCCTCAAAGTGGAGCAGGTTGACGTCGTCGCCGTAGATGTCGGCGGTGGCGGTGGTGACGGCCACGGTGCCGGTGCGGGCCGCGCCCAGCTCCTCCACGTCCCCGTAGGTGGGGAGCGCAGCGGCGGGCTCGGAGGCGATGGGCGCCCAGAAGCTCCGGACCATGCCCACCGGCATCTTCACGACCTTGTTGCGGTTGGTGATAGACATGTGATTTTTTCCTCCTTACAGGCCGGCGGCGGTGACGGCGGCGTCCCACCCGGCCTCCATTGTTGAATACAGTTCATCCTCGACCTCGGTGCAGGCGGTCTCCATCCAATGCCTTGCCGGGATGCGGGCGCTGCCGTACTCCAGAATGAAGCCCACCTCGGCGTTGGTGCCGGCGTAGTTCCCGCCGCCCCCGCCCTGGGCGTTGCGCTTGCGCTTGCCCTGGGTGGCCTTGGGGTGCTTGTTCTGGTCCGGGCCCACCAGGGCGAAGACCGCGCCGCCTTTGGAGATCTTCCGCTGCACCTGGATGCTCTCCCGGAGGGAGCCGGAGATCTGGTTGAACATGCGGGAGATCACACTCTGCATTCGGCTCTTCAGCGTCTCGGCCGCCGGGGCGATGATGTCCCAGATCTGGTCCTCGCTGAGCTGTTGGAGCTGCAGAAAGCTGACGCTCAGATGGTCCAGCCCGTCGATGTGCATGTTGAACATCAGCCCATCACCTCCAGCTGGAGGATCACGCGGTAGAGCCCGGTCTCATCGTCCCAGCCCATGTACTGCACGGACCAGGTGGTGGCCCAGGCCCGGAGCAGCTGCTTCACCTGGCCGGGGAGCTCGTCGTCCGGATCCCGGGTGTAGATGTCCAGCTGGACCCGGGGGAACTCCAAGATGTTGGTGTCGTCCGCCCAGACGGGGGACATGCCGTAGCAGTGATGGACGATGAAGCGGGTCTCCCCGGCGGGAGCCGCGGTCTCGAAAACGCCGCCGGGCAGCAGCTCACTGAGCAGCGTCTTCAGGCTTGCATAGGTCATAGTTGGCCTCCATTCGGCGGAGAGACAGCCGGGTGATGGGCAGGCCGTCCCCGTCCTCGGTGTGCTGCGCCTCCTCGATCCGGTAGAGATGGCCGTCGAAGAGGGCGTACTCCGTGGCCAGGATGTCCCGGCGGAGAGGGATCTCCACCATCCGGTCGATGCGGCTGCCGGCCTGGACGGACGTCCAGTACCGGCGGGTGTAGACGGTGACCTCCGCGCAGAGGTAGGTGGCCTGCCGGAGCAGCTTCCCGTGGAAGGGAGCGCCGAAGCCGCCGGGCGGGGTGCAGACGGTGATCTCGTTCTCGCAGATCATGCGGATCCCTCCGTGGCCTTGGCCACCTTCCGGTCGTTGATCTGGATCTTCAGCATGGGCGGGCGGCCCTCGCCGGTCTTTCGCTTCTGGTAGAGCCACTGTGCGAACATCACCAGAAGGTTCCGGTCGGCGGCGGCGTCCTCGTCGATCTCGATGCCGATCCGCTCCAGATCCGCCGCGGCGGTGTCCAGATCGTTCTCGATCAGGAGCATCACGGCCGCCGGCGCCGTGGAGACGGTGAAGCCCAGGTTGGCGCACAGCAGCGCCTTGGCGGTCTCAGACGCCACGGGGTTCACTTCCTTTCATGGGAGATCCCGGTGGTCCAATTTGGACCACCGGGTGCGGGATCATCAGGAGCCCTTCTTGGCCTTGACGACCACGAAGCCGTTCTTGGCCACCACGTCGGCGTCGGCGGTGATCTCGCCGCGGACGGTCAGCAGTCCTTCCGCGAACTTGTAGCCGTCGTTGACTTCCACGTCCAGGCCGCCCCAGATGGGGACCTCGCAGCACTGGGGGTTGCCGTAGAACATGGAGGTCTTGAAGGAGGTGGTCAGGCTCAGGTCGCACAGCGCCGTCACGTCGTTGGACAGGCAGTAGCGGCAGCTCAGGCCGTTGTTGTCCTTGATCACGCCGGTGGAGGGGCTGTTGGGATCGGGGATGATGGAGTACACGGGAAGGAACTCGTTGGTGCCGCGGACACCGGCGAAGGCCTTCAGGTCCTTCTTGTTCAGGAACAGGACCGCCTGGCCGTCCACGCCCTCGTCCCCGCCGTATGCAAGGATGATGTTGCTCAGCAGGCTGGCGTCGAAGGCGGCGGCGCCGGTGGTGGCGGTGCTGGCCAGGGTGATCTCGTAGGCGGCGTCCAGACTGCTGGCCGGGATGGCCGCGGCGATCAGGGCGTTCAGCTTCCGGCGCAGGGCGCGGCGGCTGGACTCGGTGACCTTCTCCTCGTAGTTGAGGGGGGACTGCTTGCGGATCTCCTTGCTGACGTAACCAACAACACCGTAATTGGCGGGCGTGAAGGTCACGGCGGCGAAGGTGGGCTCGCTCTCGGTGGGGGCGCTGCCCTCGGTGATGGCGGCGGTGGAGGCGTCCGCGGTCAGGGCGGCCACCTTGTACTGGGCCATGCCGGTGGCGTCCACGATCTTCACCAGGTCGATCATGGAGCTGACAGGCGCCACGGGATCGGTGATGCCGGCCACGCCGACAGGGCCGATCACGCCGGTGATGGCGCTGGTGACGGCGGCGCGGATCAGGCTGAGGACGTCCTTGTAGGTGTGCTTGCCGGTGCGCTTGAACTCCTCAGCGGCCCGGATATCCATGCGGTGGTTCATGTTTCTCTTCTCTCCCTTCCGGCGGGCGCTGCGGGCCTCGCCGTCTTCGTTTTCTTCGGCCTCGGACTCCTCGTCCGGGGCTTCCATGGCTTCCTCCTGGGCCTGCTCGGACTCTTCGATCTGGCGGAGGAGATCTTCGATCTCTCCCTTGATCTGCTCCAGCTAGCCCTTGACGTCGGCCTGGT
>JAFRDL010000068.1 GCA_017411265.1 Oscillospiraceae bacterium | reverse complement strand
CGTCTCTGAGTGTTTTCATCCTCATCTCTCCCTTTATATCATAATTTTTTGCGCCATTTCCTTGCTGATGGCCACGCGTGACTCCTTGATCTTCACGATCAGGTTGCCGCCGAGGGTGTTCATCACCGTGACGGCGCCGCCCACCGTGAAGCCCATATCCTCCAGGTGTTTTTTCATCTCGGGGTTTCCCCCGACTCTCTTGATGACGGCCTCCTCGCCCGCGTCGGCCAGTATCAGGGGCATCATCGTCCTCCCTCCTCTCTGTCCCGCGGCGCCTTCTGTTAAACATCTTTAACCGAAGGGCTGCGAAAGTGGTTAGGACACCCTAACCATACCGCAGTTTAACACCTTTAATCTGCGTTGTCAATGCCTAACTTCCGTTTATTTCTTTCCTTGCTTTTTTCCCGCGTCCGTAGTATCTTATGGACGGGTGATGACGATGAACATTCACAAATCGGCAGAGGATTATCTGGAAGCCATGCTCATGCTCAAGGAAGAGCGCGGTTATGTCCGCTCCATCGACGTGGCGGACAAGCTGGGCGTGACCAAGCCCAGCGTCAGTTATGCCACCAAGCGGCTGAGGGAAAACGGGTACATCACAACGGACCCGGCGGGCATGATCGTGCTGCTGGAGCCGGGGCTGGAGATCGCGGAGCGCATGTATGAGCGCCACAAGCTCCTGACCGAGCTGCTGATCGGCCTGGGCGTCAGCGAGGAGACCGCCCGGGAGGACGCCTGTAAGATCGAACACGATCTGAGCGTGGAGACCTTTGACGCCATCCGCCGGCACGCGCAGCAGTATCGCTGAATAAAAAAGAAAAACGACCTCCGGCCTGTGTCCGATACAGACCGGAGGTCATTATTTTTCGGGTATGCGCTATCCCACCAGCGTGACGAGCCAACCGACCAGCGCGGCCGGGATCAGCGCGAAGATCAGGCCGGGAAACAGCATGCCCTTCGCATGGAACCATTTCTGATGATAGGCCTCCTCCATGTGCTCGGTCCCCTCCAGCCGGAACATCGGCAGGTTGGCGAACAGTACCCAGTCCAGAAAACAGGTGTCGTACACGCCGATCCACGCCATCAGACCGAAGGAGAGCCAGAAGCCCTGCCGGAAGTCGGCGGCGCCCGCGATCCGGGCGCAGACGAACAGGATACCGGTGAAGATCGCGACGCCGAGGGATTTTGTCAGAAAGACGTTTTTCGACCGGTAGCTCACGTCGATCCTCTCATGGGTCTTGAAGTATTCCTCCTGGATATCCGGCGGGTAGTTGTGGATGCTCGCCGCGCTGGTTTTCCGGTCGCCGCGAAAAAAGGCGAACAGGATGGCCGTAAAGACTCCCGCGAATACCAGCGCCTCGATCAGAATGACCCATCCGTTCATTTTCTACTTCCTTCCTGTCAGCAGCGCGGAGCCGGAAAGGGCCATCCACCCGGCCACCCGGGGAGACATGAACATGCCCCTTGTGGTGTCGATCAGCTCCACCCTTTCATAACCCATTTCCCGGAGTTTGGCAACGAAGGCCTGCATGTCGCCGTATCTGGCTTTTGAGAAAATGTCGTGGAGCGCGAAGGTCAGGAAGGCAAGCTTGCTGTTTGCCGCCAGCAGGATCGCGCCGACGGCCTTCGCCAGCAGGCTCATGCCCAGCGGGCAGCAGACCGCCGCCGCCTTCGGGAGCTTCAGCCGGCCCTTCAGCACGAAGACGGCGTAGGCCGCCGTGACCGGGATATCGCACAGAAAACACCATACGACGAAGGGCAGGAGGGACGCCGCCGGAAGCAGGAACACGCCGTTGGCCGCGTGCACGTCCAGCCCCGCGCGCAGGGCGGCCTGCATCAGCAGCAGCACGATGCAGGCCGCGTGGAAGGAGACGAACATCATCGGCGCGGAGGCGAGACCGAAACGAAAGGCCCTGTGTGCTTTGGATGCTTTCGGGACGCCGATCGCATCCAAAACCTCGAGCATCGCCGGAGCAAAGGCCCTGCAGCCGAAGCCGGACAGGATGCCCAAGAACAGGGAGAGGATATACAGCCAGGTGGGCAGGCCGGCGATGGCCGTGTTGCTGATGCCGAAGAGGAGCGGCTCGCCGCCCGGGGGATCGTAGCCGATCAGCCAGTCCCCGATCCCGCACAGAAACAGCGCCGCGAAGCCGAAGAGGAGGGCCTTTTTTCGCTTTTGGATCCGGTCCATCGGTTATTTCCTCGCCAGCACGCACAGCCACGGCTTTTTGCCGTGACGATCGACGCGCACGTCCGTGAACCCGGCTTTCCCCAGCGCAGACTCCAGCTCCCCGGCCGTGTAGCACCGCATGCCGTCGATGATCTTCTCAAACTTTTTGCCGGTGGCGTCAAGGCCGTCCGATTCGTTGCAGATCAGGAAAGCCCCGCCCGGTTTCAGAATCCGCGCGACCTGCGCGAAGCATGTTTCAAGCCCCGGCCAGAAGTAGACCGTTTCAAAGGCCGTGGCGAGATCGAAGCTCTCTTCCGGGAGCGGAAGATCGGACACGTCGCCCTGCCGCACCGTACAGCGCCCGGCGTCGACGCTCTTTTTGTTGTAGGCCGCCGCCTTCTCCACGGAGAGCGGAGAATAGTCGACGGCCGTCACACGGGCGGACGGAAACTGCTTCAGCAGCTCTCCCGCGTTGCGCCCCGCGCCGCAGCCGAGATCGACGATCTGCGCCGGACGGATCGCCGGCAGATGCGAAAAGCCCCAATCCGCCAGCTCCCCGTGACCGCTGTTCATGCCGCGGAGCATCAGCGCGCCCAGCGCGCCCTCCGGCTTTCTTGTCTGATTGAAAAAGCGTTTCAGAAGTCCCATGCTATATCCTCCTCACTTTCTGCACCGGAAGCAGCCGATGCCCTCCACGCCGGTCACATCGACCTGGCGGTACATGCCCTGCAAACGCTCGCGCAGGCTGTTCTCCGTCTCAAAGGGCGGGGTGAAAAAGCCCTTGCGGACGTACAGATGCCGGATGAACCAGTCCGTCCGGGCGCAGCCGCCGCGTATATAAAAGCAGCCGCAGAATACGCCGCCCGGCTTCAGAACGCGGTAAGTCTCGCGCCAGGCGGCCTCCTTGTCCGGGAAGGCGTGGAAGCTGTTGAGCGAGAGGACAAGGTCAAAGCTCTCGTCCGCAAAGGGCAGCGCGCCCACGTCGCCCTGGCAGAACGTGATGTTTGTGATCCCGGCCGCCTCCGCGCGCCTGCGCGCCGCGGCCATCATGGCCGCCGAGTAGTCGAGGCAGGTGACGTCGGCCTTCGGCAGCTCCCGGTAGACCGGCATGGTCAGCACGCCCGTGCCCACCGGCACCTCGAGGAGCCTTCCGCTGAAATCCTCCGGCACGCCGGAGAGCGCCTGTTCCACGTAGCGGAGATTCTTCTCCCGGTCCATATTCCACACCAGGCGGCAGATCGCCTTGCCCGGCAGGGTGGAGCAGGTCATCATTCCGTCGTAAAAGCCGGCGTGCCCGCCGGTGAGCTTGTAGGCGCTCCTGATTTGCTCTTTCCGCGTCATGTCCTCACCCCCTGAAAACGATCTTCACGATCTTCATGTTCACCAGGCTGTCGCAGAAGCGGATCATCAGCTTGTGGAACAGCCCCACGTCCCTGTAAATATCCCGGTATCCGCGCATGTAGCTTTTGGCGCTGACCGAGGCGAAGCGGTCGCTCCAGCCTTGCAGCTCCGTCTCGTCCTCCAGGGAAAAGAAGGCGCTCACGTCCGTGATCCCGGCCTCCTTGAGCCATGTCCTGCGCATCAGCTTCGCGCCCCGCTCGTTGCAGGAATCGAAGGCCAGCGCCGCCCCGGGGAAGCGCGACCCCATGGCGGCGAAGAGGGCTTTCACATCCCCGGTCCGGAAGTAATAGAACACGCCCGCGGCAAAAAATACCGCGCCGTCCGAGGCGTCCACCGCGTCCATCCACGAAAAGTCGTTGAGATCGCAGGCGAGATTCCGTTCCCGCTCCCCGGCGGGCAGCAGCTCGTTCCGCACCGCGATCACGTCCGGGAAATCCAGGTTATAGCCCCGGCAAAGGCCGTTATCCACTTTGCGGAAGGTGTCGTCCAGCCCGCAGCCCAGATTGACCACCGCGGCCCGGGGGTGCTCCTTCAAATACGCCTCAGCCTCGCAGCGCAGGTCATACTGCCGCTGGGCCACCTCCAGCGCGCCGAAGAGTCCCGCCGGGGACTCCATCTTCTTCCGCTTCTCGGCAAAGTCGTAGTCCAGGGAATCGCGGATCCGTTTGGCTTCCGGATCGGAGAAAAGCTGCGGGAAGCGCTCCGAGCACACCAGCCGCCCGAGCAGCGGGATGATCAGCGTCTCCTGCACGGTGTTTTTCTCGATGTGATATTTCATCTTTCCTCTCCTTGCTTGCCGGGCCTCCGCCCGGCGGCGCTCGTCGGGCGCAAAAACCGTTCGAAAAACGCCGGCGGTCCGTATCCGCCGCGTCTATCCCAGCGCCACATCCAGCGCCATCATCAGACTGAAGCCCACGGCGAAGAGCAGAACGCCGATATTGGAGTGCTCGCCCGCGGACATCTCCGGGATCAGCTCCTCCACGACCACATAGAGCATGGCTCCCGCCGCGAACGACAGCAGCACCGGCATGGCGGGCGCGATCCGCGCCGCGGCGAGGATCGTCAGCGCGCCGAAGACCGGCTCCACCGCCCCGGACAGAACACCCAGCCAAAAAGCCTTTGGCCTGCCTGTCCCCTCCGCGCAGAGCGGCATGGAGATGATCGCCCCCTCCGGAAAGTTCTGGATGGCGATGCCCAGCGCCAGAGCCAGCGCGCCGCCCGCCGTGATCTCCCCCGAGCCGCTGCACAGACCCGCATAGACGACGCCCACCGCCATCCCCTCGGGGATGTTGTGCAGCGTCACCGCCAGGACCAGCATGGCCGTCCGGGTCAGATGGCTTTTCGGCCCCTCCGCCTGGTCGATGCTGCGGTGCAGATGCGGGATCACATGGTCGAGCAGAAGCAGGAACAGGATACCCAGCCAGAAGCCGAGAAAGGCGGGCAGGAACGCCCAGCGGCCCAGCCTTGCGGACTGCTGGATGGCCGGGACGATCAGGCTCCAGATCGAGGCGGCGACCATGACGCCCGCCGCGAAGCCGGTCAGCGCCCGCTGGATCGAAACGGAAAGCTCCCGCCGCAGGAAAAACACGCAGCCCGCGCCGGCCACCGTACCGAGGAAGGGGATCAGCAGCCCTGCGATCGGCGTGCTCATTTCCGGCTGAACCAGCCCTTCTTCTCATCGGGTGCCGATTCCGCGGACAGGCAGGTGTAGCCCGTCGCGGCGATGGCGTCCTTCAGGAGCTTTTCGTCTATGGCGTCCTCCGTGAGGAAGCTGGCTTCGCCCTTTGTATGGGAGGCGGCGATCTTTTTCGCGCCGGGAACGGCCTTGCGGATCACGTCCTTGATATGCGCCTCGCACATGGAACACATCATCCCGTCGATCGTCATTGTCGTTTTGATCATCGTTCTATCTTCCTTTCTTCTTGTAGCCGCAGTCACAATAAGGACCGCCGGAAGCAAGCGTGTATTCCCGGACGAACGTATCCGCGCCGCCCGCCTCGCTCATCGTGTAGTCCAGCCGGCACATGGCGGGCACAAGATCGGCAAGTCCCAGCTCGCCCATCAGCGTACAGATGCCGCATCGGGAGAAGCGGGCCTCGTAGCCGCTGCCGTCGGGGTAGGGCAGGAACTCCATGTTCCACGAATAGGGGTTGCGGTCCGCCGCGCGGAAGGCGGCGGTTTTTTTCATGCTTTCGACGCCTCTGGGGCTGAACTCCATGCTTCCTCTTTTCCGGCAAAACCACCGCATCGGCCCGGTCATCATGGCCGCGGCGTAGTATGCCGTCAGCTCGTCTACATCCGGTCGCTTCGGCATGTTCAGCACAAAGGCCGAGAGCATGGCGCAGCTGACGATGTTCATCCGGAAACGGTCGCCCTTTTCAAAGTCGGGCAGGTCTTTGATCAGCGCACGAAAGGCGCCGTGGGCTTTGTTCGTGATCTCTGCCGCCGCGGGGCGGTCATAGCCCAGCACGTCCGCCAGCCTCTTGCGAAAGCTGGCCGCGAACAGCGCCCACATCCCCGCGGGCATTCCCGGGTATTTCACGCGCGGAACACCTTCTTTTTCAGCCGCGCCGCGCGGGCCTTTTCCTCCGTGTCGTCCGCTTCCTCGTAGCCGTCGTAGGGGGCGTCGGGGTCCGTATACTTCCTCGTGAAGGGCCTGCACAGCTCCGTCCTGTGGAGAAAAGCGCCGTCCAGGTCGTCGGTCCAGCCGGTGTGCCCGGTGATGATCCGGACGGGCTGCTTCCAGGCGCGGAGCCGCTTTTCCAGCGCCGCCAGGGACCGGACCGCCAGGGCGTTGTCCTCGGCCAGCGTGGCGATAAAGCTGTAGCCCCCGTCCGCGCCGAACCAGATCGTGTCGCCGGTAAAGAGGTATTCGTCGTCGATCAGATAGACCATGTGCCCCCAGGTGTGGCCGGGCACGAGGATGCACTCGATCCGGATCCCGTCGATGTCCAGGATCTGCCCGTCCTTGAGAAGGACGCGCTCGTTGTCGGTTTTGACCAGCGGCAGCTTGTAAAGTCCGTGGATGACCCTGCGCCGGGCCTCGCCGGTCAGATAGCGGTTCTCGATCTCGCTGAGATAGATCGTCGCGTTCCGGAACAGCTGCTCGCTGTCCGTCTCCAGAGCCCCCACGTGGTCGGTGTCCTGATGGGTGATCAGGATGTGCCTGATGGAGGCGGGGTCTATGTCCAGCCAGCCCATCTTCTCCCGCAGGCGGTCGTAGTTGTACCCCGCGTCGATCATGATCGTCGCGCCGTTTTTGGTATAAAAGAAGATGTTGGCGACCCATTCCCGCACGCAGGCGACGTGCTCGTCGATCCAGCCGGTGTTCAGCGGCTTGAAGATCGCCCGGCCGCGAAACATCACGCTCATGGATCTCTTCTGGTCCTCGGAATCCTTTTTTGCCATGGGGAAGCCTCCTCAGCCATCTTGTTAGAAATATCTAACCGTCGGGGCGAAAGAAAAACGCATCCCGCGTTTCCTCTTTGTTTCATTTCTCATATAATAGTTAGTTATTGCTAACCGTTACTATATCACATCCGATACAGAAAGAAAATACCCAAAATAAAAAAGTTTGAACGGGGTCCGGCCCGGTTCCGGACCGACAAGAGAGCTCCGGCGCTTTCCGCTGAACGAAAGCGCCGGGGCTCGGCGGATATATCTAAACGCTTCCCCCTCCGCATAGTTTATGCAGAGGGGGATTTGCGATTGACGGCTCTTTCCAACAACCTGGCGAGGAACACCGCGCTGCTCACCGTGTCCTCGTTGGCGATGCGTCTGCTGGGGATGGCGTGGCAGGTGTGGCTGGCCGGGCGCATCGGCGCGGCGGGGATCGGGCTCTTTCAGCTGGTGATGAGCGTGGGCTTCCTCTTCTCCACCGTGGCCATCTCCGGCATCCGCTTCACCGTGACCCGGCTGCTGTCGGAGGAGCTGTGCCGGGGGCGGGGCGGGAGCGCGGCGGCGGTGGTGGCCAGGGCCTCGGCCTACGCTCTCTTCTTCGGCGGTGCCGCGGCGGCGGCGCTGTTTTTTCTGGCGGAGCCCGTCGGCTTTCTCTGGATCGGGGACGCCCGGACCGTTCCCTCCCTGCGGTATCTGGCCCTGTCCATGCCCGCGGCGGGCTTCTCCGCGGTGATGAGCGGCTACTTCACCGCCGTGGGCCGGGTGTGGAAGACGGCGGCGGAGCAGCTGGGCGAGCAGCTGCTCCGCATGGGACTGACGGTGCTCGTCCTCCGCCGGGCGGCGGGGCAGGGGCTGACGGGGGTATGCGCCGCCGTCACCGCCGCGGGCTGCGCCGCCGAAGCGCTTGGCGCGGCCGCTCTCGCCCTGCTCTGTCTCCGGGACCGGCGGGTCCATGGGCTCTCCGGCGGGACGGGGGAGCGTCTCACCCCCCGGATGCTCCGTCTGGCGGTGCCGCTGGCTCTCTCCGCCTATGCCCGCAGCGCCCTGGGCACCTTCCGGCAGCTGCTGGTCCCCCGGGGCCTGCGTCTGTCCGGACTGTCCGCCGACGGCGCCCTGGCAGGGTACGGGGTCATCAACGGCATGGCCATGCCCATCCTCCTCTTCCCCGCCTGTCTCCCCGCCGCCCTGGCAGAGCTGCTGGTCCCGGCGCTGACGGCCAGGCAGGCGGCCGGGGACCGGGAGACCCTGCGGCGGACGGTGCGCTCGCTGCTGGGGCGGACGGCCCTCCTCTCCCTGGGGGCCGGCGCGGTGTTCTTCGTCTCGGCAGATTTGCTGGGCGGACTGATTTATCACGATCCCGCCTGCGCCCGGGCCCTGCGCCTGCTCTCGCCGCTGGCGCCGCTGATCTACACCGACATCGTCACCGACGGGTGCCTCAAGGGACTGGGAGAGATGATGCGCTCCATGACCTACAACGTGGCGGAGGCGGCCCTGGGACTGGCGCTGGTCTGGGCGCTGCTCCCCCGGTGGGCCCTGGGCGGGTACGTGTTCGTGCTGTACGTATGCGAGGCCTTCAACTTTTCCCTGAGCCTCCGGCGGCTGCACAGAGTGCTGCGGAAACCGTGAAAAGGAACCGGGAGGGGCAGGAAGCGTGCGGCGCGATCCCCCGCCGGTCCCCTCCCCTGTTCCTCCATCGACCCCGATCCTGCACCGCACAGCCCGCGCTGCGAAGCAAGCCGGTGTTCTTTTCGGCCGAAGGCCGCGCTTCCATGAAGCGAAATGCTCTTTTGTGTTTTCTTTTTTCAAAACAAATACGGGGCCAAATCATATCGGCTCAGTGTCTTTTTGTATTCCGAAAACCAATTGTTAGACGAGTGGTTCCAAAGAGCGCAAGCGGCAAGAAAAAATCGTAAGAAGGCTTCCCCTTGAGGGGAAGCTGTCAGCCGCAGATCCCCCGCGAAGCGGATGACTGATGAGGTGTCAAAGCTCGTCTTCCCATCAGGAAACAAGCAGCCGTACTTTTGTCCACCTCATCCGTCGCGGCACTTCCGTGAGACGCGCCGCGACACCTTCCCCTCAAGGGGAAGGCAATGATAACGATCTTTTGACGTGTCCGCAAGGAACAGAGGGCTATGCCCGTATAGGAAAAACCACCCGCTTTACGGGTGGTTTTTTATTGTCTTACTGTTTTGTTTTTTCTATTCGCTTTCTTCGGGTATCCAAGATCTCGCCCTCGTATGTAAACCAAAGTGTCCCTTGGACCGGATGGTCAAATCTCTTTAAATCTCTGGCAAGTGCTGAAAGAGAAGTCGTCATGTTCTGATATCGAATATGCCGATCATCTTCCACTGTAACAGTAATTGTGGGATCATCGACAAAAGCCAATTCGCTTCCAACCGGTATTCCGACTTGACTGAACCGAAACGGCCCGCGACGAACCGTTTCTCTAACTTCCTCTGCAATCTTTTCGTCTATGATTTCGTGTCCTTCTGGCCGAACTCTTTTCAGCCTGCTTTCTGTGCCGCTGATCCGTGCAATACTTTCCAGCAACCCATAGGCATCTTCCGCTGACATAGCATAGAACTCTTTTACTCTTTCCTTTCCGTCAAACGTTTCGATACTGCGGAGATCAGGATTCAGAGTGTCAATCAATTTGTGCAACTCTTTGTCGGTAAGCGAGCTGTCCACTTCATAAACCGCGTAAGCGCGAAATGCAAACGGTATGGTTTCGCTTCTATTCAATTGTTTTAATCGTTTCTCCAGATTGGCGGCATACCCAATTTTGATATAATCCGGAAACGATGGGTTTGTCAGAATATAAATAACCCCTTTAGACACTCTGTTCCCTCCTTTTTGGCAGTCAGAACACCACCGTGGCGCCGTAGGTGATCACCGAGACCACCACCGCCGCGATCACCACCCCCACCGCGATGGCGGGGAAGGCTTTCCGCAGCGGCATGCGCATCATGGCCGCCACCAGGGCCCCGGTCCAGGCACCCGTCCCCGGCAGGGGGATGGCCACCAGAAGCACCAGGCCCCAGAAGGCGTAGCGCCGCACGGTATCCTCCTTCCCCTCCGCCCGGGCCTCCAGCCGGTTCACAAGGTCGTTGAGCCTGGCGTGGCGCTTTCGGAGCCAGGAGAAGACGTTGCGGATAAACAGGACGATGAACGGCACCGGCAGCAGATTTCCCAGCACCGACACGGCGATGGCCGTCCAGATGCCCAGGCCCCGGGCCACCCCGAAGGGGATCGCCCCCCGCAGCTCGATGACCGGCACCGTTGCCACCAGAAACGTCAGCAGCAAATTACCCCACACACTGTTCCACCACAAGGCGGTCTTTCCTCCTTAACTCTCTTTTTCCGTCAGGGGCGGAACGACCCACGCCCACAGCCGGGACAGCCAGCCCCGGACCGCCGCCACCGCCTTGTCCATGACGATCATCACCGGCCAGGCCAGCAGGGCGAACACCCCCAGCACCAGGGCGCTGAGGAAATCCAGCGTGGCCAGATTGAACCACCACTTCATGAACAGGAAGCAGAACGCGAAGCCCGCGCTCACCCCGACCATCAGGGCCACGCGCAGCTTGTTGTAAGGCTTGGCGGTGCGGTGGACCATCATCAGGCCCACCACGCCCATCACACCCGCGCAGATGGTGCTCATGGCGGTGTCCGGCAGCCGGGCCGCCAGGTAGAAGAGCATCACGCCCTCCACCAGGAACACGTCCGTCAGCGCCGCGGGCAGGGCCCGGAGCAGCACGTTCCGCAGGAAGCGGCCCCGGATCCGGTCGCTGTTGGGCTCCATGGCCAGCACGAAGGACGGGATGCCGATGGTCATGGCGTTCACCAGGCCCAGCTGAGCCGGGACCAGAGGATAGGGCAGCTTGAAGAGCAGGCTCAGCAGCGCCACGATCATGGAGAAGATGTTCTTCACCAGGAACAGGGAAGCCGACCGCTCGATGTTGTTGATGACCCGGCGCCCCTCCGCCACCACCGAGGGCATGGCGGAAAAGTCCGACTCCATGAGCACGATCTGGGACACCTGGCAGGCCACGTCGCTGCCGGAGGCCAGGGCGATGGAACAGTCCGCCTCCTTCAGCGCCAGCACCAGCCGCCGCTTCTGCTCCGGGGTGACCCGGCCGAAGACGATGGCGTCCCGGGCGGCGGCCTCCATGGCCTTGTCGGTGGTAAGAGTCCGGGCGTCCACCCAGCGCTCCGCCCCGGGGATGCCGGAGCGTTTGGCCACCTCCGACACGGTGAGGGGGTTGTCCCCGGAGATCACCCGCACCTCCACGCCCTCTTTGGCGAAGTAGGCGAAGGTGTCCGGCGCCTCCGGGCGGATCTTGTTGGCCAGGAGGATCAGCGCCACGGGCAGCTGATCCGCCGTCAGCTCCTCGTCGGTGAGCCGTCCGTCGTAAAGGGTCAGCAGCAGCACCCGGCAGCCCTTGGAGGAATACTCGTCGATCGCTTCGGAATACTCGGCGTACCGCTCCCCCAGCAGGATCTCCGGAGCGCCCAGCAGCCAGGTCTCGTCCTCATGGAAGGACACGCCGCCGTATTTCTTCGCGGAGGAGAACGGCAGGGCCGCCATGGCCTCCTGCATCGCCTCGCCGGTGAAATACTTCCGCAGAGCGGCCATGGTGTCGTTGTCGGCGCGCATGGCGTGGACGTAGTCCGCCATCACCATGCGGATATCCTCGGTGATGAACCGATCCGGGCACAGGGGGACGATGTCCTCCACCACCATCTTGTTCTCGGTGATGGTCCCGGTCTTGTCCACGCACAGGGTGTCCACCCGGGCCAGCGTCTCGATGCAGCCCAGCTCCCGGACCATGGTCTTTTTTTTGGCAAGGCGCAGCACGCCCGCCGCCAAAGCGATGCTGGTGAGGAAAAACAGTCCCTCCGGGATCATGCCCACCAGGGCTCCCACCGTGGAGGTGACCCCCGCGGTGAGGTCCCGCTCCAGGATATAGACCTCCTTGTACGCCACGGCCAGGCCCAGGGGGATGAGAATCACGCCGATCCACTTCACCAGCTGGTTGAGAGAGCGCATCATGCCCCGGAGCTTGGGCTTTTTCTGTTTCTTCGCGTCCAGGGTCAGCCGGTTCACGAAGGAGTCCGCCCCCACGGCGGTGAGCCGGGCCCGGCAGGTGCCGTTGATGAGGAAGCTGCCGGACAGGAGGGCGTCCCCCTCCTTCTTGCGGATCTCGTCCGCTTCGCCGGTGACCAGGGCCTCGTTGGCCACGCATTCCCCGGCGATCACCTCCGCGTCGGCGCAGATCTGATCCCCGGCGGTGAATTCCACCACGTCGTCCCGGACCAGCTCGTTCACCGACACGCTCCGGCTCTCCCCGTCCCGGATCACCGTGGCCCGGGGGGACTGGAGGATGTTCAGTTCATCCAGGGCTTTTTTGCTCTTCATCTCCTGGACGATGCCGATGACCGCGTTGATCACCACCACCACCAGGAAGCTGAAATTCAGGATGGAGGAGCGCACCAGCGTCAGACACACCGCCAGAATCACGAAGATGGCGTTGAAATAGGTGACGGTGTTGGAACGGATGATCTGCCCTTTGGTGCGGGTGGGGGGCTCGACGGCCTTGTTGTCCCACCCGGCCTCCTCCCGCTCCGCCGCCTGGGCGGCGGTGAGGCCGGACGACGGATCGGCGCAGATCACAGGGAGGTCCTGCCGCGTGTTCTTCTCTTCGGTTTTCTTCCAGGGCAACTTCAGAGTCCGTCCCTCCCCGCGCAAACGCATAGTTTCGATGGTAGTATAGCATGTTTTTTCTTTTTTTCAACCGGGAGACCCAACTCCGCATATAACTGTTTTTTAAAAACTACCCGTTTTTTCTGTCATTCGGCGCAGTTGCAATACGCTTGGAAAAACGCTACAATGTTTTTGTACGGCGGCGTATGCGCCTCCGTACGTTCTGATCTTTGGAAGGGACGTGCAGATAAATGGAACTAATGGAGCTTTACCGGCAAAACACGCTTCTGCCCCGGATCGTAAAGGATTTTCGTCACCAGGCAGAGGAGCTGGCCCAGCTGAACCAGGCCTATGCTATCATGCTTACCGAACAGGGCCTCCTCTCCCGGGAGGACGGGCAGACCATCCACAGGGGAATCGCCGCGGTACTCGCAGAGATGACTGAAGCGGATCTGGACCCGATCAAGATGGACCTGTTCTTTAATTTTGACAGCGCCCTGAAAGCCCGGATCGGTGCGGATACGGCAGGGCGGCTGCATCTGGGCCGAAGCCGCAACGACACTTACCACGCCTTGTTCCGTATGGACATGCGCCGGGCAATCGGTGAGATCTTTGCCGAACTGTTGGAGACAGGCCAATTGCTGAGTGAAAAAGCGCGGGATTATGCGGATGCAATCATTCCCTACTACACCTATGGCCAGCCCGCTCAGCCCGGCACATGGGGTCACTACCTGCTGGATGTGTACGAAAACCTTCTCCGGGACATGCGGCGGCTTCGCGCCGCCTATGCCAACGTCAACCGCTCCCCCATGGGCGCGGCTGCCTGTACGGGGACTCTTTTCCCCATCGACAGGCGCCGATTGGCAGAGCTGCTGGGCTTCGACGGTGTGGTCGAGCACAGTTTGGACGCTGTGGGGAGCACGGATCATTTTCTGGAGACGGAGTCATCCTTTGCCATCGTGAACGCAACACTAAACAAAACTGCCTGCGACATGATGTTCCTGTCCAGCGCGGAATGCGGCGTTCTCTCTTTCGACCGCTCCATTTGCAGCGGAAGCAGCATAATGCCCCAGAAAAAGAACTCCACCGTTATCGAGCGGCTGCGCTCCATGACGGCGGAATACCCCGGCTATCTGATAAGCACGTTTCTGTCTGCCGGCGGGGTGACCATGTTCCCGTGTAAGGACAATCACGAACACCTGTTCATGTTCTGGGATCACCATGCCGTGCTGCTGGCCGAACTGCAGCTGCTGCGCCTTGCGCTGGAGCGCTCAACCATCGCCCGCGACGCCGCCCGGGAAAGGGTGCTGGATGGCTTCACCACAGCCGCCGCGATGGCGGAGAACCTGGCCAGGGAAACAAGCATCCCCTTCACGCGGATGCACGACGTCGTGGTGGAGATGGTCACCGATCTCCATAAAAGCGGCCGCCTCCGGCCGGAGAACATGACCGGCGCTCTGATGGACAGGGCAGCGGAGAAAGTCCTCGGCCACCCCCTGGGATTGACGGACGATGACATCCGGCGGCGGATGGATCCCGCAGAGAGTCTGAAATAAAAGGTCACCGGCGGCACGCCCCGCCCCGGGGACACGTTGGACATGCTCGAAAGGGCGGACGGAATCCTTGCAGACCACCGGGAGTGGCTGGATGCTGCTGAGCGCCGGGTCGCAGAAGCCCGCCGCCGGACTGCCGTCGGACTATGAGGCCGGGAAGGTAAACCTTGTTTGTCATTCGGAAATACACAGCGCAGATCCAAACCGCAGCTGTTTTCCCTGTGCGAAAACTCCAACCTATAAAGCAAGACAATCTTTGCTACCCATTTTGTGCCATGTTTTGATGCCTCCCTTGAGAACACTTTGTGTATTCTCAAGGGCAATGCCTCGCCTGATGCGATTTCGTCTCTCAAATCTGTGTCTGCTTTCCATAAGATGTCAGTATAAGCAAAAAAAGAAGACCGGTTCCCCGGTCTTCTTTTTTTAATTATTATACCAGCAGCCGGACCCGGGTGACGTCGGGGATGGCGCGCATCCCATCGGCCACCGTCTCGTCCAGGGGCGTGGAGGTGTCGAAAATGGTGTAGGCAACCTCTCCCCGGGCCTTGTTGAGCATGTGCTCCACGTTCACGTTCCCGGCGGCGATGATCTCCAGGAAACGGTTGAGCATGCCCGGCTGGTTTTTGTGCAGCAGGCACAGCCGGCTCTTGCCCAGCCGGTCCAGGGTGGCGTTGGGCAGGTTGACGCTGTTGCGCACGTTGCCGTTGTTCAGGTAGTCCAGGATCTCCTTGGCCGCCATCACGGCGCACTTTTCCTCCGCCTCCGGGGTGGTGGCGCCCAGATGGGGCAGAGCCACCACGTTGGGCATCCCCACCAGCTTGGCGTTGGGGAAGTCGGTGACGTACCGGGCAACCCGGCCGGTGTCCAGGGCGGCCAGCATGGCGTCGTCGTCCACCAGCTCGCCCCGGGCGAAGTTCAGGATCCGGACCCCGGGCTTCATCTTGGCGAAGGCCTCGGCGTTGAGATAATGGGCGGTCTCCGGGGTGTAGTGGATGTGCATGGTGAAATAGTCGCAGGTGCGGAACAGCTCGTCCAGATCCGTGACGTGGTGGACCTTGCTGGAGAGGTTCCAGGCGGAGTCCACGGAGAGGTACGGGTCATAGCCGTACACGTCCATGTCCAGCCTCAGCGCCGCGTTGGCCACCCGGGAGCCGATGGCGCCCAGGCCGATAACGCCCAGCTTCTTGCCGGAGATCTCCGGCCCGGCGAAGGAGTTTTTCCCCTTCTCCACCAGAGCGGGGATGGCGTCCCCCTCCCCGGCCAGGGACCGGACCCAGTCCACCGCCCCGATGATATCCCGGGAGGCCATGGTCAGGGCGCACAGCAGCAGCTCCTTCACGCTGTCGGCGTTGCCGCCGGGGGCGTTGAACACCGCGATGCCCTCCTTGGTGCAGCGGTCGATGGGGATGTTGTCCACGCCGATCCCCGCCCGCCCGATGCACAGCAGCTCCGGGTTGAACTCCCGGTTGTGGAGCTTGGCGGAGCGGATCAGCAGGGCGTCCGGGCGCTGGACGTCCGGGCCCACGGCGCAGCGGGCCTCCTGCAGGACCTCCAGTCCTTTCTCGGCGATGACGTTCATGGTCTGGATCTTATACATGGTGCGTTACCTCGAATTCCTTCATGATCTCCACCAGCTTCACCGCGCCCTCCATGGGCATGGCGTTGTACAGGGAGGCCCGCATACCCCCCGCCACCCGGTGGCCCTTCAGATTGCGCATCCCCCGCTCCACGGAGAGCTTCACGAACTCCGCGTCCAGCTCCGGGCTGGGCGTACGGAAGGTGACGTTCATGTCGCTGCGGCTGCCCTCCCGGGCGCAGGGACGGAAGAGGCGGCTCTCGGCCAGGTAGTCGTAAACCAGCTTGGCCCGCGCGCGCTTGACCCGCTCCATGCCTTCCACGCCGCCCTGTTCCTTCAGCCAGTCCAGCACCAGCCCCAGGAGGTAGATGTTGTAGCAGGGCGGGGTGTTGTACATGGAATCCTTGTCGATCATCCGCTGGTAGGACATCATCAGCGGGGTGATGGGCCGCTCGTGCCCCGCCAGGGACCGGCGGACGATCACCACGGTGAGGCCGGCGGGGGCCATGTTCTTCTGGGCCCCGGCGAAGATCAGCCCGAAGCGGCTCACGTCCACCGGCCGGGAGAGGATCTCCGAGGACATGTCGCACACCAGAGGGACGTCACCCGTCTCCGGCACGTAGTTCCAGGCGGTGCCGTAGATGGTGTTGTTGGAGCAGTAGTAGAAATACCGGGCGGCGGGATCCAGCCGCAGCTCCTCCTGGGCGGGGATGCGGTCGAAGAGGGTGGCCTCCGAGGAGGCGGCCACGTTCACCCGGCAGTATTTCTCCGCCTCTTTGGCGGCGATCCTGGCAAAGTTGCCGGTGACGGCGTAGTCCGCCGCGTCTCCCTCGGCGGAGAGGTTCATGGGGACCATGGAGAACTGGAGGGAGGCACCCCCCTGCAGGAACAGGATCTCGTGGCTCTCCGGGACGCCCAGGGCCGCGCGGAGCTTGGCCTTTGTGTCGTTGAAAATATCCTGGAATTCCCGGCTCCGGTGGCTCATTTCCATGACGGACAGGCCGCTGCCCCGGTAGTTCACCAGCTCGGCGGCCGCCTTTTCCAGCACCGGCGTCGGCAGCGCCGACGGCCCGGCGGAGAAATTGAATACCTCGACCCTTGTCATACCGGGGCTCCCCCTAAGCATCAAGACTTTGATCTATTGTCTGTTAGTATATACCCAAACGAGTTACTCCGTCAAAGTACAACACCTACAAGCATTTCTCCCCGGACTCCGGTTATTTTTACCTTTTTCACAAGTCCCCGGAGACCCGTGCCGGGAACGGCCACGGGGACGTAGTTCTCCCCGTGCCCCGTGCATTCTCCCTCCCCTTCCGTCTCAAAGAGGACGGAGAGGGTCCGGCCCACGCACCCGGCCCGGTAGGCCCTCCCGGTGCGGGCCGCCACGGCCTGTGCCCGGCGGACCCGGCTCGCCTGTTCCCCCTTTGCCACCTGGTCCGGCATATCCGCCGCCCGGGTCCCCGGCCGGACGGAATAGGGGAACACGTGCACCGCGGAGAAGGCGCACTTCTCCAGGAAGGCCAGGGTGGCGGCGAACTCCTCCTCCGTCTCTCCCGGAAATCCCGCGATGAGATCGGTGGTGAGGGCACAGCCCGGGAAGGCGGAGCGGAGCCGCTCCGTCACCGCAAAAAAGGCGGCCGTGTCGTATTTCCGGCGCATCCGCCGGAGGGTGTCGTCGCAGCCGGACTGGAGGGACAGATGGAAGTGGGGACACACGTTCAGCTTCCGCAGGCGCTCCACGAAATCCTCCGTCACCGCCGTGGGCTCCAGGCTCCCCAGATGGAGCCGCACCTCCGGCGCGGCGGCGGCCATGGCCTCCACCGCGTCGATGAGGGTCTGCCCGTCCTTCCGGTCCTTGCCCCAGGAGGCGATCTCGATGCCGGTGACCACGATCTCCCGGTAGCCCCGGGCGGCCAGCTCCGCCGCGGCGGCGGCGCACTTCTCCGCCGCCAGGGACAGTACCCGGCCCCGGGCGTAGGGGATGACGCAGTAGGCGCAGAAATTGTCGCACCCGTCCTGGAT
>JAFRDL010000010.1 GCA_017411265.1 Oscillospiraceae bacterium | reverse complement strand
GGGCTCCGGCGTGGCCGTGGCGGGCGCCTCCGTCGGCGCCGCCGTGGGAGTCGCCGCGGGGATCGCCGTCACGTCCGGAACGGGAGGCTCCGGCGTCCTTCCCCCGCAGGCGCACAGCGATATCGTCATCCCCAGCGCCAGCAGCAGGGGCAGGACTCGTTTCATGGCACTCTCCTTTCCGGCGGATGCGCCGGACGATGCTTTCCAGTATCAGTGTAACGGATTTCCCATAAAAATCAATATACAATCTGCTGTTTTTTCTCCGGAAAACAGTTTTCGGGTTTTGTTCTCTTGATTTTGTCCGGCTGGTTTTTTAGTATAGAAGATATCGATTTGACTTTGGAGGAGCGCAATGAGCGGCTATTTTACCCCGGATCAGGTCTATCGGGAGGAGACGGTCTTTACCGCCGCGGAAGCGGACCGGAAGGGCCGTGCCCGCCCGGACGCCCTGCTGTACCGTTTTCAGACCGCCGCCGGGGATCACTATTCCTCCCTGGGCCTGGGCCGGAAAACCGCCGTGGAGCGGGGCTGCTTCTGGGCGGTGACCCGGAACGATCTGCGCATCCTCCGTATGCCGGAGGTGGGAGAACGACTGTGGCTGGACACCTGGACCGGCCGACATGGCCACGGCCTGTTCTGGCGGCACTACCGGCTGCAGATCCCGGAGGGCGAGGTGCTGCTCCGGGGCGTGTCCATGTGGGTGGTGATGGATCTCGCCGCCCGGACCCTTTCCAGGGACTATGCCTGGGCTCAGGACGCCCCCGTGGTGAAGCAGGCGGGCGAGCTCCCCGCCTCTTTCCGGGGCGTGGATTTCCCGGGGGACCTGCCGGGCCGGGCCGAGCGGATCGTCACGCCGGAGGAGACCGACGAGAACGGGCACCTCAACAACACCCTTTACGTTCCCTGGGGAACAGACCTGCTGCCGGAGGGGTTCGCGGACAGCCACGCCCTCCGCTCCCTGTGGATCGAATACCGGAAGGAATTGCCGGAGGGGCACAGGGCGCAATTGCATTTTCTCCTGGAAAACGATATACTGTACGTCAAGGGCTTTGCGTCCGAAAAAGAATGCTTTTCCATAAAGGCGGAATACGTATGATCCGATTTGAAAGCGACTACCTGGAGGGCGCCCATCCCGCCGTGCTGCGGCGGCTGTGGGACGCCAATACGGAACAGACCCCCGGTTACGGGGAGGACGCCTACTGCGAAGAGGCCCGGGCGCTGATCCGGGAGCTTTGCGGCCTGCCGGAGGCCGCCGTCCACTTCCTGGTGGGCGGCACCCAGGTCAACCGCACCGTGATCTCCGCGGCGCTGCGCCCCCACCAGGGGGTGGTGGCCGCGGATACCGGCCACATCGCCGTCCACGAGACGGGGGCTGTGGAGGCCGGCGGGCACAAGGTCCTGACTCTCCCCTCGCACGACGGCAAGCTCCGGGCGGCGGATGTGGAGGCCCTCTGCGCCGCCCACTGGGCGGACGCCAGCTTTGAGCACATGGTCCAGCCGGGGATGGTGTACATCTCCAACTCCACGGAGATCGGCACCGTATACTCCCGCGGCGAGCTGGAGGACCTGTACGCGGTCTGCCGCGCCCGGGGACTGCCCCTGTACATCGACGGGGCCCGGCTGGGCTGCGCGCTGGCCGCCGAGGGCTGCGGCTACACCCTGGCGGAGATGGCGCGGCTGTGCGACGTTTTCACCATCGGCGGCACCAAGCAGGGCGCCCTGTTCGGGGAGGCGCTGGTGATCTCTCATCCGGCGCTGCAGAAGGACTTCCGGTACTTCATCAAGCAGAACGGCGGCATGCTGGCCAAGGGTCGGCTGCTGGGGCTGCAGTTCCTGGCGCTGCTGGAGGACGGGCTCTACGACCGGATCTCCCGGCAGGAGGTGGCGCTGGCGCTCCGGCTCCGGGACGGACTCCGGGAGCGGGGCTGGACGTTTCTGGTGGACTCCCCCACCAACCAGCAGTTCCCCATCCTGCCCGACCGTCTGCTCTCCGAGCTGAAAAAGGACTTCGGCTTCAGCTTCTGGCAGAGCATGGGAGACGGATCCAGCGCGGTGCGCTTCTGCACCAGCTGGGCCACTACGCCGGAACAGGTGGACGCTCTGCTGGCCGCCATACCTCACAGATAACGAAAACCGCGTGACGAGCCCGTCACGCGGTTTTCTGTTCGTTTCGTTACTCCAGAATCAATTTGCAGTCGTGGCCGGTTTCCTCGGCGCGGATGACCTCGACGATCTTCTCAAACATTTCCTCCCCCAGCTCCTGCCGGCTTTTTTCGGAGTTCTTCCAGCGGATGGTGAGGGGCGCGTACACATCCCTGCCTCCCAGCCCGCCCCGGAGAGCGTCGTTCAGCGCGTCCAGATTGCTCAGGGGCTGCCCCTCCGGGCTGCCGAACAGGCGGGACGCCTCGGCATAGAACCCCCGGAGAGAGGAAAACCGACCGCCATCGATGACTACGGTGCGCCGTGCCGGCTCCCTGCCCGCGGTTCGCCGCGCCGGTTCCCTGCCCGCCTCGTGCCGGCCCCGCTGCCGGTTGCCGGGAAGGAGGCTCCGGAAGTCCATGGTGTAGAACCATTCGGGGATCCGCAGGGAGAGGAAGTAGCCCGCCACACCGCCGATGCCGCCGGTGAGAACGCCGCCCAGCACGTCGGTGGCATAGTGGACGCTGAGATAGATCCGGGAGATGCCCATGGCCAGGGCAAAGAGGAACGCCGTCCAGCTGATCCTCCGCCTGCCCCGGAGGAACACCGCCGTGGAGGCCGCCATGGCCGCGGTCATGTGGCCGGAGGGGAAGCTCTTGTCGCTCTCGGTGTGCCTGCCCAGCTCGATCCAGTATTTCTGGTACACGCTGCCGTCCCAGGTATAGGGCCGGGGCCGGGCCACCAGCGGCTTGACGCAGATGTTGGTGATCAGCGCGCCGATGGCCAGACCCAGCAGCATGGCCGCGCCGTAGCGCCGGGTGGGCCGGAAGAGCATCAGCACGATGGACAGCAGGATCAGGAACGCGCCGCCCTTGCCCATATAGGTGATCAGCGTCAGGAACGGCGTAAAAAAGCCGGGGGCCGCCAGATACAGCTTATGGACGGCGACGGCGATGCTCTCGTCAAAGGCCGCGAAGGCGGTGTTCAGCCATAAGGCGATGGCGGTCAGTTGCATACTCTCCAAATCCTCCGAAAGTGATTTAGCCCGTGATCAGCGCGGCGACGCCCAGAAGCAGCAGCGCCAGCAGGAAAAAGCCCACCAGGGCGAGACCGATGTTCCGCAGCCACTTCCCCGTCCCCAGGGCGTCCCGGTCCATGAAAGCGTAGGGCCAGAGACTGCCGGTGTTTTCGATGACGACGCCGCTCCTCGCCCGGAGCACGGTGAACGTCAGATACGCCAGGGGCACCAGCAGCCACAGCAGGGCGTGGCCGAGCCCCAGCCCCCGCTTGTCCGCCACGGCGAGCCATTCCAGCTCCGTGAACAGCGGCACCAGATAGTGCACCAGGACATTGGACTACCGCCGGGTCCCCAGGGAAACCATGGTGGTCTTCTTGCTGTGCCGCCCAAACCGGGTCAGCACGAAAAAGTAGATCAGGAAGGTCACCAGGATGCACAGCGCCGTGAGATACCGGGCCGCGGGGGTGAGCAGGAGCGCCCGGACCCGGCCCGGGATCAGCAGCAGGACGTGCACGACCAGCATGGCGGCGTTGGACAGATTGGTATAGTAGACGAAGAATTGTCTCCGCCGTTTGTCCGGCCCCTCCAGCACCCGGGAGGCCAGCACCAGTCCCAGGGCGGACAGCAGGGCGATCAGGACGGCGAAAACAGTCGCCGGGGTGGTCATGAAGGTCTCTCCTTTTTTGAGATCATGTCATTATATCCCCCGCAGGGAGATATTGCAAGGTCAGCCCACCACTTTGCCGAAGATCCGCAGCTCGTCCCCCCGGCCCACCCGGATGGGAGGGTACAGCGGGTTGAGGGAGCGCAGCTCCACCCGTCCCCCGGCGCGCTCCAGCCGCTTGCAGTAGCCGGCGCCGTTGAGCAGGAAGATCCCGATCTCCCCGGAGCGCAGCGTCTCCTGCCGCTTCACCCACACGATCTGCCCGTGGACGAACCGGGGCTCCATACTGTCCCCGGCGATGCGCACGCCGAAGTCCGCCTCCGGGGAGATCTCCTCCCCCGCTTCCACGGTGTCGTAATCCGCGCCGTCCAGGAATTCTCCGGTGCCGGCGGACACCGCCAGATGGTACAGCGGCAGCACCCGCGCCGGGCTCCGTTTTTCCGCCGCCGGGGCGAAAGCGGATACCACGTCCCGAATGCCGTAGAGGCGGCACAGCTCCACCAGCTGTACGGCGCTGGGCAGGGTGGTGCCCCTCTCCCACTTGCTCACCGCCTGGGTGCGCACGGGAAATCCCGCCGCCGTCAGCCGGGCGGCCACCTCCGTCTGGTTGAGACCGGTCTCCTTTCGGGCCGCCGCCAGACGGCGTCCAAAGCGGTTGTCCATGGCTCGTGCCTCCTTTTTTTCTTACCTACAATATATAGGACCCTGCCAAAAAACGCAAGGGATTTTTCTCTCATTGAGCGATTTTTTCCTCTTGAATTCTCCTGATAGGCGAATTATGATGCAGATAGTAGCTTATCAAGCGATTTTTCGTTGTCAAGGAGGCGAGAGCATGGACGCGCTGAACCGGCCGGTGGAGATGATCGCCACCTGCAGCCCGGCGGGAGAGCTCTCCCCCGCCCGGTTCCGGGTGGAGGGAGCGGACGGCGAGCGGATCACCGTCCGGATCCGGAAGATCCGATCGGCGGAGGAGATCGATTACCGGGGCGTGGAGGGGTATCGGTTTTCCTGTCTCGCGGTCATCGGCGGGCGGCTGCGGGCCTTTGAGCTGCGCTATTCCGTCCGGGACCACCGCTGGGTGTTCTGGCGGTTTCTGGATACGGAGCCGGCGTCTCTGCGGCAGTAAACGAACGGTCCGGCCTCCTTCCGGGAGGCCGGACTTCATGCTTCCGTCCGCATGGGCAGCTCCCGGAGGATCGTCCCCGCGATGTCCGCGTATTCGTTCACATCCTGGGTGCGGGCCATTTTCTTCACCAGCCGCTCGCCGCCCTCGAAGCGGGAAATGAGATAATGCCACAGCTCCTTCATCCGGCGCATGCCGTTGAGGGCCCCCAGGTCCTCCCGGTAGGCGGCGAAAAGCGTATCGTGGAAAAGGCGCAGCTCCTCCCGATCGGCCGCCGGCCCGCCCTTCAGGCGGCGGAACAGGGCCGGGTCCCCCGCGCCGCCCCGGCAGAGCATCACCGTTTCCTGGGCCGGGTACCGTTCGGCAAAGGCAGCCGCGTCTCCCGGGGTGAAGAGGTCCCCGTTGTAGATCAACGGCGCCCGGCTCTCCCGAAGGGCGTACTCCCAGGCCTCCGGGTGCACCGTACCGGGGGCGTACATCTCCTGCCGGGTCCGGGGATGGAGGATCAGCGCATGGATAGGATAGCGGTTGTAGATCGCCAGCAGGGCCGGGAATTCCTCCGGGGACGTATACCCGATGCGGGTCTTCACCGACACCGGGATCTCCGACCGGGAAAAGATCCCCTCCAGCAGCGCGTCCAGGAGCTCCGGGGTGCGCAGCAGCCCCGCCCCCTTCCCCTTGGCGGTGACGGTGGCGGAGGGGCAGCCGATGTTGAGATTCACCTCCGGATAGCCCATGTCCGCCAGACCGGCGGCACACCAGAGAAAGTCCTCCGGATTTTTCACCAGGATCTGGGGGATCACGGCCAGCCCCGCGTTCCGCTCCGGCCCTACCTCCCGGAGCTCCCGGGGGGTGAAGCGGTGGTCGCAGGTGGGCGAGATAAAGGGGGTGTAATACCCGTCACAGCCGGGAAACAGGGCGCCGTGCACCCGCCGGAACGTGCTGGTGGTTACGCCCTCCATGGGCCCGAAAACATAGCGCATACGGTTCCTCCCGGGAATTGGTAAGGATCATGGGGTATTATAGTGTATTTTTCGCTTTTTGGAAAGAGGCCGGTCTTTCCAAATCACAAAAAACGTGTTATAATATTTGTTTGTAATCCTTTGGTCGAGGTGAACCGTATGATGAAAAAACGGCTGGGAGCCCTGCTGCTCTGCCTGCTTCTGGTCTTCTCCCTCTCCTCCGCCGCTCTGGCCGCCGAGGGCGAGAACGCCATCCAGCTCTCCACTCCGGAGGATCTGCTCCAGATCGGCCTGCGGCCGGACGCCTCCTTCGTCCTCACCCGGGACATCGATATGGCCGGGCTGGACTGGGAGCCTGCGGCCTTCACCGGCAAGCTGGACGGCAACGGCCATACGCTCTACAACCTGAACGTGACGCGCACCGGAGGCGTCCGGGCCGACACGGTGGACGGCAACGACAAGGTCTACGACAGCGTGTTCGCCGGGCTCTTTTCCACGCTCATCGGTGCCCGGGTGGAAAACCTCACCCTCCGGGGCGTGGACATCCGGATCCAGAGCGGAGAGCACTGCTTTGTGGGCGGCCTTACCGGCTATATGAAGAACGCGGAGATCGTCAACTGCTCGGTGCTGGACGCCCGGATCTCCCTGGTGTCCATGTGCCAGCCGGAGCCTGTCAATCCCCGCACCAGCTGCAACGCGGGCGTGGGCGGCATCGCCGGCTTCGGCAGCGGGGCCATCCGGGACTGCACCGCCGAGACCGTGCTGGTCTTTGACGACCAGTGCGCCGCCAACCTGAAGGTGGAGGAGTTCATGGGCGGTATCCTCTCCTGCGGAAACGCCGACATTTCCAACTGCACCGTCACCATCGACGGCTACGACGCCTGCCGGGGCTACGCCCACAACGGTGGCCTGGTGGGGATGTTCTATCTTTACGACAAGTCGGAGACCCTGGGCGCCATCACCGGCTGCAGCGTGAACGGCTCCATCACCTTCTTTGAGGACAACACGGACCGCCGGGCCTACTGCCAGCCCTTCGTCGGCGAGCTGCTCACCTGGACCAACATGAGCGAGTGCTCCCAGACCTTTACCCGCAACGAGCTCTTTGATTACACCGTGAAGCTCTCTCCCGAAAAGTGCGACGCTCCCTCCTACACCGAGACCCGGCAGGAGGCGGACTGCGATCACTGGGGCTATACCGTCCACAGCTGCACCGTGTGCGGCCATTCCTGGCGGGACAGCTTTGCCGCACCGGCCCATGTGCCCGGGGAGTGGACCGTCACCGTGCCCGCCACTTATGAGACTGCCGGGCGGCGGGAGCTCACATGCACCCTCTGCGGCCAGACCATCGCCGAGGAGACCATCGCCCCCCATGTACCCGGAGAATGGGTCACGGTCGCCGAGGCGGGCGTGGGCCGGGACGGGCTGCGCCGGCTCTACTGCGCCGACTGCGGCGAGGTGCTGGACGAGGAGATCATCCCCGGAAAGAAAAACGTCCAGTCCATCGTACTGGACCAGACCATTGTCAATCTCTACTATAAGGACGAGCTGAAGATCGGCGCGGACATCTACCCCGCCGACGCCGCCAACACCGTGGTCTACTGGACCTCCTCCAACGAGAAGGCCGTGATCGTGGACACCAACGGCACCGTCCACGCCGTGGGCCGGGGCACATCCGTCGTCACCTGCACCTCCGCCGACGGGTATGCCAGCAGCCAATGCCAGGTCCGGGTGGATTTCACGCTCAAGCAGTGGGTCACCATGGTGCTGCTGTTCGGGTGGCTCTGGTACTGATGGGAGAGGACTTCATCCTGATCCGCTCCCGGCGGCGCACCGTCAATCTGCAGATCGATGCCGACGGGAAGCTCATCGTCCGTGCTCCCTGGCTCACCTCACCGGCGGAGATCCGGCGGATCGTGGAGGATAACGCCCAGTGGATCCGCCGCCACCGGGAGATCAGCGCCCAGCGCCGGGCGGCCCATCCGGAGCCCACGGAAGAGGAGCGAAAGGCTCTTATCCGCCGGGCGAAGGAGATCCTGCCCCCCAAGGTGGAGCATTACGCCGCCCTGCTGTGGGTGCGGCCTGCGGGCATCACCGTCACCTCCGCCCGGACCCGCTTCGGCAGCTGCAGCGGCAAAAACCGGCTGAGCTTCTCCTGGCGGCTGATGGAATACCCGGAGGAGGCCATCGATTACGTGGTGGTCCACGAGCTGGCCCACATCCGCCATCACGACCATTCCCCCGCCTTTTACGATCTCATCGCCTCGGTGATGCCGGACCACAAGGCCCGCCGGGCGCTGCTGCGAAAGTGAGGAAGCCCATGCACATTCCGTCCGCCCCCACCGCCGAGCTGGAGTTGCTCCCCTTCCGGGAGGCCCTCTCGCGCAGCGGAAAACGGGGAGATTACGATCCGGAACGCTGGCTGTACGTGCCGGATTTCTATACCGAATACCGGTACATACTGGGCACCCGGGGCGCGGAGCCTCTGATCTGCATCGGGGTGAACCCCTCCACCGCCGCTCCGGACGATCTGGACAACACCCTCAAATCCGTGGAGCGCATCGCCCGCTTCAACGGCTACGACAGCTTCCTCATGTTCAACGTCTACGCCCAGCGGGCCACCCGCCCGGGAGACATGGACCGGGAGCGGAACGAGGCTCTTCACGCCGAGAACATGGCCGCCTTCCGCTACGTGCTGGAGGCCTCTCTCCCCCGCAGGCCCTCCGTGTGGGCCGCCTGGGGCAGCGTCATCGAGCAGCGGCCCTATCTCCCCCGGTGCGTGGAGGACATGATCGCCGCCGGCGAGGAGTACGGCGCGGTGTGGTACACCGCCGGGGCCCGGTCCAAAAAGGGCCACCCCCACCATCCCCTGTACCTCCGGAAGGATTCCGTGCTGGAGCCCTTTGCGGATATCCGGAGCTACTGCGCCGGGCTGTGACACAGCGTCTCCCGCTCCCCCGTCCGCCAAAACGGGGGAGTCTCTTTTTCTCCCCGGCTTTTTCCCACGGTGAACCCATCCCTTGATTTTTCCGCACAGGCGTCGTTTGTGCTCTGATGGTAGCGGCCGCCATGCTGTGCAACTACCGGAACGGCGGCCGGTTTTACAATCCCTTTGTATGATCTCGTAAACAGGCGGCAGCCGCGAAGGATCGCGGCTGCCGCTTTTTTATTTTGTTCCCGTGCTGCCAAAACCGCCCGCGCCCCGCTCCGTCTCCGGGAGCGTATCCGTTTCCCGGAAGTCCAGTTCCCGGCAGGGCAGCAGGATCATCTGGGCGATCCGCTCCCCGGGCTCCACGGTGCGGGGCTCCTCCCCGTCGTTGTGGAGGGCGACGATGTACTCGCCCCGGTAGTCCGCGTCGCACACGCCCACGCAGTTGGCCGGGCGCAGGCCCTTTTTCATGGCCAGTCCGCTCCGGGCGAACACGGCGGCAAACCACCCCTCCGCAAAGGCCATGGCCAGCCCCGTACCCACCGGCACGGTGGCGTGGGGCGCTATGACGACGCTCTCCTCCAGACAGGCGTACAGATCGTAGCCCGCCGCCGCCGCGCTCCCCCGGGTGGGAAGCTTCGCCTGGGGGCGGAGTTTTTTTACCTGTATCTCCATGGGCGGCCTCACTTGGTCCCGGCAATGAAATGCCGGTTGTCCGCGAAATACTTTACCCCGGAGATCACTGTCAGCGCGGCGCACAGCCAGCACAGCGCCCTGGACGCCGTCCAGACGGCCCCGGACGCCGTCCAGATGCCCCGGCCGAAATAGAAGAACACGATGGACAGCATCTGCACCGTGGTCTTCACCTTGCCCCACATGTTGGCGGCGATGACCCGACCGTCTTGGGAGCCGGCGGCCACCATCCGGAGCCCGGACACCGCGAATTCCCGGAACAGCACCAGCACCAGCACCACCGGGTGGCACACGCCCTCCAGCATCATATAGATGAACGCCGTGGTGGTGAGGATCTTGTCCGCCAGAGGATCGGCGAACTTGCCGAAGTCGGTGACCAGCCCCCGGCTCCGGGCGATGCGCCCGTCCAGCGTGTCCGTGATGCTGGCCGCGGCGAACACCACTCCCGCCAGGATGTACCACAGGGCCGTCCCCCTGGCAGCGGACAGCGAGGCAAAGACCATAAATACCGGCACCAGAAGGATCCGGGCCACGGTGAGCTTGTTGGGAAGATTCATATCAGATCCGCACCTCCATCGCCGTTTCGGGCTTGACGCGCCGAACCACGGCTCCGTTTTTCATCAGCCAGGCGTTCTCCGCCAATTCCATCATGGGCCGGTCGGCAAAGGAATCGGAGTAGAATTCCTCCACCGGCGCGTCCCCGCAGGCCTCCCGGAAGCGGCGGATCTTCTCCGCGCCCCGGCAGTTGGGGGACAGCAGCCGCCCCGTGCGCCGGTCCATCTCCGTGCCCAGGCACCGGACGCCCAGCCGCCGGCAGGCCTCCCCCACCAGGAAGGAGGGCGAGGCGGAGACGATCACGTCATCCTCCCGCCGCCGGGCCAGATACCAGGGATAGATCCGGTCGAAATGCTCGTCCCAGAACCGGACGGCCATGGTCTCCGCGTCCGGAATGCGGCGGAGGAAGGCGTAGACCCGTTCCTTCACCGCCCCGTGGAGATCCGGCTTTCCCAGGTGGGCCAGGGCGGTCAGCGCCGCTCCGGGCAGGCTCAGCAGCGCCGCCGGACACCGCCGGACACAGAACCAGAAAAAATCCGTGGCGCTGTCGCGGGGGTAGATGGTCTTGTCGAAATCATAGACGTTCATACCGGCAGCCCTATTTGCTTTTTCCGAAGGTGAGCCGGGGCTCCTCCCCCTTCAGCAGGCGCCGGATGTTGCCCCGGTGGCAGAAGAGCACGATCACCGTCACGAAGCAGCACAGCCAGAACCCAGCGTCCGTACAGCGCTCCAGCAGCCAGTAGATCAGCGGATACAGCAGCGCCAGCAGCACCGAGCACAAAGACACCCGCCGTCCCAGCAGAAAGATCACCGCGAACAGCGCCACCAGCACCAGGAACATCCGCCAGTCCAGCAGCAGGGCGATGCAGGCGGACACGGAGACCCCCTTGCCGCCTCGGAAGTGATGAAACACCGGCCAGCAGTGCCCGATCAGGCAGGCCCCGCAGGCCGCCACCAGTCCCAGGCGCCCGGCCAGAAGCCAGCCGCCCAGCCCGGCGAGAGCAGTCTTGCACATATCGCAGCCCAGGGTGGTGAGCCCGGCGCCCAGGCCGTGGACACGGGTCATATTGGCGGCGCCCGCGTTCCCGCTGCCCTTCTTTCGGATATCCACCAGATATTTGGCCCGTGACAGGAGGATCGCCGAGCTGATGGAGCCCAGCAGATACCCCACAAGGACCGAAAACACGATTCTCACAGGATCACCCGCCTTCCGCCTTGCCCGCCCGACAGACGCCGGACCGGCGCGAAGATCGTTGTACTTGATAATTGTAGCACATTCCGCCGGCTTTGACTACTTGATTTGCGCCTTTTCTCTCTGATAGAATGAAAAAAGGGAGGCGATCCGCATGGCCGGAATTGTGGAAATCACCGATATCGACGCGCCGGAGCTGGACGTATACGCCCGACTGACGGAGGCGCAGCTGCGCTCCTCCCGTTTCTCCGGGGGGCTGTTCATCGCCGAGAGCGCCAAGGTCATCGGCTGCGCTCTGGACGCCGGGTGCGAGCCGGTGTCCCTGCTGATGGACCGGCGGCATCTGGCCGGGGCGGGAAAAGCCGTCGCCGCGCGGTGCGGGGACGTGCCAATCTACACCGCGGAGGAATCCGTTCTCTCCTCCCTCACCGGCTATGCTCTCACCCGGGGGATGCTGTGCGCCATGCGCCGCCCCTCGCTCCCCTCCCCGGAGGAGGTATGCGCCGGCGCCCGGCGGATCGCGGTGCTGGAGGAACTCACCGACACCACCAACGTGGGCGCCGTCTTCCGCTCCGCCGCCGCTCTGGGGGCAGACGGCGTGCTGCTGACCCCGGGCTGCGCCGATCCCCTCTCCCGCAGGGCCTGCCGGGTGAGCATGGGCACCGTGTTTCAGATCCCCTGGACCCGCCTGGGCTCCGGGGCGGAGGACTGGCCGGAGGGAGGCATGGCCCGGCTGCGGGCCATGGGCTTCCGCACCGCGGCCCTGGCCCTCACGGCGGATTCCGTACCCGTTGACGATCCCCGTCTGGCCGCCGAGCCGCGGCTGGCTCTGCTCCTGGGCACCGAGGGGGACGGTCTGGCGGAGACCACGGTGGCGGCGTGTGATTACACCGTGCGCATCCCCATGGCCCGTGGCGTGGATTCTCTGAACGTGGCCGCCGCCGGGGCGGTGGCCTTCTGGCAGCTGTGCCGGCCCTGATCGCAGGACAGCAAAAGCCCGCCGTCCGACGGCTCGGACGGCGGGCTTTGCAGTATCCTTCAGACCGCCAGGAAAAATTTGATGAGGAAGATCGCCGACAGCACATAGGTGAGGGCGGAAACGCTCTTTGCTTTTCCGGTGCAGATCTGGATGACGGCATAGCTGATGAGAGCCAGACCGATGCCGTGGCCGATGGAGCCGGAGATGGGCATGGCCAGCAGCATCACCGCCACGGGGAGCATTTCGGAGATGTCCGTGAAGTCGATGTGGCGGAGGTTGCTCAGCATCAGGATGCCTACGTAGATCAGCGCCGACGAGGTGGCCGCCGCCGGGATGATGGCCGCCACGGGGGCGATGAACATGCACAGCAGGAACAGCACCGCCGCCGTGGCCGCGGTGAGACCCGTACGGCCTCCCGCCTCCACGCCCGCGGCCGATTCCACGAAGGTGGTGACGGTGGAGGTGCCGGTGAGGGAACCCGTCAGGGTGCCCACGGCGTCGGAGAGCAGGGCCTCCTTCATCTGGGGCATGGTGCCGTCGTCCCGGAGCATGTTGGCCCGGGAGGCGGTGCCCACCAGCGTGCCGATGGTGTCGAACATATCGATGATGCAGAAGCTGATCACCAGTGTGATCAGGGTGAACCAGCCGATCTCCGTGAAGCCGACAAAATCCAGCTTGAAGAGCGTGGTGTGCACCATGTCGGCAAAGGGCGGGGCAAAAGAGGCCGATTGAAGCCCTGCAAAGGGGTTGACGTGAAAGAAAACGGCTTCTCCCGCCCAGTAGACCACCGAGGCGGACAGGATCCCGCAGAGCACGCTTCCCTTCACCTTTCTGTGTTCCAGCGCGACGATATAGGCCATGGTCATAAAGGTGGTCAGTCCCGCCAGCAGCTCCGTGCGGACGGTGGTGCCGTGCTCCTTGAGATGAAACAGCTTTCCACGTTTCTCCTCCCCTCCCGGTTTTCCGGATCCGAATGTCTGTCCCGGTCCCTCTCCCGTTAATGAAAAATGATGACCCGCAGCAGGGCGATGAGAAGGCCGACGACGCCGGCGATGATCTTGCCCAGAGCGCTCTTGCGCAGGCCGTCCACGCTCTCCAGATCCAGGAACTCCCCGGAGGCGTCCTTCAGACCCTTGAGCTTGCTGCCCAGGGCGCGCTTCGCCTCCGCTTTGGTATCGAAGGAGTCCATCCAGACCCCGTGGGTGATCCGGCCTCCGCTGGTGATCTCGGTGCGGAATTTGCAGATCTGCCGGGTCTTGTTGCCGAAGGGTCCCCCTACCTTCCGCTCCTGGGCGGAGAGCAGCTCCTCATAGACGGCCACCGCGTCCTTGCCGGTCTTTTTCCAGTTGAGATACCGGAAATAGCTTACCCCGCCGTAAACCAGCAGGATCCCGCCGGCCGCAAGAAAAAAATACGTTAACATCCTCGATCCCCTTCCCGGGTTTTTCTAGAATATACCATTTTCCGTGTGTCACAGGACCTTGACGATCCAGCCCAGCTTGTCCTCCTGCTTGCCCCACTGGATGCCGGTGAGGGCGTCGTACAGCCGATGGACGGTGGGGCCGATCTGGCCCTTGTTGATCTCGTACACCTTGCCCTGATAGGCCAGGTGGCCCACCGGGGATACCACCGCGGCGGTGCCGCAGCCCCAGGCCTCCTCCAGCGTGCCGTTCTCCGCGGCCTCGATCAGCTCGTCCACGCTGATGCGCCGCTCCTCCGGCTCCTCGCCCTGGGAGCGCAGCCACTCCAGGATGCTCTTGCGGGTGATGCCCGGAAGGATGGAGCCGTTCAGCGCCGGGGTGCAGATCTTCCCGTTGATCTTGAACATGATGTTCATGGAGCCGACTTCTTCCACGTATTTGCGCTCCACGCCGTCCAGCCACAGCACCTGGGTGTAGCCCTTTTCCTCGGCCCGGTTGCCCGCCCGGATGGAGGCACCGTAGTTGCCGCCGCACTTGGCCTCGCCGGTGCCGCCCCGCACGGCGCGGACGTCGTCGTCCTCGATCATGATGTTTACGGGGTTGATGCCCTCCTTGTAGTAATTGCCGGAGGGAGAGAGGATGATGTAGAACCGGGCGTGGCTCACGCCGTGGACGCCCAGATGCTCGTCGTCACCGAAGGTGAAGGGGCGCACGTACAGGCTGCTTCCCTCGCTGTGGGGGACCCAGTCGGCGTCCAGCTTCACCAGTTCCTTCAGCGCATCCAGCACAAAGTCCACCGGCAGCTCGGGCAGACCGAGACGCACCGCGGAGCGGTTCATGCGCTTGAAGTTCTCCTCGGGCCGGAAGAGGACGATCTCGCCCTTCACGTTCCGGTACGCCTTCATGCCCTCGAAGATCTCCGAGCCGTAGTGGAGCACCGTGGAGGCGGGGTGGATCTGCAGATTGCCGAAGGGGATGATCCGCGCGTCATGCCAGCCCCGGTCCTTGCTCCAGTCCATGGTGAACATGTGGTCGGAAAACACATGGCCGAAGCCCAGGCCGGACTCGTCCGCGGGCAGATGACCGGGATTCTGCGTCTTTTGAATAGTCAGTTCCAATGCCATGATCGATTTCCTCCTGTCTTTATTCCTTGTAATTCCGGCCCGCCTCGACGGCGTTTTTGTTGGCGTCGAAGAGATTGGCCTTTCGGGCGGGGATCACGTGGCGCAGCGCCTCGTCGACCGTCTCGTCCTTCACGCATTTCGTCTCCCGGATCACCGTGCCCAGCAGCACCATGTTGGCCAGGCCGGGGGTACCCATGTCCGCAGCCATGCGGGTAGCGGGGACGTAATACACGTCCACATCCTTTCGCTCCACCTTCCGGGTGATGAGCGTGGAGTCCAGGAAGATCTTCCCTCCCGGGGCCACCTCGCTCTCATACTTGTCCAGAGAGGGGGCGTTCATCACGATGAGCACGTTGGGGTGCTGCACGATGGGCGAGCCCACCGGGCTGTCGCTGAGGATCACGTTGCAGTTGGCGGTGCCGCCCCGCATCTCCGGGCCGTAGGAGGGCAGCCAGCTCAGCTCCCGTCCCTCCAGCAGTCCCGCGTGGGCCAGCACCTTGCCCGCGAACAGCAGGCCCTGTCCGCCGAAGCCGGCGATCACGATCTCATGGTCCGCCATCATTCCGCCTCCTTATCCCGATACACGCCCAGAGGATACTGGGGGATCATGGCCTCGTCGATCCACTCCAGCGCCTTCTGCGGCGTCTTGCCCCAGTTGGTGGGGCAGGAGGAGAGGACCTCCACCAGGGAGAAGCCCTTGCCGTCGATCTGGTTCTGGAAGGCCTTTTTGATGGCCTTCTTGGCGTTCTTCACGTTCTTGACGCTGTTCACGGTCACCCGCTCCAGGTAGGCGGGGGCCTCCAGCGTGGAGAGCAGCTCGCAGATCCGGATGGGGTAGCCCTGGGTTTTGGGATCCCGGCCGTAGGGAGAGGTCTGGGTTACCTGGCCGATGAGAGAGGTGGGGGCCATCTGGCCGCCGGTCATGCCGTAAATGGCGTTGTTGATGAAGATCACGGTGATGTTCTCGCCCCGGCAGGCGGCGCTCACCGTCTCGCACAGGCCGATGGAGGCCAGGTCGCCGTCGCCCTGATAGGTGAACACCACGCGGTCGGGCAGCGCCCGCTTCACGCCGGTAGCCACCGCGGGGGCCCGGCCGTGGGCCGCCTCGATCATGTCGCAGGCGAAGTAGTTGTAGGCCAGCACGCTGCAGCCCACCGGCGCGATGCCGATGGCCTTTCCCTCGATGCCCAGCTCGTCCATGGTCTCGGCCACCAGGCGGTGGACGATGCCGTGGGTGCAGCCCGGGCAGTAGTGGAACACGGTATCGGTGAGAGATTTCGGCTTTTCAAATACGACCGCCATTACTTGTTCCCTCCTTCCGCCAGCTTCCGGATGTGGGCCAGGACCTCATCCGGGGTGGGGATCATGCCGCCCACCCGGCAGCACAGATCCACCGGCTTTCGGCACCGGACAGCCAGCTCCACGTCCTCCTTCATCTGGCCCATGTTCATCTCCACGCACAGGAAGGAATCCACCTTCTCCGCCGCGGCCAGCAGAGGCGCCTTGGGGAAGGGCCAGAGGGTGATGGGCCGGATCATGCCCACCTTGATCCCCTCCTTCCGGGCCTCCACGATGGCGTTCCGGGAGATCCGGGCCGTGATGCCGTAGGAGACGATGCAGATCTCCGCGTCCTCCATCCGATACTCCTCCCAGGCGGTCTCCGTCTTTTCGATCTCGGCGTACCGCTCAAACCGGGCGAAGTTGCTCTGCTCCAGCTTTTCGGGGGCCAGCTCCAGAGAGTTGATGATGTTGTGGGGCCGTCTGCACTCCGTGCCGGTAGCGGCCCAGGGATTGTCGGATCCGAAGGCCTGGCACTCGTCGGGCAGCGCCACCGGCTCCATCATCTGGCCCATGGTGCCGTCCGCCAGCAGCATGGCGGGCATGCGGTATCTCCAGGCCAGATGCAGCGCCCGGCCGGTGAGGTCCGCCATCTCCTGCACGGAGGCGGGGGCGAATACCAGCACGTGGAAATCGCCGTGGCCGGGTCCCCGGGTGGCCAGGAAGTAGTCGGACTGGGAGGGCTGGATGCCGCCCAGACCCGGGCCGCCCCGCTGCACGTTGACGATGAACGCGGGCAGGTCTGCGCCGGCCAGGTAGGAGATCCCCTCGCACTTGAGGGCGATGCCGGGGCTGGAGGAGGAGGTCATGGCGGGCTTTCCGGTGGAGGCCACGCCGTAGACCATATTGATGGCCGCGATCTCGCTCTCCGCCTGGAGGAAGGTGCCGCCGATCTTGGGCATTTTCTTGGCCATGTAGGCCGCCACCTCGGTCTGCGGGGTGATGGGGTAGCCGAAGTAATGCCGGCAGCCCGCCAGGATGGCGGCCTCGGCAATGGCCTCGTTCCCCTTCATCAGCACTTTTTCTTTCATCTCGTCCTCCTTATCGCTCCACGGTGATGACGCAGTCGGGGCACATGGTGGCGCAGAACGCACAGCCGATGCATTCCTCCGGCTTCGTCATCTCCACGGGGGTGTACCCCTTCTGGTTCAGCCGGGTGTTGGAGAGGGCGAGGATGTGCTTGGGGCAGGCGTTCACGCACAGGCCGTAGCCCTTGCACAGATCCTCTCTAAAGGTTAATTTTGCCAAGTCCGGTACCTTCTTTCTCCATGTAGTATAGTTCCAGGATATCGATCGGAAACAGGTTTTCCACTTTGTCCGTCAGCTCCGGGGCGAGCCGCCGCTCCGCCGCCGTCATCTTCACCGGGAGACCGGTGAGCCGGGAGAGCTCGTCGGCGTAGGAGAGGCTCGCGAGCACGTCCTTCGCGGTGGTCTCCGCCCCCAGGTTGGTGTTGTTCACGATGGCCGTAAAGCCCAGGCCGCAGGCGGCCTCGATCTCCCGGGCCACCGCCATGGCGTCCTCCGCCGTGCGGGTGAGGGGCCGGGCCCGGTTCACCACCAAGAGCATCTCGTAGTCGTCCTCCTCCCGGATGGAGGGGACATACCGCCCCAGAGCCAGGGCGCCCCGGTCGTCGCCCCCCACGTCCAGCACGGCGCACCGGTCCCGGCCGTCCACCAGGGAGTAGATCTCCCTGGGCATGGCGGGCACGTCCAGGTTGGTGTTGGCGTACCGGGAGGAGATCAGGCCGATCCCGGCCCGCTCCAGTTCGGCCGCCGCGTCCTTGGTGCGGAAATAGGGGTTCACGATGTCCAGATCCGCCACTGTGACCGGCAGTCCCTCCCGCCGGAGGGCATAGGCCCAGTTCAGCGCCAGGTTGGTTTTGCCGCTGCCGTAATGGCCGGCGAAAAGCGTGATTCGTCTGTGTTCCATGGTCTTTTTACAGCTGGCTGCGCATGATCTTGCCGCTGATGGTCTTGGGCAGCTCGTCCCGGAACACCACGATCCGGGGATACTTATAGGGCGCGGTGTGCTTCTTCACGTAGTCCTGAATCTCCTTCTTCAGGGCGTCCGTGCCCTCCACGCCGGGCACCAGCACGATGCTGGCCTTCACCACCTGACCGCGGACCTCGTCCGGGGCGGCGGATACGCCGCACTCCAGGACATACGGCAGCTCCATGATGACGTTTTCGATCTCAAAGGGCCCGATCCGGTAGCCGGAGGACTTGATCACGTCGTCCGCCCGGCCCACATACCAGAAGAAGCCGTCCTCATCCCGCCAGGCCACGTCTCCGGTGTGGTAATACCCGTCGTGCCAGACGGCCCGGGTCTTGCCCTCCTCCCGGTAATACCCCAGGAACAGACCGCAGCGCTTCTCAGCCTCGTCCATGTCGGCCCGGATGACGATCTCGCCGCTGACGCCGTCCTCCGCCGGACTGCCGTCGGCGGCCAGGATCTCCACCCCGTAGCCGGGGACGGGCCGTCCCATGGAGCCCGGCTTGATGGGCTGCCCCACCAGGTTGGCGATGCTCAGGGTGGTCTCCGTCTGGCCGAAGCCCTCGGCGATGCGAAGGCCCGTGGCTTTCTCGAACTGATAGAAGACCTCCGGGTTCAGCGCCTCGCCCGCAGTGGTGGCATGACGGATGGAGCTGAGATCGTACCGGCTGAGATCCTGCTTGATGAGCATCCGGTACATGGTGGGCGGCGCGCAGAAGGTGGTGATGTTGTACTTTTTGTACATGGGGAGGATCTTCTGCGCGTCGAAGCGGTCGAAGTCGTAGACGAACACCGCCCCCTCGCACAGCCACTGGCCGTACAGCTTGCCCCACAGGGCCTTGCCCCAGCCGGTCTCGGAGATGGTGAAATGGAGTCCGTCCCGCTCCACCAGATGCCAGTACTTGGCGGTAACGTAATGGCCCAGGGCGTACTTGTAGCTGTGGGTGGCGATCTTGGGATAGCCGGTGGTGCCGGAGGTGAAGAACATCAGCATGGGGTCGTCCCCGCAGGGAGAGTCCTCCTTCCGGCGGCAGCGCCGGGAGAACAGGCCGTACTCGCTGTCAAAGTCGTGCCAGCCGGGGCGGCTGCCCCCCACCATGATCCGGGTGAGCTGCATCCCGGAGGACCACTCCCCCAGCTCCGCCTGGTGGGCGGTGTCCCCGTCGGCGGTGCACACGATGGCGCTCACACCCGCCGCCTTGAAGCGATAGGCGAAGTCGTGCTCCAGCAGCTGGTTGGTGGCCGGGATGGCGATGGCGCCGATCTTGTGCAGGCCCAGGATGGCGAACCAGAACTGATAGTGACGCTTGAGCACCAGCATCACCCGGTCGCCCCGGCGGATGCCCAGGGAGGTGAAGTAGTTGGCCGCCTGGGAGGAGGCGTCCTTCACGTCCTTGAAGGTGAAGCGCCGCTCGGTCATATCGTTCGCCACGTGGATCATGGCCAGCTTGTCCGGATGCTTCCGGCCGATCTCGTCCACGATGTCAAACGCAAAGTTGAAGCTTTCCGCGTCGGTGAAGCGGATGGCGCGGAGGGCGTGGTTGGCATCCTCCTCCACCTGGATGTACTTCCGGCAGAGCAGAGGCTCCTCCTCCGCATTCTGGACCCGGGGGGTGAGGACGCCCGGCTTCTGCTCGGCCTCCTCGGCGGCCATGATCATGGCCAGAAACACGCAGTCCTCCCCGTCGATGGCGATCATGCCGTGGGGGGTGGAGCTGTCGTAGAAGATGCTGTCCCCCTCCCGGAGGATCTCCGTGTGGTCGCCCACCTGGATCTTCATGGCGCCCTTGATCACCATGTCGAACTCCTGGCCGCCGTGGGTGACGGTGTGGATGGGCTTGTTCTGGAGCTCCGCCGAATACTGATAGGTCACATAGTAGGGCGTGGCGATCTTCTGGCGGAAGAGGGCGGCCATGTTCTGGATCATGATGCCGTCCTCGCTGGCGGTGACCAGCCCCATCCCCTTCCGGGTGACGGTGTAGCTGGACAGCTTGGCCGTATGGCCCTCCAGCAGCTGGATCAGCTCCACGCCCAGCGCCCGGGCGCATTTATGAAGGAAGGTGAAGGGAAGATCCTCCTCCCCCTTCTCATAGGCAACGTACTGCTCCTCCGTAATGCCGGTGAGCCGGGCCATATCCGCTTCGGTAAAGCCCACGATCTCCCGCAGCTCCCGAATCCGGAGAGCCACCTCCAGCAGCTGGTTGGAAGAAGTCTGTACCTGCATTTTCCCTCGTCTCCTTTACAAAAAAGCTCGCCCCAAGATGTCCTTGAGGCGAGCTTCGATAATCAAAAACCCGCGGTACCACTCAAATTGCAGCCGATGGCTGCCCCTTCAGGTCCCAACAGACCCTATCCCTTAACGCGGGCGTACGGGAGATATCTACTTGCCCCACGGCTTTCGGATCTCCGGCTCGGAAGTGATAAGTCCTGTGAAGCTCGCGCCCCCGGCTCGCACCGTCCGCCGGTTCTCTGCAGGCGCTCCCTTCGACCGTCTTCGTCAAAGCCTTTTCACGTGGATCGAATTGCCTCAATCTTACCGCTTTTTATGGATTTGTCAAGAGGAAACTTTGGGAAATTAAAGGATGAAAATGGGATTAATCCGTCAGACCCAGTTTTCGGGCCGCCTCCTCCCGCATCTTGTATTTCAGGACCTTTCCCGCCGCGTTCAGCGGAAAGCCGTCCACGAACTCGATGTACCGGGGCACCTTGTGCCGGGCCAGGTGGGCGGTGATGTACTCCCGCATCTCCGGCTCGGTGAGGCTCTCCCCTTCCTTGAGCACGATGGCGGCCCAGGCCTCCTCCCCGTATTTTTTGTCCGGCACGCCGATGACCTGCACGTCCTGGACCTTGGGGTGGGTGTAGATGAACTCCTCGATCTCCTTGGGATAGATGTTCTCGCCGCCGCGGATGATCATGTCCTTCAGCCTTCCGGTGATGCGGTAATTCCCCTCCGCATCCCTGCAGGCCAGATCCCCGGAGTGGAGCCATCCCTCGGCGTCCACCGCCTCCCGGGTGGCCTTGGGCATTTTGTAGTAGCCCTTCATGGTGTTGTAGCCCCGGGAGCAGAACTCCCCGGTCCGGCCGTCGGGCACCTCCAGCCCCGTCTCCGGGTCGACGATCTTGCATTCCACATAGGGAAAATCGTACCCCACGGTGTCACAGCGAAGATCCAGCGGGTCCGTCCAGGCGGACATGGTGCTGCCGGGGGCGGACTCCGTCTGCCCGTAGACGCTGACGATGCCCCGCATGTTCATCTCGTCCGGCCGGGCCGCCCGGCGCATCAACTCCGGCGGACAGCCCGCTCCGGCCATGATGCCGGTGCGCATGTGGGAAAAGTCCGTCTTCCGGTAGTCCGGGTGGTTGAACATGGCGATGAACATGGTGGGGACCCCGTTGAAGCAGGTGATCTTCTCCTGCTGGATGCAGGCCAGGGACGCCTTGGCGGAAAAATAGGGCATGGGACAAACGGTGGCCCCGTGGGTCATGGAAGAGGTCATGGAAAGCACCATGCCGAAGCAGTGGAACATGGGCACCTGGATCATCATCCGGTCCGCGGTGGACAGGCCCATCCGGTCCCCGATGCACTTGCCGTTGTTCACCACGTTGTAATGGGTTAACATAACTCCTTTCGGGAAGCCCGTGGTGCCGGAGGTGTACTGCATGTTGCACACGTCGTCCGGCCGGACCTTGTCCGCCATGGACTGCACCACGTCCAGGGGCACCCGCTCGGAG
>JAFRDL010000009.1 GCA_017411265.1 Oscillospiraceae bacterium | reverse complement strand
GCTGCGCCCCGGGCCACCGCCACGCCCACGCCCTCTCCCAGCCCCGTCCCCACGCCGAAGCCCACGCCCCGGCCCACGCCGTCTCCCACGCCGAAGCCCACGGAGTGCCCCTGGTCCCTGACCGCGGAGGCGGGAGAGCGGGGACTGACCTTCACCCTGACCGGGGACGACGCCTCCCTGGCCCATTACACGGGCATCCGGGTGGACGGCAAGCGGGTGAACGCCGCCGCCTACGACGTGGATTTCAACGCCGGGACCGTCACGCTCAAGCGGGCGTATCTGTCGTCCCTGGACGCGGGGCGGCACACCCTCTCCCTGGGATTGGGGAAGGGGGCCATGGAGACGGGCTTCACCCCGGAGCTGCCGGAGCTCCCTGCTCCGGCCGAGGCCGACCCCGGAACGGGACGGCCCTCCCTCTGGTGGTGGCTGCTGGCGCTGCTCCCCGCCGCGGGAGGATACGGGATCTTCCGCGCAAAGAAAAAGAAGACGGGCGATACCGACCCGCCCGCATAAACAGCCCAGGGATCCCGCGCCGCCGGCGCGGGATCCCTGGGCTTATGGATCTGCGGCCCCCTGCGTGACCGCGCGGGAAGCCGTCAGGAGACGCTCCCGTTTTCCCGATACAGGCCCTGCACCGCGGAGACCAGATCGCCCGTGGCGTCGTCCCGGGTCAGCATTTCGACCGCCCTGTTCTTCAGTTCCTCCGGGATCCCGTAGTACGCCTCCGCGATCCCGCCGGCAATGGCGGCGGAGGTGTCGCAGTCGCCGCCGATGTAGATGCAGTTGACGATGGTTTCCGCAAAGCTGTCCGCCTCCAGAAAACACTCGACGGCTTGGGGCACGGTATGCTGGCACCACTCTGTGAATTGATAGGTATCATACAGCCAGGCCACCGTAAAGGACGGATCGGAAAGCTCCGGATAATACTCCGCGGCGGCGGCGCGGAGGAGCGATTTGTCCTTTTCCGTCCGGGCGAGAAAACCGAGCGCCGCCGTGCAGACCGCGCCCTTTACCCCCTCGGGGTGGTTATGGGTCACCTCCGCCGACCAGCGGGCCAGTTGCTCGCACTCCTCCCGGCTCCGGGCCAGAAAAGAGACGGATGACACCCGCATGGCCGAGCCGTTGCCCAGGGAATGGTACGGCGTCGGGTCCGGATCCTCCAGCCAGCCGGCGAAGCGTCTCCCGTATCCGCGTCCGGGATACAGCATTCCCATGGTCTGCATCTCCGTGACCAGGGCGGCCTTGAACCGCTCCTCGGTCTGTTCCTCCCCGGGAAGCGCCAGCCACCGGCGGACGGTGTTTCCAACGGCGCAGGTCATGACCGAGTCGTCGGTAAAGAAGCTGTTTGGCGGCAGCAGGACCACGTCGTCCTTGCCGGAAAGCTTTTCCCTCTCAAATTCCCTTGTCGAGCCGCTGATGTCTCCGATGATCGCTCCCAGCACAGACATTCTCCTTTCCTGCAGGCCAACCCCTTCCCGCTTGCATTATACAGGAAACGGGGGCAGAGCGGCTACTGTCCGGCAACAAAAAACGCGCCCCCGTCAAAAAAGACGGGGACGTGGAACATACTATTACGCCAAAAAGCCCTTCAGGATCCGGTCCTCGGCCTCCTCGGGGGTGAGGCCCAGGGTCTCCAGCTTCAGCAGCTGATCCCCGGCGATGCGGCCGATGGCGGCCTCGTGGATGAGCTGGGCGTCCAGATCGTTGGCCGTGATGGCCGGCACGGAGCTGATCTTCGCCTTTCCCATGATGATGGAGTCGCACTGCACATGGCCGAAGCACTTGGCGTTGCCCTCCACCACCGGGCGGAAGATCTGCACGCTGTCGTCCTGGGCCACGCTCCGGGAGATGACCCGGCCCTTGGAGTCCTCGCCGTTGAGGATGATGGACATGTCGGAGTCCGCCCGCTGCTTCCCGTGGGTCAGGAGCCGCTCGGTGATCACCACCTCGGCCCCCTTGCCGCAGATCACACGGGTCTCCCGGTGGGTGGAGTCGATGCCGCCGATCTGGCTGGCGTCCATCTGCATGACGGCGCCCTCCTCCAGATGGGCCACCGTAGCGGGGTTCATGACCCGCTCGCCGTTGCCGTCGCCCTCGCCGTAGTGCTTTTCCACGTACTTGACCCGGGCGTTCTTCCCAATGTAAAACGTATGCACGCCGTCGTGCTCGGAGGCGTCCTCCCCGCAGTTGTGGATGCCGCAGCCGGCGATGATGAGCACGTCCGCGCCCTCGCCCACGTAGAAATCGTTGTACACGGTCTCCTTCAGGCCGGACTCGGTGATGATGACGGGGATGTGACAGCTCTCCTTGCAGCCGGGGGCAAAGGTCACGTCGATGCCGGGCTTGTCGGTCTTGGAGGTGATGGTCACGTTCTCCGTGTTCACCCGGTCGGCGCAGCCGGAGTCCTTGCGGATGTTGTAGGCGCCCTCTGCTTTGCCGTTCTTCATGCCGGCGATGACCTCCAGAAGGGCGGTATCCACGCTGTTGAGTTCGCTCATTTCTTCTCCTCCCCATATACCGCCGGGCAGCCGCCCTGGGTGCTTTTGGCGATGTCGGGCAGCACCTCGAGCATGGAGCCCCGGCGGGAGATGGTCCCCCGGTCCACCACCAGGATCTCGTCCGCCAGGGAGATGATCCGCTCCTGGTGGGAGATGATGATCATGGTGCACGCCTCCCGGGCGCGGATCTCCCCGAAGGTCTCCGTCAGCCGGGCAAAGCTCCACAGGTCGATGCCCGCCTCCGGCTCGTCCAGGATCATCAGAGACGGCTTCCGGGCCAGGATGGTGGCGATCTCGATGCGCTTCACCTCGCCGCCGGAGAGGGAGGTGTCCACCTCCCGGTCCAGATAATCCTTGGCGCACAGGCCCACCTGGGTGAGATAATTGCAGGCCTCCCCTTTGGAGAGGAGCCGCTTGCCGGAGGCGATGCCCAGCAGGTCCTTCACCCGGATGCCCTTGAACCGGGGCGGCTGCTGGAAGCCGTAGCTGATGCCCAGCTTCGCCCGCTCGGTGATGCTCAGGGCGGTGATGTCCTGTCCGTTCCAGAGGATGCGCCCGGCGGTGGGGGTCACAAGCCCCATGACGGCCCGGGCCAGGGTGGTCTTGCCGCCCCCGTTGGGGCCGGTGAGCACCACCAGTTTGTTGTCGGGAATGGTGAGGGAGACGTCCTTCAGGATCTCCGTGGCCCCCTCCGGGGCGTTCACGGTATAACTCAGATGTTGCAGTTCCAGCATGGGACGGCGGCTCCTTTTCGGATAAAATAAGGGAAAACTTGCATAATGCAGGGAATAATGATATAATATTTAGGCTTTTCTCCGGCGATGGCTCCCGGACCGGGGACCGACCCGCAGGCAGATAGGTTTTACTATTATAAATCAAAGGCGAAGAATGTCAACCCTCGTCATGGGACCCGGGACGCACGAGCCGGGGACGGGGGTTGGGAGGAAGCGGCATGAGGATCAAACCGAAAAACCCAAAGGTACAGCGCGTCCGCCGGATCATCGTGGCGGCGGTGGCGCTGTGCGCGGTGCTGTTCATCCTGCTTCGGAACCAGGACACCGGTCTGAAGCTGGAGGACGACGAGAGCGCGCCTCTCCCCGAGACGGCCACCACCGCCGTGCCGGAGGAGTTTGCCATCCCCGGGGAGATCGACTGGGAGTACCCTCCCGGCTGGATCGACTATTCCGACCTGCCCCCGGCGGAGGAGCTGGGGGATGAGGACCGGCGCGGCACGGGCAACTGGCGGTATCTGCTGGTGAACGGCCTGGACCAGAGCAACTATCTCCGGGAATCCTATTATCCCGACATGACCTACGTGGAAGCCGGGTACTCTTTCCAGACCCGGGCCGTGGAGGATCTGAAGGACTTCATCGCCGCCGCCCGCGCCCAGGGCTTCACCGTGAGCATCAGCCGCACCTATCTCTCCTACAGCGATCAGCGGGTGCGCTTCAACGGCATGGCCAGCACCATTTACGACCGGGGCGGCGTCACCCTGGCGGAGGCGGAGCGGATGGTGATCGCCATGGGCTATTACCCCGGCGCCGACGAGCACCAGACCGGTCTGGCGGTGAACTTCGTGGACGAGAACGGGGAGGCGAAATTCGCCACCCCGGTGCTGGCGTGGATGCGGGAGCACTGCGCCGAATACGGTTTCATCCTCCGCTACCCCGAGGGCCGGGAGGCCTACACGGGCCGGGAGGCGGAGCCGGGCCATTTCCGGTATGTGGGCCAGCTGGCCGCGGAGTTCATCATGCGCAAGGGCATCACCCTGGAGGAATTCCTCATGGCCTATGAGGAGGGCAGCAACCCGGTGGTGGCGTGGTGACGGACACCATTGCCGCCGTGGCCACGGGGAACGTCCTCTCGGCCATCGGGATCATCCGCGTCTCCGGCCCCCGGACCGTGGAGATCCTGGACCGGGTGTTCCGCCCCGCCGACGGGAAGCCCATGTCCGCCCACGGCGACCGGCAGCTGGTGTACGGCGCGCTGACGGACGAGGATGGGCAGACGCTGGACCTGTGCCTGTGCACCCTTTCCCGCGCCCCCCGGAGCTACACCGGGGAGGACACCGCCGAGCTCCAGTGCCACGGCTCCCCCGTGGTGCTGCGACTGGGGCTGGAGGCCCTGTTCGCCCGGGGCGCCCGACAGGCCCTGGCCGGGGAGTTTACCCGCCGGGCCTTTCTCAACGGCCGCATGGACCTCACCCAGGCGGAGGCGGTGATCGATCTCATCGACGCGGAGACCCCTCTGGCCGCCCGGAACGCGGCGGGCCAGCTCTCCGTGGCCATCCTGCGCCGGAGCGAGGCGGTCTACGCCGCCCTGGGACGGATCTGCGCCCACTATCACGCGGTGCTGGACTATCCGGACGAGGACATCCCGCCCTTTGTGATGGCGGAGTATGAGGGCGACCTGGCCGCCGGAGAGCAAACGCTCTCGGCCCTGCTGGACAGCTTTTCCCGGGGCCGGTTCCTGGAAAAGGGCGTGACCACCGCCATTCTGGGCAAGCCCAATGTGGGCAAGTCCTCCCTGCTCAACCCCCTGCTGGGCTACGAGCGGGCCATCGTCACCGATGTTCCCGGCACCACCCGGGACACCCTCTCGGAGCGCTGCGTGCTGGGCGGTGTGCCCCTGCGGCTCACCGACACCGCCGGGCTCCGGACTGCCGCCGACGCGGTGGAGCTTCTGGGCGTGGAGCGGGCCGTGGCCGCCGCGGAGACGGCGGAGCTGGTGCTGGCGGTGTTCGACTTGTCCCGCCCCTGGGACTCCGGGGACGACCGGGTGGCCGCCATGGCCGCCGGAGCAAAGCGCTCCGTGGCCGTGGCCAACAAACGGGACCTTCCCGCCTGCTGGGATCCGGAGGAGCGGCTCGGCTCCTTCCCTGCGGCAGTGCGCGTCTCGGCCCTGGAGGGCGCCGGCCTGGACGAGCTGGAGCGGGCCGTGGCTGCGGCCTTCCCCCTGCCGGAGACGGCGGCGGGGGAGATCCTCACCAACGCCCGCCAGGCGGAGGCCATCGGCCGGGCGCTGGAACGGCTCCGGGCCGGACGGGAGGCCCTGGCCGGCGGCTGGCCGGCGGACGCGGTGCTCACCGAGTGCGAAGCCGCCATGGAGGCCCTGGCGGAGCTCACCGGGCGAAAGGTCCGTCAGGACGTGACGGATTCCATCTTCTCCCGCTTCTGCGTGGGCAAATAAATCCCCGGAAAAACTGCCTTTTCTATTGTAAAAATCCCCCTTGGGATGATATAATGTATAATTGGAAAAGGATGGGGCCTTTTCCGTGAACCTGTCCGAACAAATAATTTGCGAATACAATTCATAGGAGGATACGTATGAGTCACAAGTATGTTTACCAGTTCAGCGAAGGCAATGCCAAAATGCGCGAGCTGCTGGGCGGCAAGGGTGCCAACCTGGCCGAGATGACCAACATCGGCCTGCCTGTCCCCCAGGGCTTCACCATCTCCACCGATGCCTGCACCAAGTACTATGAGGACGGCCGTCAGATCAACGACGAGATCATGGCCGAGATCATGGAAAACATCGCCAAGATGGAGGAGATCAACGGCAAGAAGTTCGGCGATCTCCAGAACCCCATGCTGGTTTCCGTCCGCTCCGGCGCCCGGGCCTCCATGCCCGGCATGATGGATACCATCCTGAACCTGGGCCTGAACGACGACGTGGTGGCCGCCATGATCGCCGGGAACCCGGATCCCAAGTTCGAGCGCTTCGTGTACGACTCCTACCGCCGTTTCATCCAGATGTTCTCCGACGTGGTCATGGAGGTGGGCAAGAAGTACTTCGAGAAGCTCATTGACGAGATGAAAGAGCGCAAGGGCGTGAAGCTGGACATCGAGCTCACCGCCGCCGACCTCAAGGAGCTGGCCGGACAGTTCAAGGACGAGTATCGGAAGCAGATCGGCTCCGACTTCCCCTCCGACCCCAAGGTGCAGCTGTACGAGGCCATCAAGGCCGTGTTCCGCTCCTGGGACAACCCCCGGGCCAACGTGTACCGCCGGGATAACGATATCCCCTACTCCTGGGGCACCGCCGTCAACGTCATGCCCATGGTGTTCGGCAACCTGAACGAGAACTCCGGCACCGGCGTGGCCTTCACCCGCGACCCCGCCACCGGCGAGAAGAAGCTCATGGGCGAGTTCCTCACCAACGCCCAGGGCGAGGACGTGGTGGCCGGCGTCCGCACCCCCATGCCCATCTCCCAGATGGAAGAGCTGTTCCCCCAGGCCTACGCCGACTTCGTGAAGGTCTGCGACATCCTGGAGAAGCACTACCGCGACATGCAGGACATGGAGTTCACCGTGGAGAACGGCAAGCTCTACATGCTCCAGTGCCGCAACGGCAAGCGCACCGCTCCCGCCGCGCTGAAGATCGCCTGCGATCTGGTGGACGAGGGCATGATCGACGAGAAGCAGGCCGTGCTGATGATCGACCCCCGCAACCTGGACACCCTGCTCCATCCCCAGTTCGACGCCGCCGCGCTGAAGGCCGCCACTCCCATCGGCAAGGGCCTGGGCGCCTCTCCCGGCGCCGCCTGCGGCAAGATCGTCTTCTCCGCCGAGGACGCCAAGGAATGGGCTGCCCGCAAGGAGAAGGTCGTTCTCGTGCGTCTCGAGACCAGCCCCGAGGACAGCGAGGGCATGAAGGCCG
>JAFRDL010000067.1 GCA_017411265.1 Oscillospiraceae bacterium | reverse complement strand
GCTCCGCCGTGGCGGGGGCGGGAGCGGCGGGAGCGGGTTCGGCCGTTCCCCCGGCGGCGCCGCAGGCGGCCAGCCCCAGGAGAAGCACGGCGCACAGCATCAGACAGATCCGCTTGCGAATCATGGCTTTCCTCCTTTGGTCCGCGGCGGCATCGACGGGGACCGCCGCATGCCGACACTTTCCAACACTATCACAGATTAACATAATATTATGCCATAGAAGGGGGAAAATGCAACCCCGGAAACGAAATTTTTCAGAAAAAACACGAAAAAAAACAAAAAAACAGGAATCAATTCAGGTCGTCTTCGATTTTTTCCGGGGGAAGCTCCAGCAAAGCGGGGTTTTTCAGGAAATATTTCAGGCATTTCAGGGCGCTGGCGTAGTAATAGCTGTCCGCCGCGCGCTCGTCCACGGCCACCCGGTAGTCCACATAATGCCTCTCCACCCCGGAGGGAGTGCCGTCGGCGTCCCGGACGGTGCGCCGGGCGCCGAAGGAGATGGCGGCGGTCACGGTGCCGAAATCGGGGATGTGGGGATCCACCGGCACGACGTTCAGAGAGCCCATGTCCACCACGCATACCGAGCCGTGGAAGGGGCTGGCATCCAGCCAGGTCCGGGGGAGCCAGTCAAAGTAGTCCAGCGCCCGGATCACCGCCATCGTCAGCCGCAGGAAGGGCCGGGGCAGCCGGCAGAGGAGCCTGGCGATCCGCTCCGGCTCGCTGATGGTCACATCCGCCTTTACCTCGTCGATGGCGGCGCTGAGGCGTTTGTATACGTCGAATACCGTGTCCAGCGGGGAGAAGGACACCTTGATGCTGGTCTCCGTGGCGGATACGGAGGGGCTGCGCTTCACGGAGAGGATCACCTGGATGTCGTTCCGAGCGAACAGACGCCGCCCGGAGACAAAGCGGTTGACGCCCGGACGCATGGACACCGTGCGCACATAGGCGCTGACCAGCAGGTGGAGAAACCCCAGCCCGGTCCAGCCCTCTCCCCGCTTTTCCCGGAGCCAGCGTTCGATGCCGGAGACCTCCACGCTGTCGGAGAGATAGCAGGTGGCGTCGCTGCGGCGCCGGAGGATATACGGGACGATACGGGAATACTCGGGCAGGGAACGGATCTGCCGGCCCTCCCGGCGGTCGCTGAACCGCTTGGAATAGGTGAGATCGGCCATGGATAGACCTCCTTTTTGTCCGGATTCAGACACAATACTCTATCTTTATTATTATATAATCCCGGGGGAATTTTGCAAGTGTCAATTCCCGGCAGCGGCGCCCCGTCATTTTCCCTGTTTTTTTCCCGTTTTTTTGTTCAGATAGAATAAAATAGTAAGGGTTCCCGACGGTTTATCTTGAAATTGACGGTGAACGGCGTATAATCCTATTTGTGAAAAGATTTGCACCGACGGGAGGTGTTCAGGTACATGGCATTGGAAGCGATCGCGGCCGTAGAGGAAGCGGAAGCGGCGGCCATCCGCCGGAAGACGGAGGCGGCGCAGCAGGCCAGGCGTCTGGCCGTCCTGACCCAGGGCGAGGGCGAGCAGGCGCTGGAGGAGACCAAGAAAAAGATCTCCGACCAGCTGCAGCAGATGGAATCGGACGCCGAGGCACGCATCCGCACGGAGCGCGACCGGGTCCGCGGGGAGACGGAGAGCGAGCTCTCCATCCTGCGCGCCCGGGCGGAAAGCCGCCTGGATCAGGCGGCCGGGAAGATCATGGAAAGGATCGTGAGCGGGTAAATGAGCATTGTAGCCATGAAAAAGCTGCGGCTCATCGCGGTCCGGTCCCAGCAGGAGGAGATCCTGCGGGAATTGATGCTTCTGGGATGCGTGGAGATCTCCGCGCCGGCGGAAGAGCCGGCGGAGGAGCTGCGCCATCTGAGCCGCAGCAGCGGCGGCGGCGCGTACCGGCGAAGGACGGAGCAATCCGCCATTCTGCAGGCGCTGCGCCAGCTGGACCGCTACGCACCGTACAAAAAAGGACTGCTTGCCCCGCTCCCGGAGGTGAAGCTGTCCACCCTCCTGGATGAGAGCGCGCTGAAGGAGGATCTGGCCATCGCCGGGAAGATCTCCTCCCTGGATCTGGAGATCCGGAACATCGCCGCGCAGGAGAGCCGGGAGCGGGCCACCATCGAGGCCATGAAGCCCTGGATGGACATGGACCAGCCGCTGGAGCAGCGGGGGACCCTGAACACCGAGTTGATGTACGGCAGCCTGCCGGTGATCACCACGGTGGAGGCGGCGGAGGCCGCCCTGGGCGACCTGCCCGCGGACATCACCGAGATCCACCAGGACGGCGGGATGCGCTACGTGGCGGTGGTCCACTGGAAGGGGATCCAGGAGGAGGTTTCCTCCGCCCTTCGGGGCGTGGGCTTCTCCCAGATCGCCATGTCCGGCATCAGCGGGACGCCCGCGGAGAATACGGGCAACGCCAACGCCAGCCTGAAGGAGCTGGCCGCCCGGAAGGAGGTGGCCATCGCCGAGCTGGCCGCCCAGGCCCCCCACCGGCAGGCGCTCCAGCTGGGCGCCGACACCCTGGGGACCTGCATCGCCCGGGAGGAGAACGCGGAAAAGCTCCTGAACTCCAACAGCACCTTCTACTTCGAAGGCTGGCTCACCGCCCCGGACGAGGCGAAGCTGGAGGAGATCCTCTCCAAATACAGCTGCGCCTGGGAGACGGAGGAGCCGGATCCCGGGCATCCCGAGGAGATCCCCGTGAAGCTCCGGAACAACAACCTGACCCGGCCCTACAACCTGGTCACGGAAATGTACTCCCTGCCGTCCTACAACGGTCTGGACCCCAACCCCTTCATCATGCCGTTCTTCGCCCTGTTTTTCGGCATCATGTTCGCGGACATGGCCTACGGCCTGATCCTGCTGGCGGCGGGGCTCCTGGTGACCTACAAGGCCAAGCCCAAGGGCGGCATGAAGAACATCGCGGGTCTGCTCATCGAGTGCGGCATCACCACCTTCGTGCTGGGCTTCCTCACCGGCGGCTTCTTCGGGGACGTGGTGACCGTCATCGGCGGCTGGTTCGGAAAGGACTGGCACATCGTGCCCCATCTGGGGGCCCTGCATCTGGGCGGCGTCACCATCAACCTGCCGCTGAACCTCATGGAGGGCAACAACCCCCTGTACGTCCTCATCGGCGCCGTGGCCCTGGGCTTCATCCACCTGGTGGTGGGCATCGGCATCGGCGTGTATCTGAAGGCCCGGGACGGCCAGCTGCTGGACGGGATCCTGAACGATCTGTGCTGGCTGGTGATCCTGGCGGGCGTGGGCCTGATGGCTCTGGGCAAGGGCACCGTGGTGCTGTGGATCGGCGTGGGCATGATGGTGCTGGGCGCCGTGCTCACCGGCAAAGGCTTCGGCCGCGTCACCGGCATCTTCAGCGCGGTGTACAACGGGGCCACCGGGTGGCTGGGCGACCTGCTCTCCTACTCCCGACTCATGGCCCTCATGCTGGCCGGCAGCGTCATCGCCAGCGTCTTCAACCAGCTGGGCTCCCTGGGCAACACGAAGGGCCCCACCGTGGGCGGCACGATCCTGTTCATCATCGTGTTCTGCATCGGCCATACGCTGAACTTCGGCCTGAACATCATCGGCTGCTTCGTACATACCCTGCGTCTCCAGTATCTGGAATTTTTTGGAAAATGGTACCGCGACGGCGGCCGGCCCTTCCGGCCTTTGACCATTAAAACAAAATTTGTTGATATCATCGAGGAGGAATAAACAAATGGGTAACTTCTTTGCGGATTTCGGGGGCCTTGCGCTGGGCTTCCTGGGCAGCGGTCTGGCCTGCGGTCTTTGCTGCGCGGGCTCTGCCAAGGGCACGGGTCTCGCCGGCGAGTCCGGCATCGGTCTGTTGGGTGAGGATCCTTCCTACTTCGGCAAGGTCATGATCCTGCAGGTCATCCCCGGCACCCAGGGCCTGTACGGCCTGGTGGTGTGGTTCTTCGCCCTGCTGCAGATGGGCGTGTTCGGCGGCGACCCCACCTCCCTCACCATTGCCGACGGACTTCGCGTCGTGGCGGCCTGCCTGCCCATGGCTATCGGCGGCTGCATCTCCGCCCCCGCTCAGGGCCGTGCGGCGGCCCGGGCCATCAACCTGATGGCGCGCCGTCCCGACGACTGGGCCAAGGGCATCGTGATGTGCATCACCGTCGAGTTCTACGCCATCCTCTCCCTGCTGGCGTCCTTCCTGATGCTCCTGAACCTGCACATCGGCGCCTGATCCGATAAGATCGGAGAAACGCCATGAACGGAATCAATAAGATCACCGACCGCATCGCGGCGGAGGCGGAGGCGGAGGCCTCTGCCCTGCTGGAGGAAGCGGAGCGGAACGCCGCCGCCGTCCGCGCGGACTTCGCGGCCCGGGCGAAGGAGCTGGGGGAGACCCTGCTCCGCCAGGGGGCCGAGGAGATCGAGCAGAAGGTGCAGCGGGCGGACCGCGCCTCCCGTCTGGAGGCGAAAAAGGACATTCTGGCGCTGAAGCAGGAGCTGGTGAGCCAGGCCTACAAGCGCGCCATGGAAAAGATCCTGGGCATGCCGGAGGCGGACTACGTGGACTTTCTGGCCCGGGAGGCGGGGAACGCCGCCCTCACCGGCCGGGAGGAGATCATCCTCAGCCCCGCCGACCGGGAACGTCTGGGCGAGAAGGTCGTCGCCGCGGCCAACGCCCTGGCGGCGAAGCGGGGCCTGCCCGGGGAGCTGAAGCTCTCCGACAAGGCCCGGCCCATCGCCGGCGGCGTGGTGCTCCGCCAGGGAGACATCGAGGTCAACTGCACGCTGGACTCCCTGCTGGAGCTGAGCCGGGGCTCCCTGGACGCGGAAGTGGCCAGGATCCTGTTCCAGTAACGGCCTCCAGGAAGGAGGAAGAGAATTGGCTGACAACAAGATCGCGTACAGCCCGGAAGGAAATCCAACCTATAAGGACTACATGTTCCTGGCTTCCATGATCCGTGTGCGCGCCCGGGATATGCTGACCTTCGAGCGGCTGGAGCAGATGCTCCAATCGGGCAGCTTTGAAGCGGCGGCCCGGCTGCTGGCGGAGGCGGGCTGGCCCAACATGCAGGGCATGAATCCGGAGAAGATCGACGTCACCCTGGCCGAGCGCCGGGAGCGGATCTTCCACGAGATCGGCAGCGTCATCCCCGAGGACGAGATCGTGGAGATCTTCCGTCTGAAATACGACTACCACAACGCCAAGTCCATCGTGAAGGGCGAGGGCGCCGGCGTGAGCACCGCGGCGCTGTTCTCCAAGGCGGGCCGGGTGGAGCCCCGGAAGCTGCTGGAGGCCTACGAGGACGACGATTTCCGGTTCGTCCCCCCCGCCCTGGGCAAGGCCATGACCGAGGCGAAGGCCGTGCTGGCCCGTACGGAAAACCCGCAGCTGGCGGACTTCGTACTGGATAAGGCCTACTTCGCCGAGATGCTGGAGCTGGCCGAGGTGGTGTGCCCCAACGCGGAGCCCCCCCACTGGCTGCTGGACCCGGAGGCCCAGGATCCCTTCATGATCCGGTACCGGAACATGCTGGTGGACTGCGCCAACCTGCGCACCTGCGTGCGGTGTGTGCGGATGGGCAAGGATCTGGAGTTCCTGCGCCAGGCCCTGGTACCGGACGGCGGCATCAGCGCCGAGTACATGGCCCAGAGCACCTTCTCCGCCGACGGCCTGGTCCCCCTGTTCACCGCCACGTGCCTCCAGGAGGCGGCGGTGCTGGGCGCCGCGGCCATGAAGGGCGGCTCCATGACCCGCTTCGAGAAGGAATGCGAGGACGGGATGCTCCGGTATCTGGCCAACCTGCGGATGATGTATTTCGGACCGGAGCTGCCGGTTTGGTATCTCACCGTGGAGGAGACCAACATCGTGGACGTGCGCATGATCCTCACCGGACTGCAGGCGGGCATCGACCCCCAGCGGCTGAGAGAAAGGCTGCGTGAGACGTATGTATAAGATCGGCGTAATGGGCGGCCGCGAGACGGTGATGGGCTTCAAGGCGCTGGGCCTGGAGGTCTATCCCGTGGACAACGCGGAGGAAGCCCGGCGTACTTTCCGGGATGTCACCGGCGGCGACAGCCAGCTGGCCATCCTGTATGTGGAGGAAAACCTGGCGGAGGCGCTGCGCCACGACATCGACCGCTTCAAGGACACCCCCACCCCCGCCATCATCCTCATCCCCGGCCGGGACGGCTCCCTGGGTCTGGGCCTTTCGGCCCTGCAGGCCGCGGTGGAGCGGGCTGTCGGCACCAACATCCTGTAAGAAGAAAGAAGGTAGTATGCTTGAGCGGAAAAGTAATTAAAGTTTCCGGCCCGCTGGTAGTGGCCAACGGCCTGAGCGACGCCAACGTCTCCGACGTGGTCCGCGTGGGCGAGCAGCACCTCATCGGTGAGATCCTGAACATGACCGGCGACTCCGCCTCCATCCAGGTCTACGAGGAGACCTCCGGCCTGGGACCCGGCGCGGACGTGGTCACCACCGGGATGCCCCTCTCGGTGGAGCTGGGGCCCGGCATGATCGAAAACATCTACGACGGCATCCAGCGGCCTCTGCCCGAGATCCGGGACATGACCGGCGAGACCATCGCCCGCGGCGTGAGCATCCCCGCCCTGAACCGGAAAAAGGTCTGGGAGTTCAAACCCGTGGCCAAGGAGGGCGACGTGGTGGCCAGCGGCGACGTGCTGGGCACCGTGCAGGAGACCAGCGCCATCCTCCACAAGATCATGCTCCCCCCCACCATCCAGAAGGCGAGAGTCAAATGGATCAAGGGCGGCAGCTTCACCGTGGAGGAGAAGATCGTGGGGCTGGAGCTGCCCAACGGCGAGGAGCGGGAGCTGGACATGATCCAGCGCTGGCCCGTGCGTATCCAGCGGCCCTACTCCCATAAATATACCCCCGCCCGGCCGCTGAACTCCGGGCAGCGGATCATCGACACCCTCTTCCCCGTGGCCAAGGGCGGCACCGCCGCGGTGCCCGGCCCCTTCGGCAGCGGCAAGACCGTGGGACAGCACCAGCTGGCCAAGTGGTCCGACGTGGACCTGGTGGTCTACATCGGCTGCGGCGAGCGGGGCAACGAGATGACCGACGTGCTCAACGAGTTCCCCGAGCTGAAGGACCCCCGCAGCGGCGAACCTCTGATGAAGCGGACGGTGCTGATCGCCAACACCTCCGACATGCCCGTGGCCGCCCGGGAGGCGTCCATCTACACCGGCATCACCATCGCCGAGTACTTCCGCGACATGGGCTACAAGGTAGCCATCATGGCCGAT
>JAFRDL010000066.1 GCA_017411265.1 Oscillospiraceae bacterium | reverse complement strand
CATTGAAATGGTTTGCCGTGATCACCATGTTCATCGATCACTGCACGGCGGTCTTCTTCCTGACCTGGTACTGGCCGATGCGGCTTCGGGCGGGGATCTATCCCGCCATCACCGCCGGCGCCCGGGCGCTGTACTGGATCCTCCGGGGCGTGGGCCGGTTCGCCTTCCCCATCTACTGCTTCCTTCTGGTGGAGGGCTTCTTCCACACCCGGAATGTGAAAAAATACCTGGGGCGCCTGCTGCTGTTCGGCGTCGTCTCCGAGATCCCCTTCGATCTGGCTTTTGACCGGGTCTGGTTCTCCTGGGAGAGCCAGAACGTGTATTTCACGTTGTTTCTGGGCCTTCTGGCCGTCTGGCTGTTCGACTCCCTCCGCCGGAACATCCCGAAGGGAAGCTCCCTGTGGCGGCGGATCGGCCACTACCTGCTGGGCCTGCTGGGCGTCGGCGCCTGCATGTACGCCGCCCATCGGGGCGGCGTGGATTACGGCTGGTCCGGGGTGCTGGTGATCTTCTGGATGTACTTCTTCCACGAGGATGAGCTCCCCCGGGCGGCGGCCGCCGCCCCCGCCCTGCTGGCTGCCGGGATGATCGAGGCGGTGAGCTGGCCGGACTTCTTCCTGTTCCACTGGTACAACGGACAGCGGGGACGACAGCCCAAATATTTCTTTTACGTGTTCTACCCCGCCCATCTGGCGCTGCTGGTGCTGATACGGTATCTGGCCGCGGGCATTTGAACAGATCCCCCGGATGCATCGCATCCGGGGGATCTCGCCGTTTATTCCAGGATCTCCAGATCCGCGACGTCCGCCAGAGGGATCCTCGTGTCATCCGCCAGGATCAGCAGACGGGCCGGGCCGTCGACCCGGCGCAGGATGCCCTCTGCCGTGAGATAGGCGCCCCCCGTCTTTTTCCCGTCCGGCCGAAAATATGTCACCACAACGGCGGTCCCGCCCGGCCTTTGCTCCAGGTCCCGGAGCTTTCGGTCCAGCTCCTCCAGGGCGTTCTCGTCCAGATCGATCCGTTGTTCCGTCCGCCGGGCCGTCTCCCCCATGGCGGCGTCCAGGCCGGTGAGGGCCGCGAAGGGGGCGAACTGGGCCGCCCGGTCGTGCCGGGTCATCCGGGGATGGGTCTCCGAGACGTGGTGCGGCAGATGGATGATGTCGTCGTAGCGGCGGGGATCGTTCGGGTCGCTGTTCCAGTTCATGCCTTGTGTCCTCCGATCTGGGCGTTCCGCTCCCGGGCGGTGGCCCCCTCCTCCAGGTTCATGCCCTTGAGGATGGCGTTTTTCCCGTATCGCTTCTGGATGGAGAGCACCGCCTCCTGCCGCCGTCTCTCCCGGTCGGGATCCCCGGCGGGCCTCTCCGCCGTTGCCGGAGAGAAAAGGTCCAGCTGCTCCGCCGCTGCGATCTCCCCCTGAACCTTCGCCTCCGGAAGGACGTTGTCGGCCGCCACCACCATCCGCCGTACCAAAAGGTTCTCGTCCACCACCCGGTCAAAGAGGGCCATCATGGCCTCCGTGATCGTCCGGGTGGAGGAGGTATGGCCGGAGAGCCGGACGGTGCCGTGGGCGTGCTTGGGGATCTCCCGGCCGTAGAAGTCCCGGGTGACCTCTCCCCGGTAGGCCGCCCGACGGGCCGGGTCCATAAGGTTTTCCACGTCGTAGCCCACGGTGAGGGTGATTTGGTCCGTCATCAGCCCCTTCTTTACCAGATCCAGCACCAGCAGATCCGTCATCTCCCGGACCACCAGCCGCGCCTTTCGGAACTCGTAGGGGCTCTGGAGCACCTGTCCGGAGCTGACGGAGTTCCGCTGGGGCCGGTAGGCGTGAATGTCCGCGATGGTGCAGCTCTCCCAGCCCCAGGCGTGGTCGATCAGCAGCTCCGCGTTGACGCCGAACAGCTTGTACAAAAGCTCTTCGTTGTAGAACTCGTCGGGTCCGCCCAGGGAGCAGCGGGCCACGTCCCCCATGGTATAGAGCCCGTGGGCCTCCAGCTTCCGGGCGATGCCCCGGCCCACCCGCCAGAAATCCGTCAGCGGCCGGTGAGCCCACAGGGTGCGCCGGTAGTCGTCCTCGTCCAGCTCCGCGATGCGGACGCCGTCCTCATCCGGAGGGCAGTGCTTGGCCACGATGTCCATGGCGATCTTGCACAGGTACAGGTTGCTGCCGATCCCCGCCGTGGCGGTGATGCCCGTGGCCCGGAGCACCTCCCCGATCATCCGCCGGGCCAGTTCCCGGGCCGTGAGGCCTTGGGAGGTCAGATAGTCGGTGGCGTCGATGAACACCTCGTCCACGGAATAGACGTGGATGTCCTCCGGGGCCACGTACCGAAGGTAGATGTCGTAGATCCCGGCGCTGTACCGGATGTAATGGCCCATCCGGGGGGGCGCCACGATGTAGTCCAAAGCCAGCGAGGGATCCGCCGCCAGCTCCGCGGCCTTGTACGAGGAGCCGGTGAACCGATGCCCCGGGGCCTTCTGCTGCCGCCGGGCGTTGATGGTCTTTACCGCCTCCACCACCTCGAAGAGCCTCGCCCGGCCGGGGATCCCGTAGGCCTTCAAAGAGGGGGATACCGCCAGACAGATGGTCTTCTCCGTCCGGGAGGGGTCCGCCACCACCAGATGATTGGTCAGGGGGTCCAGCCCCCGCTCGATGCACTCCACGGAGGCGTAGAAGGATTTCAGATCGATGGCGATATAGGCGCGCTTTTTCTCCGGCTCCACGGGATCGGACCTCCTTTCTCCGGGGATATCCCTATTATATTAGCTTATTAAGCGAATTTCAAGAGAAAAAGCGGCCGGAAGAACGATCGTTCTTCCAGCCGCTTTTTCACCCCGGCGCGGGAGAGGCAAGGCTCATTCTATGACGTACGGAACGGAAAAGACATAGACGTTCCGGTAGGTCTCCATTTTCCGCATCAGGCGGTGGGTCGTGCTGTTGTGCAGGATCCTGGCAAAGGGAGAGGTCACCACCAGGCCGCCCATCATGACGATCAGCCGCTCATTGTCCAGGGTCTCGGCCTCCTGCTTGATATGGGCGAGCAGGATATCGTTGGTGTTGCGCAGCGTCGTGACGTCGTAGCGATACGCGCAGTCGATCCCCAGCGATTCCACCTGCTCCTTGATCTTCAAGGCCTGTTCCTCCGTGCTGCAGACACTGTACAGCTCCATGGAGGAAAAGCCGCAGCTCAGGGCACAGTTGATGGTCTTGATAAAGGACTTGTTCAGCGACTGTACGGGGATGATCACCCGGGCGGTCTTTTCGTGGTTGATCTCCGCCAGCGCCTTCTCCGCCGAGGAGATGGTCAGATCGGCGCTGACCTTCTCATAGTGCTTCTTGATCCGGAGCATGATCAGGATGAAGGAGATGATCAGCAGCAGGGCGACCCACGCGCCGCGCATGAATTTCATGACGACGATGATGATCAGCACCGTTCCGGTGAGGACGCTGCCGAAGCCGTTGATCACCGCCTTGATCTTCCACCCCGGCCCCTTCCGCCTGCGCCAGTGGGTGAACATGCCGAACTGGTTCAGGAAGAAGGAGATGAACACACCGCTGGCATACAGGGGCAGCAGCAGGTGCTGGCTCCCCCGGAAGATGAACACGAGGAGGGAGGCCATGCCGAAAAGAAACAGGATGCCGTTGGAGAAATTCAGGCGGGATCCCCGGTTCACGAGCTGCTTGGGCAGATAGCCGTGACCGGCGATGAGGCTCATCAGCAGAGGAAGATCTGCGAAGGCGGTGTTCGCCGCCAGGGAGAGGATGACCACCGTCATGACCTGCACCACGTAGAACATGACGCTTTCCCGGCCGAAAACGGCGGCGGCCAGCATGCTGACGGCGGTGGCGTCCTCGGCGGGCACGATCTTGTACAGGGAGATCAGCAGGCTCACCCCGAAGAAGATGATGCACACGAAGCTCGCCATGGCCAGGAGCACTTTCTTGGCGTGATTCGGCGCGGGCGCCTTGAAATTGGGCACGCCGTTGGACACCGCCTCCACACCGGTCAGCGCCGTGCACCCGGAGGCGAAGGCCTTGAGGACGAGGAACACCATGGCGTCGGTGGCAAGCTCGGAGGCGTTGGCGGCAATGACCGCCTCATGGGCGGGGGGCACCAGGCCCAGGCTGTATTTGATGATGCCGGTGGCGATCAGGCTGAGCATGGTCAGGATGAACAGATACGTGGGCACGCCGAACATCACGGAGGATTCCCGGATGCCGCGCAGGTTGCCCCAGGTCAGCAGACAGATGATCGCGAAGGCCAGCAGCGCCTTATAGGGAAGCATGGAGGGGAACGCGGAGGTGATGGCCGCCGCGCCGGCGCAGGAACTGACCGCCACGGTCAGGATGTAGTCCATGATCAGAGAGCCGCCCGCGATCAGGCCGATCTTCTCCCCCAGGTTGTCCGAGGCCACGATGTACGCGCCGCCGCCCTCCGGGTAGGCCTCAATGGTCTGCCGGTAGCAGAACACGAGGATGCCCAGCAGGCAGATGATCGCCGCGACGATGGGCAGGAACACCCGGAAGGCTCCCATGGCGAGCACCGGCACCAGCACCAGCAGGATCTCCTCCCCGGCGTAGCTGACGGAGGAGATCGCGTCGCTGGCAAAGATGGGGATCCCCCAGAGCACGTTGAATTTCTCTTCGCTCAGCTCGGTATCCTCCAGGCGCCGGCCGAGAAAGAAGGCCAGTATCTTATCTTTCACAGCAGTTCCACCTTTCTGCATGCGCTCATTCCTCCTCGTCCGATGGGTCGAAGGGCTCAGGGGCGCCGAACAGGCGCTGGAGGCGCTCCTGGGGCGATTCCTCGGCCAGCGACATGGGGATCCGTTCCACCTCTACGTTCGTGTCTTCCTCGGTGTACCACTCCGTCCGCAGGCCGGCCAACTCCTGCAGAAGATTCCGCATGCGCACGGCCCACAGTTCCAGCGTGGTGAACTCTTCCGCTCCGGACGCCCGTCTTCGGAGGATGCAGTAGTGGAAGGTGCCGAGGGCGGACTCCTCGCTGATGCAGTAGCTTTTCCGGCTGATCGGGACAAGGCCCTGTTTTTCCATATCCAGGAACACGTCCCGCAGATACCGGGTCAGGGGCCGGCTGCACTTGTATCCCAGATCCAGACGGATACGGAACACATAGTCCGTGTCAAACGTCTCCACCCGGTATTCCTGCCGGTAGGGGTCGCTGACGGTGTTCACGGTGACGAACCAGTACGCCTGTGCCCGCTTCGGTCCCCGGTCCAGGATGGAGTAGAGGATGGCCTGGTCCACCGTCTCCGTATCCCTGCCCCTGTCGATGTACACCAGATTATCCGCAAGCTTCACGAAATCCGCGTCGGAGCTCAGTTCTTTCAGCTGGGGCAGATAGCCGCGCAGGGGCAGGCGGGCGCCGAACCGGCTCTCGATCTCTTCGCCCCGATCCCAGGCGAGCATGGCGGCCAGCAAAAGCAGGGTGAGCAGCAGCGTCACGACGCCGCCGGTCAGCAGCTTTTCCAGACTCGCGGCCAGGTAGCACAGCTCCAGCGCGCCGAACACGGCGACCAGGCCGTGCAGCGGCCAGGCTCCCGGCCTTTTCCCGCGGAGATGGACGAAGAGCATGACGCTGGTGGTCAGCATGGCGACGGCGATGGTCAGCCCGTATACAGAGGCCATGCGCTGTCCGCTCCGGAAGACCGCCACCGCGGCGCAGCTGAACAGCCACATGAGGAGATTGACGGAGGGTATGTATTCCTGCCGGATGGAGTCGGAGGGATACCGGATCTCCAGCGGGGGAAGAAGATTCAGCCGGATCGCCTCCGATACCAGGGTAAAGGAGCCGTTGATCACGGTCTGGGACGCCGTCCAGGCCGCCGCCAGCGCCAGGAGAAGGGCCGGGATCCGAAGGGAAAACGGCAGCATCTGGAAAAACGGGTCTGCGGCATTCCCGATCCACGCGGGATCGCCCAGCCGCCCGATCAGCCACGCGCCCTGGCCGAGATAGCTCAGGCAGAGGCAGAGCAGCACGAACGGCCAGGCCCGGGTGATGGCCTTCCTCCCGCCGAAATCCAGATTGGCGTAAAGGATCTCCGTGCCCGTCACGGAGAGGAAGACGAGCCCCAGCAGGGCAAAGCCCATGGGATTCCCCGCGCTGAAAAGGAACCGGACGCCGAGGCGCGGATCAAAGGCGCGGAGAACGGCGGCGCCGCCGCCGGAGAGCTGCGCGGCCCCGGCCGCGCCGATGAACAGGAGCCAGACCAGCATGACCGGACCCAGGAAGCGTCCCGTTCGCCGGCTGCCCAGGCCCTGGAAAAGAAACAGCGCAGACAGCAGGAGGAGGACAAGGATCACAGCGCCCCGCGTGCCGGGCCCGGTGAAGGAACCGGCAGACAGCGAGCGGCTTCCCTCCACCGCGGCGGTCAGGGTCAGGGCCGGAGTCAGGACCGAATCGGCCAGCAGCGCCGCGCCCCCCAGCGCCGCCGGGACGAGAAGCCACCGCCCGCGGTCCCGGACAAGCGCGTAAAGAGCAAACAGGCCGCCTTCGCCCCGGTTGTCCGCCCGCAGCAGGAGCGCCACGCCCTTGACGGTCGCCAGGAGCAGGAGCGACCAAAGGATCAGGGAAAGGGAGCCCAGCACAAGCGCTTCGCTGACGGCCGGCGCGCCGCCGCTCTCCATGACGATGAATTTCATCACGTACAAGGGAGAGGTGGCGATATCGCCGTAGACCATGCCCAGCGCGGCCAGGAGGAAACCGGAACGGATCTTTTTGTTCGGTTTCATGGTGCTGCCTCCTTTCCCTGTCCGTCTCTCCGTTCGAAAACCGTATTTCGGACGTTTTTCAGTCTATCTTCAGCATTCGGTACCCGACGCCGATGTGCGTCTGGATGTAGGTCGGTGAGCCGGGATAGGTCTCCAGCTTTTTCCGCAGCGTCGCCATAAACACGCGGAGGGACGCGATGTTGTTTTCCCATCCCACGCCCCAGACCTTCTGGGTGATGAACTTGTGGGTCAGGACCTTGCCCACGTTCTGCGCCAGCAGGCACAGCAGCCGGTATTCGATGGGCGTCAGCTTCAGCGGCTGCTCCGCAAGGTACGCGCAGCCGGCCGCGTAGTCGATGACAAGATCCCCGTTTTTGAATACGGCCTCCGTGTTCCCCGCGGCGATATGCGTCAGACGACGCTGTGTGGAGCGGAGCCGTGCCAGCAGCTCCGCCACGGAAAACGGCTTGGTCAGGTAATCGTCCGCGCCCGCGTCCAGCGCCTCGATCTTGTCCGTATCCTCGTCCCGGGCGCTGATGACGATGATGGGGGTCTCCGTCCAGAGCCGGATCTTTTCGATCACCTCGTCGCCGTCCCCATCCGGCAGCCCCAGGTCCAGAAGGATCATGTCCGGATTCTGCGTGGCGGCGAGCTGCACGGCTTCCGCCGCCGTCCCCGAGGCGATCACGGTATAATCCTCGGCCGAGAGGGAGACGGTGATGAGATGACGGACCGGTGCGTCGTCCTCCACGACCATGATTTTCCATTTATCCATGTTCCGATACCTCCTCAATGGGAAGCGTAAAGGAAAAGACAGCGCCGTGAGGGCTGTTGTCCTCCACCCAGATCCTTCCTCCGTGGGTATTCACGATGGTCCGGCACAGCGCCAGTCCCAGCCCCAGGCTTTTCCGACCGGCGGACGGAGCGTTGCTTCCGACGAAGAACATGTCGAAGACCTGTTCTTTCTCCCGGGGCGGAATGCCGGGTCCGTCGTCCGCGACGGAAACGACGGCCTCGTCTCACTGCCGCTTTGCCGACAGCCGGACGGTGGAACCGGACGGCGTGTATTTCAGCGCGTTGCCGATCAGGTTGACCAGCACCTGGACGATCAGCCTGGAGTCGGCCCGCACCATCAGGATTTCCGAAATCGGCTCGACGGTCACCGTGTGTCCCTCGTCCGGACGGACATGGGCGACGGCCTCCGCAAAGATGTCCTCGATCAGCTCTCCGGTCAGCCGCAGATTGGCGGCGCCGCCCTCCAGGCGGGTGCTGGCCAGAAGGTTTTCCACCAGATTCGTCAGCCAAAGGGAATCCTCATAGATGTCCGAATACAGCCGATGGCGGGTCTCCTCCGAATACCTCTTTTCATTCGTCATCAGCGTTCCCGCGTTGCCCGTAATGGACATGAGCGGGGTGCGGAGATCGTGGGAGATGCTGCGCAGCAGGTTGGCGCGAAGCCGCTCGTTCTCCGCAAGGACCGCCGCCGCCTCCTTCTCCCGGGCGTTTTTCTCATTTTCCAGAGCCAGGGCGCATTCGCCCAGTACGGAGACCAGCGTGCTCTGCGCCGTGAGCTCCGGAGGCGGATCGAATTCCGGAACGCGCAGAACCGCGTATATTTTTTCCTGGACGTGGACCGGGTAACACCCGTTTTCCGCCTGCCCGTGGAGGAGTCTCTCCGTCAGCAGGTCCCGGCCGTCCGCTGCCAGCTCCCGATTCTCCGGAATGGCGAAGCGCAGGGGCACGGACGGCGCGTCTTCGGTCACTTCATACACCGCGACGCCGCGTCCGAGAAGCTTTGCGCTCTGCTCCGCGCAGACCCGGAGGATCTCTTCCCTGCTTTCCGCCTTGGCCAGAAGCTGATCCGTATCGGAGATGATCCGGGCCCGGAAAGACGTCCGCGCGGCCTGGTACGCCGTCTGTTTCAGGCGGCTTGCCAGGGTGCCGGCGATGATCGCCGTAAGGAACATCACAAGAAAGCTGACGGGATAGCCCGGCTCGTAGACGTCCAGGGAATACCGAGGCTGAACGAAAAAGAAATTGAAAAGAAACAGGGCGGCCACAGCGGCGGCGATGCTGTAGATCCGGAGCGAGGTGATGACCGCGACCAGAAGGACCCCCAGCAGATAGACCATCATGATGCTGGAGTTGGAAAGGTTGGATCCGAAAAGGACCATTCCCAGCAGCGTGGCCGCCGTCAGCATGGCCAGGGTGACCACGATATCCATGAAGATCCTGCGTTTGCTGACGGTCTCCCTCTGCGGCGGGAAATACAGGCTCCTCTTTCGGTCCGGGATCACATGGATCTCCGCCTCGGGCAGATATTCCGCCAACCGGTCCGGCAGACTCGCCTGGGAGGGGAACAGGGACGTTTTGAAATCGCTCTGTCCCAGGACGATTTTCCGGATCCCGGACAGCTTCGCGTACTCCGCGACCTGGAAGGCCACGTCGTCCCCGCTGACGGTCTGGAGCTTCGCGCCCAGCTGTTCGGCGGTCCGTATGTTTTCCTGCAGCCTCCGCCGGTCCGTATCGGCCAGGCGTGAAAACTGGGGAGTCTCCACGAACAGCGCGATCAGCTCCGCGCCGTCTCCGGCCATGTCCGCCGCCGCCCGCAGGATCTTCGGATTGGACGGAGAGGGTGATAAGCAGGCAAGTATTTTTTCCACAGGGTCGTTCCTCCTTATGCGCGGCCGGGCTTTGCATCCCACAGCCCGGCCACGGGATCGATACCGCCATTATACCGCCGCCAGCCGCCAATACACAAATGAGAAAACAGAAAACGCCTTCCTCTCGTTCGGTACGCTTTCATTATGACAAAGCCGTCATAAAAACAGGGTTATTTCTTCCCGGCGGGCATTAAGATTGTGTAAAGACGCGGTCCCCGGTCGGCCGCCGCAAACGCAGCATGCCGGTCCCGGGGATCCCCGGGACCGGCATGCATGCTCCGATCGGATCGTTTTTTTCATTCGGCGGAAGCCGACGCGCGGGACGGGATCCTTCACAGGATCAGCTCCAGCACGAATACCACCGCGCAGCAGGCCGCCGCCACCTGGAGGAGACTGCCCTTCCACCAGGCCGCCGCCACGCCCACCAGCAGGGCCGCGATCCCCGCCGCCGGAACGTCGGTGGCGCGGATGATGGCCGGGAAGGTCATCACCGCCAGGGTCACGTACGGCACGTAATAGAGGAAAGAGCGGATGAACACGCTCCGGATGGGTCTGCGGATCAGGGTCAGAGGGAGCACCCGGATGGCGTAGATCACCGCAAAGCAGACCAGAATGTACACATAGTTCCTAGGCATTCTCCGCCGCCTCCTTTGCCGGGAACAGCAGCGCCGCCAGAGCGGAGATCGCCACGGTGAGAAGGATGGTCCGGGTCCCGGCGGAGACGGTCGCCAGGCGGGGGATCACGTCGAAGGCGTAGCTGGCGGCGAAGCTCAGCGCCACGCAGCCCGCCACCACCTTATCTTTTTTGGCCGGAGGGATGATGATGGCCAGGAACATCCCGTAGAGGGCCACGCTCAGGGCGCTGACGATCCGGCCGGGGAGCAGGTTCCCCATCAGGATCCCCAGCCCCGTGCCCACGGACCAGCCGGGGATCGCCACGGCCATGGCGCCATAGTTGTACCGGGGATCCAGATACCCCGGCCGGGCGATGGAAATGCCGAAGATCTCGTCGGTGACCACGCCGCCGAAGATGAAGCGGTGGTAGTTTTTCATTCCGGGATCGATGCGCTGGCTCAGCGCGCAGCTCATGAGGAAGTACCGGGCGTTGGTGATGAGGCTCACCACCGCCACCTCCCACAGGGAAGCCGAGGCGCCGATGAGAGTGAACAGCGCGTACTGCCCCGCGGAGGCCATGCACAAAACGCTGGCGATCATGCCCTGAGCCACGGTGAGCCCGGCGCTCCTGCCGGCGATGCCCAGGGAAAAGGAGACGGCAAAATACCCCAGCGCGATGGGGATGCCGTCCCGCACGCCCTCCCAAAAGACGGACGGTGTTTTTTTCGTTTCGTTCATGGGCGGTATTCGCTCCTCGGTAAAGAAAGGTCACTGTAAGTCAGTAAACTATCATGTTTTCCCCGGATTGGCAAGGCATTCCCGGCGTTTTCCGCAAAAAACGCCGTCATTGACAGCCGGGGGAAAAAAGGATACCATGACGGTGTTATGAAAAAAGATGCTGGTAAACCGAATCAGACGGTACGGGGGATCCTGTGTATCCTCCTGGCGGCGTTTTTCTTCTCCCTCATGTCGCTGTTCGTGCGGCTGAGCGGAGACCTGCCGGTGATGCAGAAGGCGTTCTTCCGCAACCTGGTGGCGGCGGCGGCAGCCGCCGGGCTTCTCCTCCGTTCGGGGGGAGATTTCCGGCTGCACCCCGGCTGCGCGTTCACCCTTTTCAAGCGCTGCGCCTTCGGTACCGCGGGGCTGCTGGCCAATTTCTGGGCCATCGACCGCATCGGCATCGCCGACGCCAACATGCTCAACAAGCTCGCCCCCTTTTTCGCCGTCATCATGTCGATCTTCATTCTGAAGGAGCTGCCGGGGCTCGTGGACATCCTCAGCGTGGCGGTCGCCTTTGCTGGAGCGGTGCTGGTGGTGCGCCCTTCCGCCGGCCTGGCCAGTCTTCCGGCGCTGGTGGGTGTGGCCGGGGGCTTCTTCGCGGGGCTGGCCTATACATACGTGCGGAAGCTGGGATCGATGGGTGAACGGAGCGGGATCATCGTGCTGTGCTTCTCCGTCTTCTCCTGTCTGGTCTGTCTACCTTTCCTGCTGTTCGACTATCATCCCATGTCCGGCCGGCAATGGCTGCTCCTGCTGCTGGCGGGCTGTGCCGCAGCGGGGGGACAGCTCTCCGTCACCGCCGCTTACCGGCTGGCCCCCGCCCGGGAGATCTCCGTGTACGACTACTCCCAGGTGATCTACGCGGCGCTGCTGGGGATCCTGGTCCTGGGCGAATGGCCCCGCCGGCTGAGCGTGCTGGGCTACGCCGTCATCATCGCCGCCGCCGCAGGGCGGTATCTCTACGGCCGAAAGCGGGGCGCCGCGGGAAAGGAGACGCTATGAAGTCATATCGATTCATTCCTTTGCGGGAAGAACCGGGAAAGGAACAGGAGGCCGCCGAGTGGTTCCACGGCAAGTGGGGCGTTCCCACGGAGGCCTATCTCGCCTGCATGGACGCCTATCTCGCCGGGGAGACGGAGAACGGCTGGTATCTCTGTCTGGACGGAGACCGGATCGCGGGCGGTCTGGGGGTCATCGACAACGACTTCCACGACCGGAAGGATCTGGCCCCCAATGTGTGCGCGGTATATACCGAGGAGGAATACCGCTGCCAGGGGATCGCGGGACGGCTGCTGAACATGGCGGTGGAGGACCTGCGGGCAAAGGGGGTCTCCCCTCTCTATCTGGTCACGGACCACACCGGCTTTTACGAGAGGTACGGCTGGGAGTTCCTGTGCATGGTCCAGGGGGACGGGGAGCCGGACATGACCCGGATGTATATACACCGATAAATGCCGATACGCGAAAGAGGAGCGGGCCGAGGGCCGCTCCTCTTTGTTTTCGTTAAAACCCTTTTTTGGCCCGTGGCGACGGGCGGAGCTGTCCGCCGATCTTCACCAGCTTCCGGACTCTGGCCGCCGTGACGGTCCTGGGATCCGGCGTCTCCCCGGGGTCTTCGGGGGGCGCCGCCGCGGCCTTCGCCCGGAGGGAGGCCTGTTTCAGCACGCCTTTGACCGCCTTTTTGGAATAGCCCCGGCCCCTGAGACTGGCCGTGAAGCTCTTCTTCGCCTTGGGATTGACCCGGGTGGCCGACTTTTTCAGATGCTCCTCCAGTCTCTGAAGCAGCGTTCGCTTCTCTTTCATGCGCCCTCTCCTTCCCGGTTCAGAGCTTCACATTCACAGGCGCGCCCGCCAGCCAGGCCGTCACGTTTTCAAAGACGATGTCCAGCCGGGCCGCCATGGCCTCCTCCGTAAGGAAGCCCGTATGGGGCGTGAGCGCGGCGTTTTTCGCCGTGAGCAGCGGCTCGTCCGACGGGATAGGGGGCTCGCTGTAAAAGACGTCCAGGCCCGCAGCCGCGATGCGCCCCTCGTTGAGGGCGTCCGCCAGAGCCTCCCGGTCCACCACGCCGCCCCGGGCGCAGTTGATGAGGACGGCGTTCTTTTTCATGGAATCGATCCTCTCCCGGGATACCATGCCCCGGGTCCATTCGTTCAGCGGCACGTGGACCGTCACGATATCGCTCTGCCGGAACAGCTCCTCCATGGGCACATACCGGACGCCCAGGGCCTCCGCCTCCGGGTCCACGCTGCGGCTGGCCCCCAGGAGCTCGCAGCCGAAGGGCCGCACCAGCTCTGCCACCCGCTTTCCGATGGCGCCGGTGCCCAGGATGCCCACCGTCTTCCCCTGGAGGGTACGGTTCGTATATCCCGCCGCCGTGCCGCCGGCGCGCACCGCTGCGTCGTAGGGCGCCAGATGACGCAGGCAGGAGAGCATCAGCGCCACCGCCAGCTCGGCGGTGGCCTCGGTGGCGTAGCCCTGGGCGTTGCACACCCGGACTCCCCGCTCCCGACAGGCCGCCAGGTCCACATGGTCGATGCCCGTGAAGCCCACGGAGATCATTTTCAGATGGGGCGCCGCAGCGATGATCTCTTCCGGCAGCCTGCCGTTGGCGATGATAAAGACGTCCGCCTCCGCCGCACGGCGGAGCTTCTCCTCCTCCGTGAGCTTTTCGGTGCACAGCGTCACCGTGTGGCCCGCCCGCTCCAGGGGCGCGGCCTTTTTCCGGAGCAGGTCCTCCGATACTCCCAGGGGTTCCAGCATGACGATGTTCATGTTTCTCTCTCCTGTCTTTTTGTATTGTGCGGCGGCGGAGGAAGGTCAGTCCTCCGGCCCCAGAACGGGCAGACCGCAGCGGAACAGCGTTTCGTTCAGGGCGTATATGTCAGGGGTGTCCTTCTGCAGATGATCCTCCAGGATCACGTCGGAAAGAAGGCTGCGGGAGAGGACATATCCCGCCCGGCCCAGCAGTTCCCGGGTCTCCGGCTCCGACAGCCCCAGCCCCAGGGCAAGGGCCAGCGCGCCGTTCCTGGACGGGATATAGTCCTTTTCTTCCCGCAGGCGGGCCAGCGTGCGCCGGCTCATGTTGGCCCGGAGGCACAGTTCCCCGTCGGAGACGCCCTTTTCCCGCTGCAGCCGGTCCAGCGCGGGGCCGAAGCCCTCCTCCAGCCGGGAGCGAAAGGCGTCCTTTTCCTCCTCATCACGGTCCGGAGACGGGGCGGGCGTCTCCCCTCCCCCTGCCGCCGGGACAAGCCGCCGGAAGAGCCGGCGCAGCCGCTGACGCCAGCCGCCGGACTTCGGAACGGTTTCCGCCGTCTCCTCCTCCGGCGCCGGCTCCGGGACGTGGAGGTAAATACTGAGCCAGCCGTTTTCCAGGAACGCCGGGGCCGCGGCCTTCACCGCCTCCGCGAGGGCCTCGGGCGTAACCAGGTTGTCCCGGGCGGAAAACCGGATGGCCTCGAACCCCTGGCACAGGGCGCTTTCCATGGCCTGCACGCAGGCCATCCGCAGGTCCTCCCCGTCGGTGACGCCGGGGTTCACGGAGATCTCATCCCCGCGGACCTCCGCCTTGCCGGGGTATACGTCCGGGTCGAACACCGCCCGGGCCGCGCCCCTGCGGGGCCCGTCCTCTCTGGTCAGGATCAGCGGCATGGGCGCACCTCCTGTCCGCCGTCAATTCTTTTTTGATTATATCACGTTTTTTTCCCGCAATAAAGAGAGAGGCCGGCTTTTTGATTTCATTCGGTCTGAAATCCCGCCGCCGATCACGGCGGCGTATTCCTCCGGGGTATTCATATTCAGAAAGACCCGGTCGGAGATGCCGCTCCCCGGCGAGAGGAACCGGCTTTCCGTGCGTCGGAGCAGTTCCAGGATCCGCCGCTCCCCCGCTTCCAGCATCTCCCCCATCCGCGGGCGCAGGGAGCAGGCGTAGATCCCGCAGAGCGGGTGGACACGGCCGGTGCTGTCCGTCAGCACCAGGGCGTCCTCGCCGCCGTACTCCCGGAGCAGCCGCTCCACGGCCTCGACGGTAAAAAACGGCAGATCGCAGGGAAGGCAGAGCACCGCTGTTTTTTCCGTCGCCCCCATAACGGCGTGAAGGCCGGCCATCGGCCCCTGCCCGGGATACTCGTCCGGCACCACCCGGCCCCGTTCATCCCCCAGGGCCGGATCGTTGGCGGAGATCAGCAGCTCCGGGAACCCGTCCAGGCAGCGGGCCGTCCGCTGCAGCATGGTCTCTCCATCCAGCAGAAGAGTCGCCTTACATCGGCCCATACGGCGGGACAGGCCTCCGGCCAGGATCACCGCCGCGCAGTCTTTTCGTTCGATGGGCATTCTTTGTTTCCTCCGTGAGCGGAAGGCATCCTTTCGCCGGAAGGCAGACCGTCCGCACCACGTGTTCTGCCAGCGGTCCGGCGTCATCGGTTCTGCCTCTCATGGGTGTTTTTTCTATCATAGCAAGGAACGCCTTTGTTATCAACGGTTCGCGGGCTTCTTTTTTTCGGTACCGGTCAGCGAAAAGAACGTTCGCCGGTTTTTCCCGGAGCATCCAAAAATTTTCGCTTCGTTTATATTTTTTGTAATAATATTTATATAAAACTATTGACAAAATATAACGGCGTAGTATAATAGTCTCCAGAAACAGGAAAGGGATGATCCTATGAAAAAGACCCTGTACAGTCTGATGCTCAACGACGAAGTGGTCCGGGAGGTGGACGCTCTGGCCCATCGGATGGGAACCAACCGCTCCAATCTGATCAATCAGATCCTGGCGGAGTACGTGAACTACACCACCCCGGAACGCCGGATCAACGATATCTTCTCCGCCATGGAGCGGCTCATGAGCCCGGAACGGGATCTGGTGCCGTTCTTCGCCCCCAATACCTTCAGTATGTCCCTGAAAAGCTCCCTCCAGTACAAATACCGGCCCACGGTGAAGTACGAGGTGGAGCTCTACCGGGGCGGCGAGGGTTCCATCGGGGAGCTGACGGTGGTATTCCGCACCCAGTCCGCCGCGCTGATCGACGCCATGACGGACTTCTTCCGGCTGTGGAAGCGGCTGGAGGACACCCACCGGCCCTCGGTCGGCGCGGAAATGGTCAGCTACGCCCTGTACGAGGGCAAGTTCATCCGGAGCATCGCCGCGCCGGACCGGGACTGCACCGCGGAGGACCTGGCGGAGGCCATCAGCGAGTACATCAAGCTTTTCGACCGGCTGATGAAGGCGTATCTGGGCGGCAGCATGGACGCCCACGAGGTGGAGGCCGCCTATTATTCCCAGTTAACTCATTCTTCCATCCGCATCTGAAAGGGGGATGTTTGTCATGAACGCACAGAATTATACGCAAAAAAGCCTGGACGCGGTGCGCACCGCCCAGTCCATGGCACAGGAAAACCGAAACAGCACCATCGCGCCGGAGCACCTGCTCTACGCGCTGGTGGACCAGGACGGAGGGCTGATCCCCTCCCTGCTGGGGAAGATGGGCGTGGACTGCAACGTCCTCCTCTCGGAGCTGGACACCGCCATCGCCGCCCTGCCCAAGGTGGGCAATCCCGGCGAAGTCTATCTCTCTCCCGAGGCGGACCGGGTGATCCGGGCCGCGGAGACCGCCGCCAAGTCCCTGAAGGACGAGTATGTGTCCGTGGAGCACCTGATGATGGGCATCTTCGCCTCCATGACCCCGGCCATCAAGCGGATCTTTGCCGACCACAACATCAGCCGGGCGGACTTCTCCCGGGAGCTGGCCAAGGTGAAATCCAATCCCGTCACCAGCGACGACCCCGAGAGCACCTACGACGCCCTGACCAAGTACGGCACCGATCTGGTGCAGCGGGCCCGGGACAACCAGCTGGACCCGGTGATCGGACGGGACAGCGAGATCCGGAACGTGATCCGCATCCTCTCCCGGAAAACCAAAAACAATCCGGTCCTCAT
>JAFRDL010000065.1 GCA_017411265.1 Oscillospiraceae bacterium | reverse complement strand
GGCGCTCCCCGCCTCTCTCCGCTCCCTGGGCGCCGACGCCTTTGCCGGGTGCGCCGCGCTGGAGAGCGCGGCGCTTCCCGAGGGGCTGCGGTCCCTGGGAGACGGCGCCTTCCGGGACTGCCCGGCTCTGGAGCGGGTCCGGCTGCCCGGATCCCTCCGGCGCATGGGGCGGGAACTTTTTTCCGGCGGCCGGGCGCTGACGCTGGAGCTGGGAGAGGGGATCGCCGCCGTGGGCGGCGCTGCCTTCCGGAACTGCCGGGGGCTGCGGCGCGCCGCGCTTCCCGCCACTCTCCGCACCGTGGGGGCAGAGGCCTTCGCCGGATGCGAGGCGCTGGAGGAGATCCGTCTTCCCGACGGGGTCCGCACCGTGGGCACGGAGGCCTTCGCCGGGTGTCGGTCCCTCCGCCGGGCGGAGCTGCCGGAGGGGCTGGAGCGGCTGGGCGCCGGCGCCTTTCGCCGCTGTGAGAGTCTTCCCCGGCTGACCCTCCCGGGAAAGGCCGCGTTGGGTCCTTTCCTGGCGGAGGGCTGCGCCGCGCTGACCGCGGCGGAGCTCCGGGAGGGGAGCGTCTCTCTTCCCCGCCGGGCGTTTGCCGACTGTCCCCGGCTGAAGCGCCTCTCCCTCCCCGCCACGCTGACCCGGCTGGGGCCGGAGGCCTTCGCCGGGTGCGCCGCGCTGGAGGCGGTCACGGTCCCCTCCCCTGCCGTTCTGGGCCGGGACGCCTTTTCTCCGGGCACGGAGCTGTATCTCCCCGGGCGGCGGCCCGGAGAGATCCCCTCCCGCTGGCGGCCTGCCGCCGCGGCGGGCTTTGCCCGGGCGGCGGAAAAGGGAGAGACGCCGGACCCCGGGCTGTGCCGGGAGTATGACGTTTATCTCCGCCGACAGCGGAAGGCCCTGGGCGTCTACGCCCTGGACCACCTCCCCCTGCTGCGGCGGATGCTGGCGCTGGCCCTGTTCTCCCCGGAGGAGCTGGAGCCTCTGGGGGAGAGGGCCGCGGAGGCGAGGCAGACGGAGACGGTGGCTCTGCTTTTCCGGGAAAAGCAGCGTCTGCTCACGCCGGAGGTCCTCTCCGCCATAGAGCGCCGCCGGGAGCGGGAGGAGGAGCGTTTCCTCTTCGGCACCCCCACTGCGGAGGAGCTGCGGCGGGTCTGGCAGACGGAAAAGGGCCCGGACGGCGCACTGATCCTCACGGCCTGCCGAGAGTCTGCCCCCCAGCTGGAGGTGCCCGCCTCCATTGGCCGCTCCCGTGTGACGGCCATGGGGCCGGGTCTGCTGGCCCGGCGGGACGACCTCCGGAGCGTGGTCGTCCGTCCCGGGATCCGCACCGTGGGAGAGCGGGCTCTGGCGGGCTGCACCTCCCTCACGGAGCTGCGGCTGCCGGAGAGCGTCGTCCGTTTGGGGGAGCATGCCCTGGATGGCTGCACCTCTCTGCGCCGGGTCCGCCTGCCCGGAGGACTGTCCGCCGCGGAGAGCTTCCTCTTTTACCGCTGCTCCTCCCTGGAAACGGCGGAACTCCCTCCGGGAGTGGAACGGGTGGGCAATTATGCCTTTGCCATGTGCCCCTCCCTCCGGGAGGTCCTCCTGCCGGAGGGGCTGACTCTCCTGGGCATGGGGGCCTTTTCCGGCTGCGTCTCCCTCCGGGAGATCGGTCTGCCGGACAACCTGGCCGCCATCCGCCGGGATGCCTTTCTGGACTGTCCTGCCGCCCGGGAGACCGACGGCTTCCTCCGGGTGGGAAACTGGATCCTCCGCCGCACCCGGGAGAGCGCCGCCGCCGACGTGCCGGAGGGCGTCGTCGGCATCGCCGAGGGGGCTTTTTCCGGTCACGCCGAGCTCGTCAATCTCCGCCTCCCCCACGGGCTGCGTCACATCGGCGGCATGGCCTTCCACGGCTGCGCCGCCCTCACCGAAGCGGTTTTGCCGCCCGGTCTGGAAACTGTGGGCGGCTACGCCTTCGCCGGGTGCGCCGCCCTGAGCCGGATCGCCGTGCCCGACTCCGTCCGCACCCTGGGCGAAGGCGCCTTTTCCGGCTGTGTCCGGCTGCGGGAGATCCGCCTGGGACCGGACACCGTTATCGGCCCGGGAGCCTTCAAGGGCTGTCCCGGCACTCCTGAGATCATCCGAGAAAGCAGGTCGACGCCATGAATATCAAAGAAGCCAAGGAACAGATCCGCATCGCCATGACGGCGTATCTGGCCAAGAACGAATACGGGGACTACGAGATCCCCATGGAGCGGCAGCGCCCGGTGTTCCTCATGGGACCTCCGGGCATCGGCAAGACAGCCATCATGGAGCAGCTGGCCCGGGAGCTAGACGTGGCCTTCGTCAGCTACTCCATGACCCACCACACCCGGCAGAGCGCCCTGGGTCTGCCCTATATCGCCAAAAAGGCCTACGGCGGCCGGGAGTTTTCCGTGAGCGAATACACCATGTCGGAGATCATCGCCGCGGTATACGACGCCATGGAGGCTACCGGGAAGAGGGAGGGCATCCTCTTCCTGGACGAGATCAACTGCGTCAGCGAGACTCTGGCCCCGGCCATGCTCCAATTCCTGCAGTTCAAGGTCTTCGGCCGCCACGCCGTCCCGGCGGGATGGATCGTGGTCACCGCGGGCAACCCGCCGGAATACAACCGCTCGGTGCGGGAGTTCGACATCGTCACCTGGGACCGGCTCAAGCGCATCGACGCGGAGCCGGACTATGACGCCTGGAAGGAGTACGCCTATCTCAGCGGGGTGCACCCCGCCATCCTGGCCTATCTGGAGGGAAAGAAGGGCGACTTCTACCGGGTGGAGACCACCGCCGGGGGAAAGAGCTTCGTCACCGCCCGGGGCTGGTCGGATCTCAGCGAGATGATCCGTCTGTGCGAGAAGCGCTCCCTTCCGGTGGAGGAAAAGCTGGTGAGCCAGTATCTCCAGAATCCCCGGGTGGCCCGGGACTTCGCCATCTATTACGACCTGTTCCACAAATACCGCTCCGACTACCAGATCCCCGCCATCCTGGCGGGTGACGCTCCGGCGGAGATCGAGGACCGGGCGCGGCGGGCGCCCTTCGACGAGAGACTGGCGCTGCTGGGGCTGCTGCTGGATGCCCTGACGGAGGAATTCAAAGCCCTCGCCGCCGCCGAGGCCGCCACCGCCGGTCTTCTCAGCGCCATGCGGGAGATCCGCATCGCCCTCTCCGAGCCGGGGGAGGATGTCCTCGCCGCCCTGGACCGGCAGACGGACGCGCTCCGCGCCGCGCTGGAGGGCGCCGGCTCCGCCCTGGCTCCGGACGCAGCGGAGAGAGTCCGCCTGCACAAAACGCTGGATATGCTCGCCCGGGAGAGCGAGGACCTGCGCCGCGCCCCCGCCAAAGACAGCGGCGACGCCATGCGGCGGCTGAAGGCGGACTACGACCGGCAGATGAAAGACCGGAAGGCCGAGGCGGCGATCGCCGGGGCCCATCTGGCCGGCGCCTTCGCCTTCTGCCGGAAGGCCTTCGCCGGGGGGCAGGAGCTGCTGATCTTCGTGACGGAGCTGTCGGTGAACCCCCACACCGCCGGATTCATCGCCCGGCACGGCAGCCCGGACTACGCCGCCCACAGCAAAGACCTGCTGTTCTACGAGCGGCACCGGGAGATCGACGCGGCCCTGGCCGACCTGGACGGAGAGGGATAAGCCTTCCAAAAAAGGCGGACTTATCCCGGGCGCATCCTGCAAGGAATTTTTTGTCGCCGTTTTTCCGGCCGGCAAAAGTACGAAATCGGCGTGACCGTCACGGTCACGCCGATTCTGTCTCTCTTGCTTCATTCCCTTGAAGACAGAGGTGCGTCTCCACCTCATCCGCCGCGGCTGCCGCCGCGTCCCTCAAGGGGAAGGCTTTTTTTGCGCATATCCGGGAGTTCCGGGAACGACCGGCTTGTGCAATCCGGCACGATCGGCCGGTGCGATATCGCTGTCCGATCGGTCACCGATCGTGTCCGCGTCCCGCGAGCCGCTCCCGCCAGTAGCCGCGGAACGCGATCCATTCCGCCAGGACGCTCAGCGGGAGGGCCCACAGGATATCCACCACCGAGTGCTGCTTCACAAAAGCGGTGGCGATGCTGATGACCGCCGCGGCGAACACCACGAACGCCTTCCAGATCACGGGGGCGTCCTTCTTCTTCACCCAGGCGGAGGCGATGCCCATGGAATACGCCACATGCAGGGACGGGCAGACCCCCGTGGGGGTGTCGAAGGCGTAGATGAACGCCGCCACATGGGTCAGGAAGTTGTCCCGGGGAAACACGTCGGGCCGGAGGTCCTGGCGGCTGGGGTAGAGGATGTACACCGCCATGGCCACCATCTGGGTGACGATGATGAACTTGGACAGGCCCCGGAAGCTCTCCACGTCGTAGAGCAGGAACCACAGCAGCGACCCCACCACCAGCAAAAACCAGAAGGTGTACGGGATGAAGAAATACTCGTTGAAGGGGATCACGTCATCCAGCCGACAGTGGATGACGTGGCATCTCTCCAGCGGGATCAGGTTCTCCGTGAGGAAATACAGGATGAAGTAGACGATCCATCCCGCCAGAAGCTTGAGATGCGAAAACTGGGGCTCGTTGAGGCGGGAAAAGCGGAATCCGCTGTAGTCCACCGCCGGTTTTTTCATGGCTCGTTCACCTCGCCGGGAATGTTGTAGGGATAGTCCTTCTTCGGGATGTTCCGGTAGGGCACCACCCGGTGCCGGGGCAGGGCGCGGGCCATGCGGGTGATCTCCTCCATGAGATACGCGCAGATCCTCTCCCGCTCCTCCTGGATGGGCGCCTCCGGCCGGAAGCGGACGGGCGCGCCGTAGACCATTTTCCCCAGCGCCGGGGCGATGTACAGCGGCACGAAGGCCAGGGCATGGCCGGTCTTTTTGTAGTAGAGCTTCGCCAGGTCCACGAACCGCTCCTGAAACTCGTAGAGGATGTTGTTGTACTTCACGTCGTGCTCCGGGAAGATCACCAGGCTGGCCCCCTCCTGCAGCTTTTCCATGCTCTGCCGGAAGGTAGAGATGATCCGGTTGTCATGCCAGACGGGAACGGTATCGGCGTTGTTGAACACCACCACCGACAGCGGCGTGATGAGATACGACAGGATGCGGTACAGCCACCGCACGCCTTTGGGCTTTTGGGACCAGAAATCCCGGTAGGCGTAGGCGGGGACCTCCTTCCACACCATCATCTCTCCGGCACACCAGGTGTACCGACGCACCGGCGAGTAGATCTCGCAGGCGATGGGGCCGTTCATCTGGGTGTGGTTCCCCACGATCAGCACCGGCTCCGGCGGGATGTTCTCCGTCCCCTCCGGGGTCATCTTCGGGGAAAACAGCCGCACCAGCCATACGATGACCCGGTAGATGGGATAGGTCATTCTTCTTTTCACGGGATCACCCCCTGGACGCCGTTGGGAAAAACGGGCAGTGTTTAGTCATTGTAGCACATTCCTCGGGAAAAGCCAGCGATTCTTTCTGTTTTTTCCGGTACACTTCCCCGTTTCTGTCATCGGGATCCCGGGACAGCGGAATTCTTCGGGGCGTTCCGACGGGCAGTTTTCCGCTGGTTTGGGTTGACATAATTTCCATTCGGTGGTAATATACAGTTGAAAAAGTATCCGAACGTCGAAACGAGGGGAGGCTCCGGCTATGAAACGACTGTCCCGCTGGCTCTGGCTGCCGGCGCTTCTCTGCTGCGCGCTGGTCCTGTCCGTACCGGGTCGGGCATATCCCCAGCCCCCGTGGGAGGAACAGGAGCTTGTCTCCTCCCGGGTGCGCACCTACGGAGGCTTCACCGTAAAGCTGGGCAAGTGGGCGGACGTGGCCTTTGACCGGGGCGTTCTCACGGTCCGGGGCGGGGACGTGGCCCTGTCCGGCGGCGGGGACGGATACCGGGTCGTGCTGGACGGGGACTGCCAGCTCACGCTGCTGGGCGTGGAGGTCACTGCCCGGGGCGGCGCGGGGCTCACCGGTGCGCCGGGGTGCGCTCCGGTGGTCCTGCTGGCCCCCGGGTATGTGAACACCTTCACCGGAGACGACAACTTTGCCGGGATCCAGGTGAGCTATTCCGACGACGATCTTCCCTCCCTGTCCATCGACGGGGCCGGCACCCTCATCGCCAACGGCGGGCGAAACTCCGCCGGCATCGGCGGCAGCTTTTACGGCGGGGTGTATTACGGCGACATCTACTGCAACGGCGGGGAGATCGTTGCCAACGGCGGCAGCAACGCCGCGGGCATCGGCTCGGCGGTGAACAGTCTGGGCGTCCGGGCCGGGTTCAAAATGGAGGATCAGGACTGAGGCGTCATCACCGTCAACGGCGGCCGCGTCACCGCCCGGGGGGACGGCAGCGGCGCCGGCATCGGCGGCGGCAACCACGCCGACAGCGGAAAGATCGTCATCCGCGGGGGAGCTGTGGACGCCCGGGGCGCCAGCGGCATCGGCTCCGGCGTGGGCAGCAGCCACATCGACAGAAAGCAGGAAAAGGGCCCCGGCTACTACACCGCGGACGTGCGGATCCACGGGGGCAGCGTCACCGCCCGGGGGCGGAACAACGGCGCCGGCATCGGCGGCGCCATGTACTGCGACGCCGTCGTGG